>CAJQIC010000012.1 GCA_905478335.1 uncultured Bacteroidia bacterium | reverse complement strand
TCTTTGGAAGAACATGCAGCATCCAGATTACCCTTGGACAGGCATACTGTTTGGGGCACCCATTTTAGGGGTTTGGTACTGGTGTACAGACCAATTTATCGTTCAACGCGTATTGGCAGCCAAAAATATTGATCACGCTAGAAAAGGGACCATATTCGGTGGTTTCTTAAAACTATTACCCTTGTTTTTATTTGTCGTTCCAGGTCTGATTGCCTTGGCACTTTCTGTTGGAGACGATGCTTTAGTTACATTTCCATTAAAAGCGGATGGGTCAACCAACTACGATGCGGCATTACCTCTGCTCAGTTTAGCGGTCTTGCCAGCAGGTTTTAAAGGCCTTGTTATTGCAGGCTTATTGGCCGCACTAATGAGCTCATTGTCTTCTGTCTTTAACTCTTGTTCCACGTTGTTTACCATGGACATCTATCGCCAGTACAAGCCTGAAGCAACTAAAAAGCAACTTGTTTACGTCGGTCAGATAGCCACGGTTGTACTGATTGTATTGGGCATGGCATGGATTCCTTTCATGGAGGATATCAAGGGTGGCTTATTCAAAGTACTCCAAAGTATTCAGGCGTACATCTCGCCTCCAATTGCAGCTGTTTTCTTAGTAGGCATTCTGAGCAAAAAGATAACACCTCAGGCTGCTAAAATATCTTTGTTGAGCGGCGCTGCTATAGGTTTGGTAAGACTAGGTTTAGAGCTGGTTCAAGACGATTTGTCTGGGCCATTACATGCCTTTACGCAAATAAACTTTTTGCACTTTGCCTTATTCCTGTTTCTGGTTTGCGTGGCTTTGCTTTATGCATTTTCGAAAGAAAAAGATGCCTTGTCTGATTCACAACTTGAAGACATTACATGGTCTAAAGGTGCTTTAACATTTCAAAAATCAAGTGTCAATATTTTACTGTCACTTTTATTAATAATCTCAGTTTTCATTTTATGGTATTTATTTAAATGATGAATTCAAAAAGAATAATTACAATCATCTGCTGTCTGATTGGATGGCAATCTAGTTCTGGTCAGGCACCTCCTGATAATCAGGAGTTAGATTCGTTTAAACGTTGGCAAGCCAACTGGAACACCCGTTTCGATTCTACGATAAAACCTAAGGTCGGGGTTTATCCAAAGAAGCCGGCAGACGCGCTGTATACGTTCAAAGTTGCAGGAAATTATCGGTTCTTTAGCACGTATACACGGCATAAAGATGCGTTAATTTTAAACGAAGCAAACAACGATACAGCGATACAAAAAAGTGTCTTTGTAGGGGATGACAGCCAATTGCCAAATCTTACGTTGAATTTTTCTGGAAGACCTTCGGCTAAAACGGCTTGGGGTTTCGACTTGTATGCTTTTCAGTTTTTAGATGGGAAAATCAACCAAACTTATGGACAAGGACAAGTTAGTCAAACCAATTTGCCAACGATATATAGTCCGCTTACAGGTACACGATTTGCAACAAACCTAGGATTATTGCTTGGTATTAATCTGTACGGAAACTTTGATACAGACATAGGTACGTTTGGGGTTAAAACAGGTGGTATACACTGGGTGTCTATAAGTGACTTAACATTGGCAGGTTTTAAAGGCTACAACCGATTTATGTTGTTCGAGAGAAACCCATGGGATCCCGTTAATACCAATGTTTCAGACAGGTATAGCAGTTTCTATAACCAAGGAAACATTAACCAAGATACGCGTTGGGGAGAGCGGGCATTTACAGGAACTATTGTAGAGGCCTCAAATCTACCAGGCAATTTGAGTTTAAAAGCCTTGTATGGGAAAACCGAATTAAACGGAGGCTTTCTTACCATTCCAAATTTATCGTACGGAGGTAAATTAAAAAAGGAAACACCTTTTGGATTTGTAGCATTCAACACGTTCCATAATCAAACCTTCAGCGATAGCCTTGGCACGAACAGTATTGGTTTTGATATCTCTACAATAGAGTTTCAAGCAAACATTTCGAAAGGAATTATCCTGAAATCGGAAATTGGTGCAGGACAGTATTACAGTCCGGTACACAGCAATCCTTTCGGAGAAGCGATTAACGTAAAACTAAACTTCACTGAAAAAATCAGCAAGGTGCCGTTTGAGTTACACTTCTTTAGAGTGAGCCCTAACGTGATTAACAACAACGCCATATTCTTTAACTCAGCAATTCAAGAGGCGAGTAATAATACGCTTGCTGCAGGTACGGTTGGCTCCAGTCAAGTATTGGCGCCTTTTGCAAGCGCACTCACTGCGATTGGTCAGTTTACAAACAACCGACAAGGACTTAACATCAACGCTGAGTTCCCAATTAAAAAACTCAAGCTTTCGATTGCCAATGGCATTTCTTCAGAATTGAAAGGACTGAGTAATCAAATTAGTTACGGACATCCAGTTAACCAGTTAACAAGGTCTCGTTTCTGGCGATGGAACTTCCCAACAAATGTTGGCGCCTATGGCAGATACAACGTGATTTTTAGGGATGTATATGAACTCGTCGAATTGTCAGACACTTTTGTTGCGAAGAAGTTTAACGTAATGGAAATTCAGGCAAAATACTCTGGTAAAATAGGTCTGAAAAGATTTCATGCCTTTTTGTTAAATCGATATTCTTCGGTTCAAGATTTTATTTCACCAATAACCGTTTTCTCAGAGGATGCCTATCTAAGACATTATAGCAATGAGTTAGAAATGTACTATGAATACAATGATCGATGTGTTATCGCAACATACTTAGGTTATGAAAGTATCGTAGCCAATTATCAAACTGATTTGGATGCGATTACGAACGCACCAAGAGATCAAAGAGGCTGGGGAGTAGGCCTTGGGGTAGACTATGATTTATCTAAAAACACCGCTTTATTTTTACGTCACAGATGGTTTCATTTTGAAGACCGCAATTTTGAGCGTGATGCGTTCAATGGTACTGAGACAGTTGTAGAACTTAAATTAACATTTTAAATGATTCAGAAGAAATATATAGTCGTAATCGCATTGACGCTTTGCTCAACCATTACACTAGCACAAGGAAAGAAAGTGTGGGCTTCCGGCGCTGCACGTAGCGTATTCCAGCAGAACACACTGGGCACTGAAGGAGATACCATTACACCAACCAACTTAAACTCTGGGAATACTTTGGTTGATGTTGCCCTAAACGCACGGCCAAATGCAAACACGTTTGTTCATGCCATGGTTCGAGTAAGAAACGACTTCGGCGGATTTTGGGGAGCAGGTGTTACATTCGACATGCGTCAGATGTATTTGAAAGGTTTAGTTAACGATGCTGTCCGTTACCAATTAGGGGACATCAACTACAAACTGAGTCCATACACCTTTTATAACAATCAAGAAGAGTTGAGCAGTCACCAGTCTGAGTTACTTGATATCTATCGTGATATGGTACACTATGACTTATTTTATACCGACGACAATACCTGGAGACAGCAGGGCGCCGCAGTTGACTTTACTTTAGAATTTTCTAAAGCCGTAAAAGAATTACAAGTGAACTCGTTTATGTTTCGCAACAGACCAACTGATTTCGGACAAACAAGTGAACGTATATTCTTTGGTGGAAACGCAACACTACTGCAAAGCGATAAACTGGCAGTTGGCTTAAATTATGTTGATATGATGGACATCGCTGGAACTTCGCGTTCAGATATGGCCTTTCATAATCCAGTAATTACCGGAACGACAGAAATTCATCAAAAGGTGAATGCATACGATCTTAGCTTTACTTCAGAAAGTGGTATTTCAGAAATGTATACGCTGAACGATCCTAATGCTACTGGCCTCCGCGATTATTTTTACGATCTTGACTTGAAAATTACGCGAGGAGACAAACTTCCTAGCCTGTCTGTGAATTATATTAATGTGGGACCTCAATTTAGAAGTGTTGGCGCTCAAAGCAGACGAATCGATTTTGAATCGCAAACGCAGTTGTTTAATCGTTATGGTAACGACCAGGTTGTTCGTCCTGTAACACAGTTAGATATGATGCAAGATGCTTCCTTATATCAACCAACACTTTCAATGGAGCTGCAAAGATTTGCACCACAATACGACAATGTTCAGCCATACGGCAAAGCAACGCCTAACAGAAAAGGATTGTCTGTAAATGCTGTGCATAGTACAAATAACGAATTGATAAACGTTGATGCGACATACCGCATGTTGTCTGAGGTAGTTGGTCAGGGAACTGAAGAACTGCGCACATTTAATGTGATTGATCTTTCGGCGTTAATCAGACTTGATACATTGATGCCAAGCTTTAAAAATCCGTTGGAGGTAAGTATTGGTGTTAAAAATCAAAACACACAACGTGATATAGACCTTGATACAGCAGATGTAGATTTTACTTCTACTATGGTTGATTTGGGTGTGAAGGTTGGTTTGTCAAAGAATTTCGCAATCATCGGTAGTTACAGAATGATTAACGCTACAGGATTGGAGTTCCTTAATACAAGAAACGACTATAGCGAAATTGTAGACTATGAGCGCTTTAATACCGAAATGAATCAGTCAATCATGTCTGTTGCGCTTCGCTATACGTTTGACGAAAAGAACCACCTAAACGTGGTTTGGCAAAAATTAAATTACGAAGATGCCGCAAATGCAGAAACTCCTGCGTTTGACCTAAGCCAGTTTGGCATCGTTTATAGTATGTACTTTTAAATTGAAAGGAAATGAAAATGACATTAAATAAAACATCTATGTTAAATCGATTAGCAGCTCTTGTCGTATTTGGCACTATAGTATTTGCAGCAGGTTGTGACAGAGTTACAGAAACTGAAGGACCAAATTTGTCTGACATATACGGAGAGTTCACCGTGCTTGAAGACTTCAAAACGAGCCAAGCCGATGTAGACTTTTCAGCCAACGAAACAGTTTATTTTACAGCCCGTTTTTCAACGATTACATCTTGGACCATTACAATTAAAAGCTCCACTTCGGATGCGACGAAAATAATTGAAGGAAGATCTAACCTGATCAATGAAGAGAATGGCACTTGGGATGGATCCACAACTGTTTTTCCGTCTTTTGGTACGGGGGCTTGTACCGTTGAACTTTGGACGGAAGCTGATAGCTCAAAGCAGAACGCAAACGTCAATGTTACAGGATTACGCGTTCCTACCGGAACCGTTGTTGCCGATTTTGAATCAGGAATAAATCCTGGATGGACTGTATTTGCACAAAGCGGTGCAGATATGACCTTCACTATTGCAAACGACAAACCTGTTCCGGAGGGAAATAATTATTTCGACATGGCTGGTGCAGTTAACTGGGATTACCTTATAGGATTGGTTGATTTTCCAGCTACAGCAGTTGGACCTAATGGTTTTGACAGGTCAAGTAATCCAAATGAGTCATACTTTAATGCAGTTCTTTACAGACCTGATACACTAACCAATGGTATCGTATTATTCCAGTTTAAAGAAGACGAAAACGGCGATGGTAACTTCAATGACGCAAATGAAGACATGTACGCTTTGGAGCTTAAAGACCTTGATCCAGGATGGCAAATTGTGTCTATAAAATATGCAGACTTAATTGCCTTAGAGAATGGTCAGCCAACTACGCCGAGAGGAAACGCACTGCACAATCCAGATAAGCTACACACCTTATCGTGCCTGTTTTTGGCTAATCCAGCAACGGGCTACTCACAAGTCCTTATGGATTTCGTAGTATTCACAAACGACGGACCTTTAAAACTGTAGTTATGTGGATTAAAAGCATAGCATTTACAGCTTTAGTGGTGATAGGCACAGCCTGTGTTACCGTTAAACCTACAGCATTATTTGATGAGGCATCTAGTAAGCCAGAGCCACCACATATCGAAAACTTTTATGCCCTCAACGTTCTTAACGAAAAGTTAAGTGGGGAGGTTTGGTATACCGCAGATGTGAAATGTATTCGTGTTGAAAATTCCACAGAAAACGTTTTCGCTGGGTCTAACGCCATCCACCTCAAATGGGACAAACAAGAAGGTGGTTGTGATTGGATTGGCATGGGAATCGGTTGGGACGGATGGGCGCCCAAAGATTTAAGCATGATTATGAATAAGGCCGCCATACAGTTTAAAGTATATAGCACGGGTGGGAAAATTGCAGGTTTGCCATTAGCTGCTGCAATGGAAGATTATGCGGGTAAAGCCGCTTGGATTGGATTTGCAGGTAAATACATTTCATATAAGAATGACGAAACTTGGGCTACAGTGACACTGCCTATCGGTGATTTTGATTGGGATATGTTTGATGCTGACCCATCCAACGTAAAACAGATGCTTATTCAATTTGAAGCAGCAGGTGAAGTCTATTTCGATGAGATTAGCGTAGTTCCATTTGAAGGAACTTTAAACAAGCATTACGCATCACGGTTTGACCACGATCCAGGATTCGTTATTGATGGCGAATTGGATGAAACCAATTGGGGCAGCCCAATTGACATAGACGGGAACAAAATCTCAATCGTAGGTAATTCAGAATACATTTACGTTAGTGGAGAAGTTCAAGATGCCAGCCCATTGTCAAACAACAAATCAGGCGACGATGTGTGGAATGGCGATGGGGTAGAGCTTGCCTTTAGCACAAATCCAGAGGCAAATCCAAGAAGAAAACAACTGTTGTTAACCGATCAGCACATTTGTATCAAACTTGGTGAAAAGCCTATGGTATGGGATTGGCAGACGCATGATGGCGTTGCAGATACCGAAATAGCGTACAAAAAAACCACAACGGGGTATCAGTTTGAAGCTCAAATTCCATTCGCACATTTTAAACGAGGAGAATTGAAATCTAATATCAATTATCATTTAGAGGTAGCTATTAACGATGGCAATGGCCAAAACAGAACGAAGCAGCTCAAGTGGAATAGCAGTGGGATAGAGGGATTTCATAAAAACCCATCGTTTTGGGGTAACATAACATATACAACAGATAAAAGTGAATAATATTAAAGGTAAGCTGTTCGGACTTCTATTTATAGCCACCACAATGGTGGCTTGTCAACAATCCACACCACCTGACCCATCAGTAAATACGGAGTCGTTTGGTAGGGTTGGCGATAGCATTCGTTTTGCAGGATTAGATTGGACTGTTAAAATACATGAAACTGGGAAATGGGGACCAGGACCCAATTATTTTTCTGGTAACGAACGGGATATAACCATCGATGATAATGGCTATTTACACATGAAGATTGTTAAACGAGACAACAAATGGTTCAGCACCGAGGTTGTTTCGGATAAAAATATGGGCTTTGGTACCTACATTTTTACGGTTGACGCCGATCTTGAAGATATCTCCGAGAACATCGTATTGGGACTGTTTACTTGGGACAACAATACCTTTCAAACAGACGCGAATTCTGAGGTGGATATTGAAGTGAGTAAATGGAGCAACAAGGATCAAGAAAGAACGCTCCAATACGGTGTGCAGCCGATCTTTTTCGGACAGTTAAACGAAGAACGTAAGTATATCCCTGATTACCCTTTAGGTAGCTTAAAAGGTATAACAACGCATGCTTTCACATGGACTGAGAAAGAGATTACTTGGATATCATACGCCGGAGACACTTATGGTCAAGGAAAAGTACTTGGCGAATGGAGCTTTGATGATACACAACCCACACGCGTTAAGCAAGAGGGAGGTAAAACCTCTGAGCCAATAGTAATACCTAAACCAGGTTCTGAAACAAATGCAAGAATAAATCTTTGGTTGGTCACTGGAGGAAGCAATCAAGGACCAACTAAAGGGAAAGATGTAGAAATGATTATTCGAAACTTCGAATACAGACCACTATAAGCCGATACGAACGGCTTCTGCCAATAATTTGGTTTTGTCTATAGCGACAACACCAATTTTTTCACAGACTAAACCACCCGCTAAGTTGCTGAGTTCAGCTACGGATGTCCAGGGCATTTTAGAGCCTACAGCTAGCGCTGCGACACTGATTACAGAATCGCCTGCACCGCTTACGTCAACAATCTTGCGTTTGTGGGCGTCCATAAATACTACCTGTCCATTTTCCAAAATAGCAACGCCCATTTCCGATAAGGTTAAAAGCACTTGCTTAACATCTAATTTCTTAGCAAGCAATTGAATTGCTGACTCAATTTCTGTTTTGGTGGAAAGTTCGCTTTGTAATTGGAGCCCGTCTATTATTTCTTTTTTGTTCGGCTTAAAAAGTGTGACCCCTTTATAATCAAGAAAGTGATCAATTTTTGGGTCTACTAACGTTGGTATATCTTCTTTGGTGCACAGTTTTATAACGCCACTGATGATTTTCTTAGTTAACAAACCTTTGTTATAGTCTTGTAAAATGACAACATCTACTCGGTTTATTATCGATTTGACAAAGTCAATAGCATGTTTTTCAATCTCATTATCAACTTCCCTACAGTCCTCTTGGTCTACACGCAACAGTTGTTTTTCGTTGCCAATGACCCTTGTTTTAATGGTCGTAGGTCTTTTTCGGTCAACGATGATGCCTTCATTTTCAAGTGCAACTTCGCTTAATCGATTGTACAACCATTCACCCTCAGGGTCGTTTCCGCGTACGGCACATAAAATGGGGTTAGCACCAAGCGCTTTGATATTCAGTGCGACATTAGCCGCTCCTCCTAATCTACGCTCTCTTTTCTTAACAGAAACAACCGGAACCGGTGCTTCAGGGCTAATTCTTGTAACTTCTCCGACGTAGTATTCGTCTACCATTACATCACCTAGAATGAGTACATTCAGGTGTTTAAAACCATCAAATATTTTGTGAATTTCTGCCATCCAACTAGGTCAACTTGGCCAGTGCGTTTTTAACTTTGTCCATGGCTTCCAGTAAATCTGCCTCCGATGCGGCATAACTTATTCGGATACATTTGGGATTGCCAAAAGCATCTCCACCAACTATCGAAACATGGGCATTTTCTAATAAAAACAAACATAAGTCCGTGGAAGATTTTATGGTTTGCCCTTGGTACGACTTGCCAAAGTATGCACTAACATCTGGAAAGACGTAAAACGCACCTTTTGGAAAATTAGGTTTGATTCCATCAATGTCCGACAAACAATCACAAATCACCTTTCTGCGATTTTCGAATGTTTCACGCATTTGTTTCGTATCGTCCAAACTCCCTTCAAGGGCGGTAATTGCTGCACGTTGTGCAACTGAATTGGTGCCAGAGGTGAACTGACCTTGTAGCTTTTCAACGGCTTTGGCTATCCACAGAGGGGCACCGAGAAAACCAATTCGCCAGCCAGTCATGGCAAAGCCTTTGCTTAAACCGTTTACCGTCACAACCCGATCCTTTAGGTAACCTAAAGAACCAATACTATTATGTTTTTGACCGTATTGTATATGCTCATATATTTCATCTGATATCACAATTATGTTTGGGTGACTATCAATGATAGAGGCAACTTCTTTTAAAAATGCTTCAGAAAACACAGTACCGCTTGGGTTACAAGGCGAACTAAACAACAGGACTTTTGTCTTGTCGGTTATGGCCTGCTTTAAGTCGTCTAGACTGAATGTATAATCTGTATCAATATCTGAGTTGATTACCACAGGGACTCCTCCAGCTAGCTTAACCATCTCTGGGTAACTTACCCAGTAGGGCGCTGGTATGATAACTTCGTCACCGTCGTTAATTAAGGAAAAGATGACGTTGGTAATAGAGTGTTTTGCACCTCCACTTACAACGATTTGCTCCGGAGCGTAGTCAAGGTTGTTTTGGTCTTTAAACTTCTTCGATATGGCCTGACGCAGTTCTGGGTAGCCTGCCACTGGAGGGTAGTGGGTCCAACCATCGTCAATGGCCTGTTTGGCCGCATCACGAATAAAGTTTGGCGTATCGAAATCTGGTTCGCCAATACTCAAGTTTATTACTTTAACGCCAGTAGCAGCAAGCGCTCGCGCTTTCTTAGTCATCACAAGGGTTTGTGATTCTGAAACTGATTGTAGTCGCTTGGATACTTCCATATCTGGGCGAAATTAAGTCCTTTTGTTTTGAAATTGAACCAGATATGCATAATTCTTTGCAACATATATCATTAGATAAATGTTGTAAAAAACTAATGAAGAAAATTATTAAAAATTGGGGATAATGAAGTTCGCAAACCTTAGTAATAAATCCGACGACCATACAGATGATTTGCGTTTGTTGTTCACGACAAGATACTACATTATGCCTTGTAATTTGATTTTCTTATTCAAACCGACCCAATTACTCGTTTAGTATTCAATCTTTCTTTGTTTCGGGTCTAAAAATGTCATTTTGACTGTAAATAATTAAAAATCAATCAATTGTGGTGTAATGTTGTCAGTAATCACAACAATGCACAGGGTGTTTTAGGAAATTTTGTCAGAAAACTACGTTCGTCACGTTTTTTGAAGTACACGCTGCAAACAGGACAAACATGGATTTAAATAATTTTACAATAAAGGCACAAGAAGCCGTTCAAAAAGCACAAGAGCTGACTGTTGGTGCTGAGAACCAGGCCATAGAGACAGGCCATTTACTAAAAGGGATACTTTTGGTTGATGAGGACATTGTTTCTTATGCCATTAAGAAAGTGAATGCCAACCTTGGCAGGATTGAACAAGCGCTAGACGCCATACTCGGATCATATTCCAAAGTATCAGGAGTCACTAAAAATTACATTAGCAACGATGCAGATCGGGTACTGATTAAGGCCCAAAAGTTTAAGAAAGAACTTGGCGATGAATTCGTGAGCATCGAACATATATTTATGGCCTTGGTTGACGCCAAAGACCAAATTGGCAACCTGTTAAAAGATGCAGGAATAAAGTTGTCTGAGATTAAAAAGGCTTTTGAAGAACTACGCGGAGGAAGCAAAGTCACAAGTCAAAGCGATGAAAACCAATTCAATGCTCTGAAAAAGTATGCCAAAGATCTGAATGAACTTGCTAAAAATGGTAAGCTGGATCCAGTAATTGGACGTGACGATGAAATTCGTAGACTCTTGCAAATTCTATCCCGAAGAACAAAGAATAATCCAATTCTTATTGGAGAACCTGGTGTCGGGAAAACGGCCATAGCTGAAGGTTTGGCGCATCGAATCATTTCTGAAGACGTGCCTGAAAATTTACGAAGTAAGCGTATATTCTCTTTAGACATGGGTAGCCTTGTTGCAGGTGCTAAGTACAAAGGCGAATTTGAGGAAAGACTTAAAGCCGTAATTAAAGAAGTGGTAGACAGCAACGGAGAATTGGTCTTGTTTATTGACGAGATTCATACCCTTGTGGGTGCTGGTGGAAGCGGTGAAGGAGCGATGGACGCAGCCAATATATTGAAGCCAGCATTGGCTCGAGGGGAACTGCGTGCAATCGGTGCCACGACGCTTGCGGAATACCAGAAATATATTGAAAAGGATAAAGCACTGGAACGTCGTTTCCAAAGTATTTTGGTAGATGAGCCTGATACGGCTGATGCCATTTCAATTCTGCGTGGACTAAAAGAGCGTTATGAAGTGCATCACAAGGTACGCATCAAGGATGAAGCAATCATCTCTGCTGTAGAGCTGTCACAACGATATATTTCAGATAGATTTCTTCCAGACAAAGCGATAGACCTGATTGACGAGGCTGCAGCCAAGCTTCGTTTAGAAATTGACTCTGTACCAGAAGAACTGGATGAACTGGATCGAAGAATCCGTCAGCTTGAAATTGAAAGGGAGGCTATTAAGCGTGAAAATGATAAAAAGAAATTGGCGTCATTGAATGAAGAAATTGCTAACCTTAGCGAAGAGCGTGATAGTTTAAAAGCAAAATGGCAAAGCGAAAAGGTTATCGTAGACGGCATCCAAATTAGTAAGAAACGTATTGAAGAATTACGGTTGGAAGCCGAACAAGCAGAACGTTCTGGTGACTTTGGGAAGGTGGCTGAAATCCGGTATGGGAAGATTAAGGAAGTTGAAGACGAGCTAAACACGTTAAAAAGCGAATTGTCCGAAAAGCAAACGGATTCGAGCTTGGTAAAGGAAGAGGTAAGCAATGAAGACATCGCCGAAGTGGTGAGTCGTTGGACAGGCATTCCTGTTCAAAGCATGCTGCAAAGCGAGCGAGAGAAGTTGCTTAACCTGGAAGATGAATTGCACAAGCGTGTTGTAGGTCAAGACGAAGCGATAAACGCCATTTCAGATGCCATTCGAAGAAGTAGAGCGGGGTTGTCAGATCCTAAAAAACCGATAGGGAGCTTTATTTTCTTAGGTACGACGGGCGTTGGTAAAACAGAGCTCGCCAAAGCATTGGCCTCTTATCTGTTTAATAAAGAAGATTCTATGGTGCGTATCGACATGAGCGAGTACCAAGAGAAACACACCGTGTCAAGATTGATTGGAGCCCCTCCAGGGTATGTTGGCTACGACGAAGGTGGACAGCTTACTGAATCTGTGAGAAGAAAGCCGTATTCGGTTATTCTATTAGATGAGATAGAGAAAGCACATCCAGATGTATTCAATATTCTGTTGCAAGTATTGGATGATGGTCGATTGACAGACAATAAAGGAAGAACGGCGAACTTTAGAAATACCATTATCATCATGACTTCGAATATCGGTGCTCATTTGATACAAGAAAGGTTTAACGAGCTAACGTCAGACAATCAGGAAGAAATTGAAGCCAAAACAAAACGAGAGGTCTTTGATTTGTTAAAGACTACGATAAGACCAGAGTTTTTAAATCGAATTGATGAGCTGATTATGTTTAAACCGCTAGGGCGCGATGAAATTCGCGGAATCGTAGACATACAGTTCGAATCTTTACGTAAGATGTTAGCAGAGCAAGGCATCGTTATAAAGGCTTCTCAAGCCGCCTTAGATTGGTTAGGTGAAATTGGTTACGATCCAAGTTTCGGTGCCCGACCACTGAAAAGAGCGATTCAGCGAGAGGTGCTCAATATTCTTTCTAAAGAGATTCTTTCTGGTACGGTTTCCAGTTCTGATACCATTGAATTAGACATCGATACAAACAAGAAGTTTGTCTTTAAGAATAGTTAATTTGCCAGTATATGGCATCTAACCAATCTGCTTAAAGACATAAAAACCTGCACAATTTGTGAAGCACATTTGCCTTTGGGACCAAACCCAGTTGTTTGGGCACACCCAAAGGCAAAATTGGTAATCATTGGACAAGCCCCGGGAACAAAGGTGCACAGCACCGGGATTCCATGGAACGACCCAAGCGGAGATCAACTACGCAAATGGCTGAACATGAACAAAGAAACATTTTACGATAATCCTGAAATCGCTATTGTGCTCATGGGGTTTTGCTACCCAGGGAAAGGTAAATCAGGCGACTTGCCTCCAAGACCGGAATGCTATGCTGCTTGGCATAAGAAGCTATTTGCCCAGATGCCCGAAGTAGAAATGATATTGCTTATTGGTCAGTATGCCCAAAGACAGTACTTAGGGAAAATGGCCAAGAAAACTTTGACGGAGACTGTTGCCAACTACGAACAATATTTACCGAAGTTTTTTGCCATGCCACACCCATCGCCTCGAAATCGATTTTGGTTGAAGAAAAACCCCTGGTTTGAAGACAAAGTGGTGCCGATGTTACAGGCGCATGTTGAAAGCTACTTCAACGAGTAATTGACGCTAAACCTAGATACTGGGTTAAAATGTGCGACACTGAAAATACTCGACCTTAGGTTTTTTGTATCAGTCAGGTGTTGTTCTCCAAACATGGCGGCCGATTCTATAGTAAACGAAATGGCTTTAGACAGTTGAACGGTTTTGCCGAGGCCTAGTTGTAAGCCAAATTCATTAAATGTGTACGCATTATGATAAACGCCTTCCCACGGAGATATAATGGGGGAGAAAGTATTACGTCCTATGCTGTTATGTGAGGTCAATGAACCTGTCGTTGCATACCCATCAAGTATAAGTACCCAAGACAACGTTTTTTTGGGCTTTAACGGGGCTTGAATGCCGACGCTATACATTCGACGTTCAGATAATTCGCTAAAATTTCCAAAAAAGCCAGTCGACTTCAAATATTTTCGATCCTTGGCGTACGCGAATCTCACATTTGCGTTTTGTTTCAAAGCAAACTGATACGTTAGACCGAGGGTTGGTGAAAATCCAGTTTGTATGTTGCTAATGTCTCCAATTATACTTAGGTCTGTAAGACGTAAAAAGTTTACACCGACGGTATGTTTTGCAGTCTGACTCTTGAGAACAGAAGGAATACCTACAAGAAGAATGCAAATAAAAATGGAGAAGATTCGGTTCATTTTCTCAAATGTAAAACTTTACCTCGTCAAAATGACGTAATCTTTAAGCAGTTGTTTTAGAAACGCGACGTGGTTTTTCTCCTTTCGCTTCAGATCTAGATTTGCCTCAAAAGCGCGACTCGTCTGACGAATCATATCGCCATAGGCATCAATATTTGGATACTTCTGGTATCGGTTCAATAAACGCTTAACCGTTAGCATGTTTGTTTCTGTTGCACCAGTTACTTCAGGGTATACAGGTGTGTACGAAGTTGTACTTGTAATGCTTAAAATGTCTTTTAGGTTATATCCTGAGGTTTGCTTTTTCTTGACCAATATGGTGTCGGCAATCTTATCCCCAAGTCGTTGACCTTTATCCGAAGTGCTAATTGAAATCATTCCAACCGCACCAGACGACGCCCAAATATCGATCCAACGTACGGCCCATCTCCGGAAGTAGTCAATAAACTCTGGTTGCCCTCCATCAACCTTTATGACCTTAACACCCATAATCATTTTACCCAAAGTTTGACCTCGTAGGGCCATCTCAAATATTAATGTGTAAAACGAAAACCCAATGGTTAAAATGGTAAACACCCACCATTCGTCGCTTGAAGATTGAATTAACCAGTTTAAAATGATGCCAGCCAGTATCAAGAAACTGATTATCATAATAATGAGGTCAATAATAAAACCCACAATCCGGTCCATTAAGGTGGCTAGTTTAACCTGTATAACCACATTTTGTGTGGTGGTAATTTCTATTGTCCGCATTAAAAAATTTAGCTACTTTTTCGGTCTCAAAATGAAGGAATCCGAATTCATCGACCAAAATAAGAATAAGTGGATTGATTATGAAAAAATAATCACCCAATCGGAAAATGATCCAGATGAATTAAGTGACGTTTTCATTCAAGTAACCGACGATTTAAGTCATAGTCGTTCGCATTACCCAAACCGTTCTGTTCGCGTCTACTTGAATGATTTGGCCAGCAAGATATTTGATAAGCTTGGCAAACGAAAACGTCTTGACTTTCAAGTGATTAAGGATTTTTATACCATTGAGGTTCCACAGCTCATGTATCTTGCCAGACGGGAAATGATTATTTCGTTTCTGGTGTTTATCCTGTCCATGGGAATTGGAATTTACTCTTCCATTAAAAACCCAGAATTTGCATCCGTTGTGCTTGGCGAATCGTATGTGGCGATGACCAAAGCAAACATCGAAAATGGTGATGCAATGGCTGTGTATACCGGTGGTTCAGGTATCGAAGGGTTTTTAATGATTTTGGAGAACAATGCCAGGATTGATATCATGATGTTAGGCCTCGGTTTGTTTTTTAGTTTTGGCGCCATCTGGGTGTTGGTCAGAAACGGCATAATGGTAGGCGTTTTTCAATACTTTTTTGTCCAGCATGGCGGTTTCAAAGATTCTATACTCACCATTTGGCTACACGGTACAATCGAAATATCGACCATTGGTTTGATGGGCGGTGTTGCGTTGTTGGCCGGCAAAGGACTTTTGTTTCCAGGAAATTATACCAGATACCAATCATGGCGTTTGAGTGCTGGAAATGCTGGGAAGCTATTGCTAATGGTTCTACCGTTTACCTTCGTTGCTGCTGTAATTGAAGGTTTTGTAACCCGTATGACGGGTATGCCTGACGCCATAAAAGGAATCTTTATTCTCTTAAACTTGGCATTGGTCGTCATTTACTTTTTTGTATATCCGGCCATGATGCACAGAAGGCATGGAACCAATCCACATCATGAGAAATTACGGAAAGACCATCCACCCAAAGTTATATCAGACAAAGAAATCAAGACGACATCGCAAATAATCACCGATTCATTTACGACGTATAAAATGCAGTTCGGAAGAAACATCACCCTCTGCCTCATTGCAGGGTTGATATATCCAGTGTTACTCTATTTTAATTTTGATCGGTATTTTTTATTCCATTCTACGCCAGCCATGGAATGGCTGAACAATATCTTTTCGGTCACTAGGTCTAGTAGCTTGGGTAATACAGGTTTGCCGGAAACAACAGATTATCGCTTATTTACTGGGTTGTATTTTGCCCTCTGGACCATACTCATATTCGCCGTTAATGCATTGCATGCGTTTAAGTTTAAACTGAGAATTAAACATCTACCTCAATATTTGTTGGTGGTTGCCATTCTGGGGCTTGCCAGTTATTTGAGGTTTTATCTTAGTCCTGGATTCCCCTTGGCATATCTAACAAGTTATGGCAGTATGATTGCTATAGCGCTAGCCGTAACACTTTTGTTAACCGTGCATTACTATACCGGCAGCCAACAAACCATTATGACCTTGATTTTGGGGAAGGTGTTTCACTTTCTCATCTTGTGGCTCGCCGTTTCGGTACTCCTGTTTTTTGTCCAAATGCTGGTCCATTCTGGATTAACGGAATTGTCTATCTATGTATTAAACGACTTGTTGCCTTTTGAGGCAAATCAAAAAGAGAAAATTGCTATTGGTGCTCAAATCTGCTTGTATATGACGGTGGTTATGGCAACCATCCCATTCTATATGTATACGACTTATTATATGGTACTTTCCTTAGTCGAAAAGTACGAGGCGATTCATCTTAAAAAGGAAGTGGAAGAAATTGTGGCCAATGCATAAGCGGATACGAATCATACTGTGCATTTTGCTTTTCACACTTGCTGGAACATCAAGCGTGCAGGCCAACGAACTTGACAGTTCCACCTGGGTGAAGATGTCTGATAAGTATAATTACTCACCACCTGAGGCAAAACAGAAAGAAGCAGAAAAACCAGAAAAGAAGGAAGAGCGGAAAGAGACTAAAGGACCAAATGGCGGCGGTTTTGATACCAATTTTATAAACATATTGCTGTATTTGGGCATAGCGGCCTTAATCGCACTTCTCATTTATGTGTTGGTGCAGGCCGATGTCATTAAGGTAGGATCTAGGAAGGTACAACTGAATCAAACCTACGACGCGGAAAATCCTGAAGAATTGGTGTTGTCTGAGTTGGAAAAAGAACTACAAGATGCCGCGTTTGCGAATAACTATAATCGCTGTTTGCGTTATGAGTTTTTACTGCTTTTTGAAAGGCTTCAGTCAAAAGGATTAATACGCTGGCATAAGTACAACACGAACGGAGAATATCTTAACCAAATCATACAGTTTGTTCATTACAAGCGTATAAGAGATTTGACCATCGTTTATGAGTATTATTGGTATGGTGAACACATTCTTTCTTTAGAAGACTACGAAAAAATTGCTGTCTTGTTCGCACAATTAAGAGAGGAGATGGATCATGCGTAGAAGTAACATTGTTTTGATTGTTGTCATCTTGGTTGTCTTAGGCTTTTTGGTCTACTTGTCTAATGCGTCAAAATCAAGCTCAGACATGGCCAAGTGGCGCTTTAATTACGGTTACGAAGGAGAAAAATTGCCTTACGATCGTGATTTCTTTATTGACTTCATGAAGGAAACTTCCGGAGATTTTGACGAACTAGAAGAGCGGTTTTCTCGAATAGATAAGGAAGAAGGCAAAGGACTTTATTTTTTCTATAACGACAATTTTGCCATAGACAGAACAGAGTCTGACGCGTTGTATCAATTCGTTGCAGAGGGTAATAATGCAGTGATTATTGCGCATGAGTTTAATTACGAATTGTTTCAGAAGATACGAGAAGTACAATTCAATACCGACGAGTCTTATTTTAGTATTGATCGGGTTGATTCAGCCATAACACTGGTAGACGAGTTGTCTTTGCACGATAAAATTACACCTATCGAAATCATTACCTACGGAGAAAATGCATTGAGATCGAGCTTTCGTATAGATACAAATAATCTGGCAAACGACATTTATGGGGAAAGAACGACCTATATGTGGGACGAAGAAGCTTATGCAGAGGATGAATATGCGTACGAGGAAGAAGAATACGCTTACGAGGAAGAGGCATATGAATACGAAGAAGAATCCTATGAGTATGAAAAATTAGAAACAGTTGAGTTAGACCCGGTTGAGTTAGGGGAAACAAATGCGTCGATCGACATTGACGATATTCAGCAAATAACTGTTTTAGGTAAAACCAAAAAGCTGAACGCCAATCTGATAAGAATAGACATGGGGGAGGGGAGTATTTATTTACATAGCAATCCTGTGCTATTCACCAATGCCCAATTTGATAAACCCGAGGTGTTCGATTACGTTAAATCGATGTTTTCTGATATTGACTATACACACGTGTATTGGGACGAACTTTCATTTCAGTTTTTAAACGCGAAGAATGAGGGGTACGGTTTGTCAGACAAAAGTTACTTTGAATATATCTTTAAAAACAGGGCCCTAAAAGCTGCGTTTTATTTCTTCTTAATTGGGTTGATTGTGTTTTTAGTTGTTGGTATAAAACGCAAATACAATACAATTGAGGTTGTTGACCCGGTTACAAATAGTTCTATTGATTTTTCTAAAACGATAGCGAGGTTGTATTGGTTAAATCCAAATCACCGGAAAATGGCAGACCAAAAGATGAAAATGTTTTTGTTTGAGGTTCGCAATCGATATGGACTTACCACCCACGAATTAAATGATGATTTTAAGTCTCGATTTAAATCGAAAACGGGTGTTTCAGACAAACTGATAAACAGACTATTTGATGCGTATAACTTGGCCCGACAATCTTCAACGATCCACAGAGATGTGCTTATTCAAATTTCAGAAACCATTGTGCTGATCCGGCAGCAATGGAAATAGTTAATCAATCGATTTGATTAATAATTTGACGTTGGAAGTTGACATTTTTAGTAATAGACTTAACAGAAATCGTTGCACCACTGATGCCATCAATATTTTCACCAACTTCAAAATGCTCGTCTTTTGAGAATTGTTTTAACCATCCTTTGTTGGCGATTTCGTAGCCATGGTTAGACGTGTATTCCAAAACACGAACTTTCTTAATACGCTTCATATTGTCAAACAGGGTGACAAAGAAAAACTGTTCAAAGGCCAAACTATCCGTACTAGGTTTATCGCAGCCACCTAGCTGGCAGCCCAATGCTCTGGTGACAATAGAAAATCCTTGTACACTGTCTCCTTCAATCACCTTGTACACTTCATGATTGATTTTTAAACTATCCGGTGTTTCAATGGAGAAGTACTGGCTCTCTTTGCCAAAGGTTTTGCGTACTACCTTGTCCATTTTTTTGCAGACGTTTTGTGGGAAATAACTAAAAGTAGCCACTCCAAATGCCGCGCTAAACGAACAAAAAAGTATGAATGCAAATCCTTTCTTCATTGATTATCGGAACCAGAAACCTAACCCTAAGTTTACCGTATTGTTGGTTACATTATTTGCATTGAAACTGTGTTGGAAATCTGCTTTCGCAACAAAGGCTTGGTCAAGAAAAAGACTCAATCCCGTGGTAATTACCGTTTGGTCGTAGTTCGGATTCGCTGTCGTTTCACTCGCAGTTTCATGATGTGTGTTATACTTCGAGTATCGCACAAATGGAACCAACTTATTTTTGATTTTTAACAGCTTGCTAATGTTGTACCCACATTCAGCGTAGTAACCATAAGCTGCAGTACCTAAATCAGATCCGGCAAATTGGTTATAAGCACTTGTATTGTTGTACATGCCATATATCAACTGACCACGCGCTTCGAATTGTTTTCTTGTATATCTAAAGTCTAAGCCAACCATTTTTACATTAATGACAGAACTGTCAGCCATGGCTGATTGCATTGTACTGTCCGTATTTAAGTTGGCAAACAAAGAAGATTCGGTAGTACCCATATATACAGATGCGCCTATGTTTAAACCGCGAATTCCATAGTAATTGAATTTAGCTGAAAGGTCTGGTTGACGCATTTTTGCTTCAGATCCTTTTTGTCTTGCTCCTCGAATCGGTGCATTGCCACTTAGTCGTGTATCTCCATTGTAACCCATAGGCCCGTTAACGGCAAATACTTGATAGCGTAAATTGATGCTTGGGAAATTACCTGTAAATCCTGTTCCTAACTCTCTCCAGGTACTGGGCACCATAATCTTATCAATCAGCGGGCGTTCTACACCATTAAACGTCGTAGGTTCATGATATTCATTTACAATACCCATTGGGATAAGTATTAAACCACCTTGAAAGTTTAACCATGGTTTCAGCTGATAGTTCAAGAACGCTTGTTCCAAGTATACTTCCTTAATGTGTTCTATTTCAATTTCTGTGATAAAGGATGTTTTGCTGTTAAACTTGTACCCAAACAACAACACTTGGCGATGAATGTCCATGTTGCCGTTTTGAATTTTCCCGGCATTGACTGGCTGGTTGTAATGTGCTTCGCCGTAAGCAGCCATTAAAAGCTTACCGCTTTTGGCTGCAATTAATGTTTGAGCCGAGTTTTTGGTATTGTAAACGCTATCAGTGTTTTGTGCTGAAGCGAAAGTAACAGTGATTAATAATGCTGTAAACGCAATAAATTTCCTCATCCTTTCAATTTGATGGGGCAAAATTATTTTTATTTAGAATGATTAAAAATAAAAAGTGAAAAAGTTTTACTGATATCCGTCAGTAAGATTGGACAGTGCCTTAATTCATGTCATTGGATCCTGTTTTTGTGATGAATTCGTACTCGGTTACACCTTTGTATTTGTCCTTTTTGTTTTCTCGAACCAACATGGTTGGTAGACCGTCTGGGCCATACTCATAACGCCGTATTGATTCGGAAACGATTGCTCCTTTTTTAAACTTGGTTGTGACATCGGAATCAAAATGATGGTCAGCGTCGAATGTTTTATCGGTTACACTTCGAAGGATTCCTTTTCTGTAATACTTGGTTAAGGTATTCGTGATGGTAGAATCGTCGTCATCGTATTCAATATCATATTCGTAAGCAATGACCTCTTCAACGCCTTTCAACTTTCTATAATGTTCCATTTTGCCAGACTTGTTAAGCCTGTTGATTGTTTTTATCAGCTCGCCTTTTTCATTGATATTCTGATATATATAAGTTGTTGTGCCATCTTCATTGTCGGTGATACGCGTGCAAATTGTAGTGGTGTCTTTGTGCTTCAATATCTCCTTGCCTTCTTCATTGCAACGATAGTCCCAGATGTACTTAACTTTTCCATTTCCTTTAAACATGGTCACTTGCTGTAATTTGTCCGCTTCGTCATACTCATTTACCCATCGATATTGTAGTTTTCCTTTTTTATAATAAAAGTCAACAGCCTTATTGTCTTCATTTTGAAGTCCTCGAACCACATAAAGTAGCGTATCGGAATCTGCATTAAGTTGAACGTAAGCCCTTTTAACCCCTTCAAAGTGTTGCCTGTGAAATTTCTCCAGTTCACCTTTGCGGTTGAAATAGCTATGTGACTCCAATCGACCGTCGTCGTAGTACGTATAAGAACTAGAGCCTAAAAACTTCTTATTTGTTTTACCTAATATTTCAAGAATTTGGCCATTGCTGTTGAAGAAGAATCTATTGCCATAGAAGTATTTCTTTTGCTTACCATTCTTCTTAAAACCATATCGTTTCGTATCAACCTTTCTAATGTTATTGTCAATAATGTATTGCTTTTTTTTCGCGTCTAGCACGGGTAATTCTAGGAATACAAATGGGTCTGTAACCTTACGGTATTTGTAATAATCCTGGGCATTCACTTGGGCAACAAACAGGAAACAGAAAGTAAATAAAGTCAGTCTTAGAGTCATAGTGTTTTAACGCTTGGTGAGCAAATATAGTGTATGTAAAAATTGAATATTGCTGTATGTAATAGGTGTATTGCCACTTAATGTACAGGCTTATTTTGAATGCATCGCCTGCTCAATAACAGTGACCACCTCTTCAACAGTGATTTTTTGCATACTGTCATCACTTCCTTTGAGTCCTGAGGTAATATGGTGAATCACCTGTTGATTCGGAAACAACGGATAAAAAACATCCTTAACCCCTGGACCGAATAACGCTACCAGTGGCTTTTGCTCGACAATGGCAAAATGTAATGGCCCGCTTTCGTTTCCAACAAAAAACGCGCTATGTCGCATCACCGCGGCCATCTGAAGCAAGCTCGTTTTACCTGCCAAGTTAACAGCGTTCTTGCATTGAGCCACAACTGTTTGGTTTAACGCACTTTCGTTCTGAGAGCCTATAAGAACTGTCTTTAAGCCATAGATTTTGTGAATCTCGTCAATCAAACTTGCAAACCGCTCAGCTGGCCATCTTCGGGCTTCGTCTCTGGCACCGCAGTGCATCACTACGTATTTGTCAATACCAGCCGACTTTACTAAATCTTGAACGAAGTGGATATCTGTTTCTGAAATAGTGAAACTAGGTTTTTTAAATGTATAATCTTCGGGAAAGAGCCACGATATGGTTTCTTGATTCGTATATACTTCATGACGCTGACCACCTGTAAACTTATTTTTTAGCCGAACGATACCACGATCTAAATAGATATCACATTTACCAGTAATGGCTCGCTGAAGTGTTTCGTAATTCCCTCTGAAGTCTATTTGAATGTCGTACTTGGTGTGCAAATCGTTAATCTCATTGACCACATGCGAAACACAACCCGTTTGCATAACCAATGCATTATTCATGGGTTTACAATACACCGATAGGCTTGATTCTGGAAATTGATCGTGTAATGCTTGTATGCAGTGAAGTGTATAGACCATATCGCCTATCTCGTCTAACTTAACAACGAGGATAGAATCAACCTTGCTCGGACTTTGTTTAAAGGCATTAACAACGGATGAAACGAGCGAAGTGCCTAAGTAAAGAATTTTTTCGGTATCCACTAAATCTCGGTTAGAGGGTAAAGGATTGGTTTGCTTGGGCTAGCGTCCGACTCAAATGCGGCAATTTGAATTTGAAGGAGATATTGCCCATCTGCTACTTCATCCGGGATGTATGCCAACTCTGTTATGGTGGATGTTGTGCGCGGGTTATCAGGGTATTGCCAAAATGCATGATGCGCTTTAAGCAATCCGCCGTCTTCTTCACGATCTACTGAAGGCAAATCTACAATCAGGTGCTTGATGTTATTTGCTGCCAGTGCAGCAGTAAACTCCGGAGACAAATACGTCGGGTTTGTTCCTGAATACCGCTTTGTCTTTTTATCAGTTGAGTTTGGTAACGTTCTGACAATCAGTGAATCAATAACGTTTAAGTCGTATTGAGCAAGAGAATCTTTTGACAATAATTTGTCGCCATTATCCATTTGGTCTGGTGTAAGACTGACAACCAAGGCCATGGTAGTGAAATCTTTTAAACATCCATTAATCGTTTGCCCACCATCACTGATATGTCCAACACATTCTGTATGTGTTCCATTGCCATGAGCGTTAAAGGTTATGTCTTCACAATTGCAAGCGCCACCCTGTTTAACAGATCCAACAAAATCTCCAGCTCTAAAAGGCTCGAATTTGGGATCTTCAAGATAGTAGGCATTTACATTTTCCGAACCATTCCTGATCGGTGTAGAGAGATCATGAAATTTTGTACTTTCAAATGTATAGGCTTGTCCGTTGTGATTGAATTGAAATTCCATAGTATAACTAAGTCCCAAAAATAAGCTTCCTGTGCATTTTTAATTCATCCACAATTTCATTCTATATAGGAAACTCAAAAAAAATCGTTCTTTGTACCAATGGCGATAAATAAGTATCAATCCAGAACCATAGTAAAGGTAGCATTGTTTGCCGTTGCCATGTCTATTGTCGCCTTGTCCCTTTTGTACACCGACAACCTGGCTAAAAACCTGAAAGAGGATGAGCGTTCTAAAGTCGCTTTGTGGGCTGAAGCAACTCGTTTAATTGCTACGTTGGAGGTAGAAGATGAAACGGACGTTACATACGCACTTTCTGTAATACGGGCAAACAACACGATTCCTGTGATTGTAACCTTGGAAGATGGAACGGTAATCGCGCATAGAAATATTGACTCTGCTTCGGCCGAAGATAAGGTGTATATCCAAGATCAAATCAAGGGTATGAAAGCTGCTAACGAGCCAATCATTGCGGGGTTGTACGAGGATCAAAACATCATTATATATTACGAAAATTCTATTTTCTTTACCAAACTTAAACTATATCCTTACGCCCAATTAATCATTATTGCGGTGTTTTTGTTGGTGAGCTACTATGCATTTAGTTATGCAAAACGATCAGAGCAAAATCAGGTTTGGGTTGGTATGAGTAAAGAGACTGCGCATCAATTGGGCACGCCCATATCCTCTTTAATGGCCTGGATGGAATTGATTAAAGGAAGCGATGGCCAAATGTCTGACGAGATATATGAAGAGATCAACAATGATATTGTCCGGTTAGAATTAATCACTGAGCGGTTTAGTAAGATTGGTTCAGAGCCAGTACTAACAGCTACAAACATGAAATCAGTTGTCTATCAAACGATTGGCTATCTTGAAAAGCGTTTATCTAGCCGTGTTTCTTTTACAATAATCGATAACACCACTGACGGATTTTGCCAACTGAATGTGCCCTTGTTTGCATGGGTTTTAGAAAACCTGACTAAAAATGCCACCGATGCCATGAATGGTGATGGCGCATTGACCTATACCATTACAGAAAATGACAAATTTCTTTTTTTAGAGGTATCTGATACGGGCAAAGGAATTCCTGGAAGCAGGTTTAAAACTGTTTTTGAACCCGGATTTACGACAAAAAAGCGTGGTTGGGGGTTAGGCCTTTCATTGGTCAAAAGAATTGTACATAACTACCACGATGGTACCATTGTGGTTAAAGAATCTATCCCTAATGAACGTACAACGTTTAAAATAAGTTTACGCAAATGATACGAAGCATTTCAACATGTTTAATGTTGTTGTTTGCAACTATATCCATTGCACAAAATGATAAATCGGCAAGCTTTCCGGGAGGAGACAATGCCTATAATGCATATCTTCAGTCCAACTTGGTTTTTCCTGAGAAAGCCATTGAATCAAAAAATTCTAGAGAAATCAGAGTGGTTGTCGAGATTGATACACTTGGAAAAGTTAGGATTCAAAGTTTTGTGTTTCCAAAGGGTGATAACGGATTTGAGGAAGAAGTCGAACGATTTGTAGCCGGAATGCCAGCGTGGCATCCAGCGGTTCATAATGGCGTAGTAGCTAACTCACAAATGGTATTAAACTTTCAGTTTACTTACGTTGATTCGGAATTAGACCTTGATACACAGCAATATACGTACTACAAAGAAAGTGAGGAACCCCCAACGTTTTACGGAGGATTAGACTCTATCAAAAGCTTTGTACGTACCATGTTGGTCGATACGTTTGATTTTAAATTTGATACAACAGCTATTGAAATTCAATTTGTTGTTGGTGCAGACTCGTCAATCATTGACGCATATGTTTTAGAAAGCGACAACCTTATCCCAGATGACTATTGGATTTATGTGATACGTTCCTTACCCAATGCGATACCTGGAAAAATTCGCAACCGACCTGTAAATGTTCAGTCTACCTTGTCTTTAGAAATCGTTGTAGAGTCCGACACAGACAATTGAATTTGATTCAATTCACTTCGACCAATTTTAGCCAATTTCTTAAAGTCTTCCATATTTGATTTTGAAACAGGCGTAGTTGGAGGCGCTTTGATTTTGAATGGATCTACTTGTACGCCGTTGTCCCAAAATCTGAAACAAAGGTGCGGCCCTGTGGCCAAACCGGTGCTTCCTACGTAACCAATCACTTCACCTTGTTTAACACGACGACCTTTTTTGATGCCCTTGGCAATCCGACTCATATGCAGGTATTGTGTGGTATACTTACTGTTGTGTTTGACTTTGACGTAACGCCCGTTGCCACGGGTATAACTGGCGGCAATAATTTTGCCGTCTCCAACTGTTCGTATAGGCGTCCCTCTGGGAGCTGCATAATCGGTGCCTAAATGCGCCTTCCATCTTTTTTGGACAGGATGGAAACGACGCTTGGTGTATCTTGAACTAATTCGACTGTACTTTAAAGGGGCTTTTAAAAAGGCTTTTTTGAGGTTCTGTCCTGCTTCGTCAAAGTAACCGTCGTCCTTGCCTTTTTGGTAAGGAAATGCATAAAATGAATCTCCTCTGTGGTAGAATAGTGCGGCTTTAATTTCTCCAATTTCAACAGCCTTGCCATCAACCTGATATTCATCAAAAACGACCTTAAAAAAATCGTGTTTATCTATTCTGAAAAAGTTCACTTGCCATGCAAATACCTCAGACATTTTGATACCAAGTTCATAAGACGTGTTACTGGCAAGAATACTGTGATAAAGTGTTTGATTAATATGCGCGTAGATGCTTCTTCTAACCGTATCTAGAGGTGTTTTGTGAATAAATGCGTAGGCTGAATCTTTAAACCCCAGGATGAGTTTATCCGTCTCGTTTATGTGGTACACCAAGTTAGATGCACGCTTTTTCCTCTTGACCGTTCTATAAACCATGTGCACGGGTTTTCCTGCAATAATTCGGTTTATTGGATACAAAGAGTCTGCAATTCCAATGGCTTCAAACAGAAGCGAGTCAGCCGTTTTGTAATCATCAAAAAGGTTGCTAAAGACGCTGTTTCTGCGCACCTTAAAGGTGTCAATTTTGTCGAAATATTTGTTTAATCGTAAACCGTAATGTGGAAACGATGAATCAACGGCAGCAATGACGGGTTGCTCTTTTCTAATTTTTTCGTCTTTAGTCTCTTTGCGCGATTTGTCAGGTTTGCAAGCAAACAGCGAAATAAGAATACCTATTAAAATGGTATGGGTGAAAGTTAGGTTGTATGTCTTCAAATAAAGAGGCGTTATAACACTATCAAAACAAATTATGGAACAATAATATTGTGTTTCTTGTTGAACCAATACCTTTGTAGGAAAGATTTGTTAACGAAATAAACACATAAAATAATGGCATTAGAATTTAATGACGACAATTGGGAAGCAGAAGTGATAAATTCTGACGTTCCTGTTCTAGTAGACTTTTGGGCAGTATGGTGTGGTCCTTGTAAAATGATTGGACCAATTGTAGAAGAATTGGCTGGAGAGTACGACGGTAAAGTTAAAATTGGCAAGATGAATGTTGATGAAAACAGAAACACGCCAATGAAGTATGGAATTAGAAGTATCCCTACTTTACTAGTATTTAAAAACGGTGAAGTGGTTGACAAACTTGTAGGAGCTGTACCAAAGAGCACAATTTCTGGAAAATTAGAAGCACAATTGGCATAACTAAAGCCAAAGCAACAATATTATAGTTAGAACGATGGTTATTTTTGTAGCCATCGTTTTTTTATGGATTTAAACAAAGAAACCGTACGAATTCAAAACCTAGAATTGCTTGCCAAACAAGTGGTTGAAGGTTTTATTACTGGGCTGCATAAAAGTCCATATCACGGTTTTTCTGTTGAGTTTGCCGAGCATCGGCAATACAATCGTGGTGAGAGCACCAAGAACATTGATTGGAAGTTATTTGCTAGAACGGGTCGTTTGTATGTTAAACGATTCGAAGAGGAAACAAACTTGCGTTGTCAATTGCTGCTTGATGTCTCCTCATCTATGTTTTATCCCAATCAGGACGAGAACAAAATTAAATATGGTGTGGTAGGCGCCGCTTCGATCATGCACTTACTGCGTAAGCAAAGAGATGCCGTGGGTCTGACGCTGTTTCATAATTCAATTGTCAATCATTTACCAGCGAAATCATCGGCTAGTCATCACGCACAATTGCTTACTGAGTTGAGCAATGGCTATAGTAACAAAACCATACAAAAAAAGACGAACGTGGCTGGTGTGCTACACGAAATCGCAGAGCGCATCCACAAAAGGAGCTTGGTGGTTATTTTCAGTGATATGTTTGATGGAGAAAACGAAGAAGCCTTGTTTGATGCTTTGCAGCATCTCAAATTTAATAAGCATGAAGTTGTCTTGTTTCACATTATGGACCACGAATCAGAGAAAGATTTTAGTTTTTCAGATCGGCCTTACACCTTCGAAGATTTGGAATCAGGGGAAAAGGTCAAGTTATTTCCATCTGAAGTTAAGGAAGCATATTCCAAACAGTTCGAGGCGTTCTATACCAACTTGAAGAATAAATGCGCACAGTACAAAATTGATTTTGTAAACTGTGATATCAACAAACCATTAGACCAAGTATTATTGCCGTTTTTAGTGAAAAGGCATAAGATGCGCGTGTAAAAGAAGTTATTCATGAATAGAGATGTTGTAATAGTAGAGAATCCTTCTGAAGTAGGAGCGGGAGCACGTGGTGCCGGAACAGGACCGTTCGCAGTAAGGTTACAGGACAATGAAACCGGCAACACCGTGTATGGCAGGTTTCCGCATATAACTGTTGAAACTTCCAATGGTGCTTTGTGCAACCCCATTACCACGCCAAATGCAAAATACATTAATGAGATTGTTGAGCAGAACAACAGATTAATTGGACGTATTCAGCCTTTACTACAAGACGGCAAGTTTCCTGTAATTCTATCTGGCGATCATAGTAACGCACTTGGTACAATAGCTGCCATAAAAGATTACCACCCAACAAAAAGGCTTGGCGTTATCTGGATCGATGCCCATGCGGATTTACATACACCGTATACCACACCAAGCGGAAATGTGCATGGCATGCCCTTAGGGGCAAGCTTAGGTGAAGGGTACGAATCTGATGCAATCAATGAGCCAAACGCCGAAGTGGTCGAAGGTTGGCGTGCATTAACACATATGGGAAAAAACCAGATTCACCCGAAGGTGGATCCAAAAGATTTAGCCCTTATCGCCATTAGAGACTTGGAAGACGCGGAATGGAACGACATAGACGACAACAACATATTTAACTACGTTCCAGCCAGGTTATTGAATAAAACAATGGAGCAAGTTGCTTCTGAAACGTTAGAATATCTTGAGAATTGTGATCTTATATACATTTCATTCGACGTTGATTCTATGGATCCGTCTGTTAGTGTCGGTACAGGTACAAGTGTGCCGAATGGCTTGACGCTTGAGAATGCAAAGTCATTGCTAGAGCATCTCTACAAGAGCCCTAAAATTGCGGCTTTAGAGATAACGGAAATCAACCCACTAATAGATCAGGATAACAAAATGGCAAAAGCTGCTTTGGATATTATGCGCCACCTTCTGGCGTAATATCGTCTACTTAATTGAACTGATCCGGTCCAAAAAACTGCCGAAACAGCTGGTTTTAACATTCTTAATGTGTTATCTTTGAGGTACTACTATATAACTTTTAAAGAAAATTATTAATAAGTTCCTATGAGTCTCTATCAACCAAATGTTGATACGATTGAGAATGTTAGGCAGTACTGTTCGCTGTTTGACTCCAATCCGAACGCCATCATTGTCATTGATCCCGATCGAGATCCCGTATATCAAAACACTTCATTTACACAGCAATTTGGAAACGCGTATGACGAATTCCTAGCTATAGATGATGTTAAGCTACACTGGGACAATCATTGTCAAACAGTATTTCAGTCGGATAAGGATGAATTTATTAATGACAAAAGCACTGGTATTGAATTTCGAACACTGAGGTTGAATGGTAAACCGTATTGTATGGTTTCGATACCTTCAACAACAGCATTGATAATGCAGCGGGCAAAACACGCTGTAGAGGGATCTTCTTCCATTAACAACGCAGATTTAAAACTTATGGAATCTGTTCTGGCGAACTCGCCGCAAGCGGTATTGATTCTCGATTTTGACCGTAAGCGTTATGTGGCAGGTAATGAGAAAGCGGAAGCATTGTTTGGTTATTCAATGGAAGAGCTTAAATCATTGGAGCTTGGAGACCTATGTCCTGGGTCAATGGATGGAATCGACGCAACGGAATCGGCGACAAAGCACCTGAAGCAGTGTGTGCAAACCAATAAACGTGTGGTTTTTGAATGGCAGATACGACAAAAGACTGGTACATTGTTGCCTTGTGAAGTGAGTGTTTTCAAACTCCCGACTCAAAATGGTACGTATATAAGATGCAGCGTGATTGATATCTCTTTGAAACGTGACGTGTCCATACAAATAGAAGAAAATGAGCTCAAGTTTGAGCGTAACATCAATCAAGCCATTCGGGAACAACAAGAGAATTATTTACGAGCCTTTGTAAGGGATAGTCCTATGCCTGTAGCCATGCTCGACAACAACATGAATTATTTGTTTGTTGCTGATGAATGGATCGCAACGTTTCCGACCAAGTACGGAAAAGATATCATTGGAAGAAATCATTATGAGTTGAATCCGCAAATTCCGTTACGATGGAAATTGCAACATAAGCAAGCGCTAAAAGGACATTCTTCAAGCATGAAGCGTGATCAGGTTACAGATGAAAATGGAAATTCGGCCTGGTGCAGATGGGATGTGAAGCCATGGTATGTGGATGAGGCTACAATAGGCGGAATTATTATATACGCGCAAAATATTACTGACGATGTAGAGTCGGAAAATAAGATGCTTGACCAAGAACGACGTTACAAGCATTTCTTTAACAGTGATTCTATTGGTTGGGTTGAGGTGAGCGCACCAAACCTGATAAGATCCGTAGTTGAAGCCAATTATGACTTCAAAAAAGTAATTGAGGAACATAGAGAAGACATTGGCTTGGTTACACGGTTTAACCAAAGAGCAGGAGATATTTTTGGTTTGTCTAAGGGTATGAATCCAGCTGATTTTGAGCCACTACGATATATTAATGAAGGTATAGAAGATTTAGCTGCGAAGTTCTTCGGTGCCATTAAAAACAAACTGGATAGTTTTACCTGCGAAGTTGTGATAAAAAACAATTATGGTGAAATGAGAAACCTAAATATCAATGTCCATTTTGCCGACGTAGGAGGAAAGGGAGACTTGTTATATGGTATACAGGACATAACTGACCTCAAAGAGTCCGTTAAAGCCTTACGTGAAAGTGAAGAGCGTTACCGTACCATGTTTGATAGCAATAGTTTGGCAGTGGTTTACACCAACTACCAAAAAGACATGGTCAAAATAAACGAGTCGTTTACCCAGATTTTTGGCTACACAGAGGAAGACATGCAGGTTATTAAAGAGAATGACATGTTGGTGCCTTCTTTCCGGAAAATAAACGACCAAATAACAGCGGATTTTGCTTCAGGTTTAAAACGATACGTGTCTGTTGAAAAGGAATATAAAGTTAAATCAGGTAAGAGAATTGTAGCACAAACGGCTTCTAGCGCGTTATACGACGACAGTGGAAACCATTATGGAAATGTTACCATCATTGAAGACATTACCGAACGAAAAACCGCAGACAGAAAAATACGGAAACAAAACGAAGAGCTCATTAAAATAAATCAAGAGCTTGATCAATTTGTTTATAGCGCTGCGCACGATTTAAGAGCACCGATAGCTAACGTTATGGGTCTAGTGAAGCTGATACGCATGGAAGAAATATCCGAAACAGCATCACATTATATCGGACTTCAGGAAAAGAGTTTAGCAAAGCTTGATGAGTTTATCAGAAGTATTGTGGACTATTCTCGGAATTCACGCCTGGGTTTATCTAAAGACGAAATCAACTTGGATGAATTTGTTAACGAAGTTGTGGATCAATACCGCTTCTCAGAGAATGCAGAAAAGTTAGCGATTGCTATAAACGTAAAGCAGCCTGGTAAGTTTGTAACCGATGTAAACCGCTTATCTGTTGTAATGAACAACCTGGTGTCCAATGCAGTGAGATACATGGATCCAGAGAAGCCGGATTGCTTTTTAAACATTGACGTTGAAGCTGATGCCAAGCAAGCCAAAGTAACGGTATCTGATAACGGTTTAGGGATAGAAAAAGAGCACCTGACCTCAATCTTTGAATTGTTCTACAGAGCTAGTTCTAATTCAAAAGGCACGGGCATTGGACTGTATATCGTAAAAGAGACCGTAGATAAATTGAAAGGTAAGATAAAAGTGGAGTCCAAATATGGAGACGGCACTACTTTTACGGTGACATTTAAGAACTTTAGTAAGTAACAATGATTTATTTGATTGACGACGATGAGATTCAAAATCTGATCAACACTCGTGTAATAAGTATTGTAGCAGACAACATACCTGTACAGGCGTTTACCTCTGCGGAGAGTGCTTTACAAAAGTTTGAAGATAACAGTGAAGCGTTACCCGAGATGATCTTTCTAGACATCAACATGCCTAAAATGAATGGTTGGGATTTTCTGGACGCCTATATCAAATTGGAGAATAAAGTTCGTGTTTACATGCTGTCTTCGTCCATCAATAGTAAAGACATACAAAAATCAGAGACGTATGACGTTGTCAACGGATTTATATGTAAACCATTAGTGGTAGAAAGACTTTCTGAAATACTACAGACCGAAGGTATGGTCTAGTGCATTTCCAATTCAGAACGTTGCGATTCTTCTAAAATTATTTTAACCGAAGTTGGGTTCGGGCTATACATTTCAGAGTCAAGAACTGTTTTAATTTGTTCAATTTGACTAAACGTGTCACAAAGATCTTCAGACTCAGACATCTTGTCAAGCGCCACAGAGCGCTCATTATTAGTGAGTTCTGAGTATGAAAGTTGAATAATAGAGTTTAGAGTAGAGCTGTAATCCATAAAGTAAAATTAGTTTCTTTACCTCATGAACGACGACGTCAAACAATTATTGCAGTGTTATTGATTTTTCTGCAATAATTTTTCGCATGTTATTCAAAGCGTAACGCATTCTTCCAAGTGCGGTATTAATACTTACACCAGTAAGTTCTGCGATTTCTTTAAAACTCATGTCTCCATAATGACGCAACACAAGAACTTCTTTTTGCTCTGCTGGTAACATATTTATGATTTGTCTAACCGTATCATCCCGCTGGTTGCGAATGAATGATTCTTCTCGATTACTTTCTCTGATTTCTATCGTTCTAAAAATGTCTTCTCCGTCTTGAGAAGTAATCGTCGGCATACGTTTAGATTTTCTAAAATGATCAATAGCCAAATTACGAGCAATGCGCACAACCCATGGTAAAAACTTGCCTTCTTCATTGTACTTTCCAGATTTGAAGGTTCTAATCACCTTGATAAATGTTTCCTGGAATAAGTCTTCTGCAATGTATGTGTCGTTTACAATTAATAAGATTGTTGTAAAAACTTTGTTTTTATGCTTATTGATAAGCATTTCTAAACACGCTTCATTACCTTGAATGTACTGCTTGATTAAAGCACGGTCTTTGATTTGTTCGCTCATATATACCTCCTAATGTGTTACGTGACTGAAAATCAGTCGATTGTAAATAAAATTTGTAGAGTAGAGGTATACTTTATAGGCTTTTGTGCTTTAAATGAAATACTAAGATAGCGAATTCAATTTGAAATTCAAAATATTATTCCCTTCAACTAGATTAAAAAACAAAGCAATTGAGTTATTTTGTTGTTAGTAAAATCATGGGATACAAATCTGAAAAAGTTATAGATATTGTTGGGGCGAGGATGCACAATCTGAAGAATATTGATATACAGATTAAGCGTAATAAATTTACAGTGGTTACTGGTGTTAGCGGCTCTGGTAAATCATCGCTTGTATTTGACACCTTGTATGCCGAAGGTCAGCGTAGATACGTTGAAAGCTTATCGTCTTACGCACGACAGTTTCTAGGAAAGCTTGATAAACCTGAAGTTGATCATATCAAAGGTTTAACACCTTGTGTCGCTATAGAACAAAAGGTGAATACACGGAATCCTCGATCTACGGTAGCTACGTCTACAGAGATTTATGACTACTTAAAACTGTTGTTTACGCGGGTAGGTAAAACATTTTCACCCATTTCAGGAGGTGAAGTTAAATGTCACACACCACAGGATGTTGTAGACCATATACTTGGTCAGGCCAAACCAGATGATCAAGTCTATATTCTTACGTCCGTTCCTTTCGAAAATGCCAAGGAGCTTGCTGAAGTTTTGGATTTAGAGGTCCAAAAAGGATATAGCCGACTTTTATACAAAGATCAAGTCATAAAAATTGCAGACTTTACAGAAACCAAAGTGCGCAGTAAGGACTTGTTTCTTTTGGTTGATCGGGTTTTAGTAGAATCCAAAACCGATGACGAGTACTTACAACGGTTGAGTGATTCTGTGCAAACTGCGTTTTACGAAGGCAAGGGCATACTTACTATTCAAATCAAAACAGCCGAGGACACAGCTCAAAAGGAGTTCAGTAACTTATTTGAATTGGACGGCATTCAATTCGAGCGACCAACGATCAATTTTTTAAGTTTTAACAATCCATACGGAGCGTGTAAAACGTGTCAAGGTTTTGGTACTATTATAGGTATAGACGAATCTTTGGTAATTCCTGATAGCAGTTTGTCATTGTTTGAAGGAGCAGTCGCTCCTTGGCGAGGCGAGTCGTTAAGCAAGTGGAAAAGAGCGTTCATGAAAAATGTCGATGCTGAGAAGTTCCCGATTCACAAACCCTATTTGGAGTTGTCAGAATCAGAAAAAGACCTTTTATGGCAAGGTGATGATCATCTTGAAGGCATCAACGCGTTTGTGAAGTTTTTACAAGAAAGTTCGTACAAAATACAATACCGCGTAATGCTTGCTAAATATCGCGGTCGTACCGTTTGTCCTGATTGTAAAGGCACAAGACTCCGACACGACTCTAACTTTGTTAAGATTGTTAGTGAAACAAATCTCCCCTTCCATTCAAAAAAGACACCGAACAAGATAGCCTTGTCTGAGGTTTTACTTTTAACGGTAGATGAGGCTAAGGATTTCTTTGTGGTATTTACCTTTAGCAAAACAGATCAGGAGATTGCAAACCGACTATTAACAGAAATTTACGCGCGTTTAGACTTTTTGTCAGACGTTGGACTAGGGTATTTAGGTTTAAACCGATTATCGAATAGCCTGTCTGGTGGAGAATCACAGCGAATCAACTTAGCTACTTCTTTAGGCAGTAGTTTGGTTGGTTCTACATACATTTTAGACGAGCCGAGTATCGGGCTTCACTCTCGTGACACAGAACGCTTAATCAAGGTTTTAAAGAAATTACAAAAGGCTGGAAACACCGTTGTTGTCGTAGAACACGACGAAGAGCTTATGAATTCTGCCGATGAATTGATTGATATTGGACCTTTTGCTGGAACCAATGGTGGTGAAGTCGTTTTTAATGGTACGTTCGATGACATGATATCGTCTAGCACTTTGACTTCAGAGTTTCTAAATAACGTTCGCGAAATAAAAATACCAGAACAACGAAGAAAGTGGAATAATTTTATTGAGGTCAAAAATGTTCGATTCAATAATTTACAACGGGTCACTACAAAGATTCCGTTGTCTGCATTAACGGTTGTTACAGGCGTTTCTGGTTCCGGTAAAACGAGTTTGATTAAAGGGGTGTTTTATCCATTGATTTTACGATCCTTGGATCAGTATGCTGGTATCAAACCAGGAGAATCAGACGGAATAGTTGGAGACATTTCAACGGTTCAGGCGGTAGAGATGATTGATCAAAATCCAATTGGGAAATCTTCTCGTTCTAACCCAGTTACCTATGTAAAAGCCTATGATGCAATCCGAGATCTTTTTGCCGAGCAGGTTTTGTCGAAACAACGCGGGTATAAGGGTTCTATATTTTCATTTAACGTTGAAGGTGGAAGGTGTGATAACTGTAAAGGAGAAGGAGAAGAAGTCATTGAAATGCAGTTTATGGCCGATTTACATTTGCCTTGTGAAGTGTGTGGCGGAAAACGATTTAAACAGGAAGTTTTAGAGGTCACCTATAACGGTAAAAACATCCACGATGTGCTTTCTATGACGGTAGATGATGCCATGGACTTTTTTCATGACGTTTCGCTAATTCTCAAACGATTGAAGCCACTTCAAGATGTCGGTTTAGGTTACGTTTCTCTTGGGCAATCATCTAATACCTTAAGCGGTGGTGAAGCACAGAGAATTAAGCTCGCTTCATTTTTAGGGAAAAACAACAGTCAAACACATACACTATTTATTTTTGACGAACCAACTACAGGCTTGCATTTTCATGATATCCAAAAGCTGTTAAAGTCATTAAATGCCTTAGTGGATAGTGGCAATACGGTTATTACCATCGAACACAATTTGGACGTTGTAAAGTCTGCAGATTGGGTTATTGACCTTGGCCCTGATGGCGGAAAGGCGGGTGGACAGGTAGTGTTTGAAGGAACACCTGAAGATTTGTCGGCAAGCGACACGCATACCGGAAAGTTTCTGAAAACAAAATTGGCTGGCGGGTTTCTAAATCCAGCGTTAAAAAAAGCATAAAAAAAGGCACGATGTACTTCGTGCCTTTTTTCTTTTTAACGTAATTTTATTCTTCGTCTTCTTCAGCCTCTTCTGCCGCATTTTCTTGAAGTTCAATTATTTTGTCTTCTAAATCTAATTCATCACCTTCAAGGTAGCCTGTATGGGTGTAAACTATTTTTCCGTTTTGGTCTATAAGAAAAGTAACGGGTGGATTGGTGACGTTTAAGTCTCTTTGTAATTCACCGTTTGGATCTAGCAAAATGTCGAAGTCCCAACCCTGGCCATCAGCGAATGGTTTAACTCGAGGTGAGTTTCTGCTATCGTCTACCGATACAGCAACAAGCTCAACGTTGTAATCTTCAATCCAATCATCCAATACCTCGTTAATGTTTTTCAATTCTTTAAGACATGGCTTACACCAAGTCGCCCAGAATGAAAGTATGGTGATCTTACCATTTGTTGCGTATTGAGATACATCAACATTTTCACCTTCTGTGTTCTTTAAAGTAACTGCAGGCAATGTTTGTTTAGTGGTTGTACTGTCTTTAACTTCTGCTTGTGATGCGATAGTTGTTAAGCAAAGAGCAATGGAGATAACTATATTCTTCATTTCTTGTTTTTGTTAAGATAGATTTCAATTATTGTTCCAACAAGGAAGTCTGCAAGTTTAATCAAATTCAAGATAAAGTAAATTGTTTAACAACAAAAGACATCAGTTGTAAGTTAATGAATTGACAATCAGGCTATAGTTATGGCCTACAACACATTATTAAGTGAGTTCAGATCGTATTAAAGTTGGAATATTTTTCGGAGGTAGTTCTCGGGAACGCGAGGTTTCATTTGCTGGAGGGAGGACCGTGTATGATAATTTGGACAAGGAATTGTTTGAACCAGTGGCCATATTCATAGATGAGTTTGGCAACATGGTGTCTTTAAACTGGCAATTTATCTATAGAGGGACCATTAGAGATTTCTATCCACCTGTTTCATTTTTACCTCAATCACCGCACGAATTTCAAATTTATTCCGAGAGTATTGAGCTTTCTCAAGCCGATCGTTTAAGAATGCTTTCCGAAATTGGGGAGGTAATCGAACCGAGTACACTGTCGAACAAAATTGATTTTGCTTTTCTTGCTTTGCATGGTGAACGAGGAGAAGATGGCAATGTTCAAGGTTTGTTAGAGTGGTATGCCATACCGTATTCAGGTTCTGGCATCTTACCATCTGCCTTGGGTATGAATAAAGCTGTTCAGAAAGACTGGATGACAGACAAGGGATATCCCGGTCCTACCTATTTACGCTTAACAAAAGAACAATGGGCGGTGGACCCTCATGGGTTTTATGAAAAAGCCAAGGCACAAGTAGGATTTCCGTTGGTTGTAAAATCAGCCAACCAAGGTTCATCGATAGGAGTTAACATTGTTAAAGATTCCGATTATAAAACATTTAGCGAGGCGGTAGGCAATAGCTTGTTCGAAAAAGAAATTCAAGCAGAAGAGTGGAATGGACTGGACAAAGTCCAATACATTCGGGACCTCTCTGATATAAGGAGTTCTTTAGGATTTCCGTTGATTATGGATCAACAGCTTGTTTACCATCCTGAACAGGCCGTTGAATTTCTAAATGAAAGACTGGAAAACAAAGCCTCCCTAAAACTTCAAGCCGTTAGGGGAGAAGTTGAAGTTGTGGTAGAAAGTATGATTGCTGGAAAGGAATTTAGCTGCATCGTGGTTCAAGACGAATCGGGTAACGTAATAGCTTTGCCGCCAACAGAAATAGCAAAGTCAACAGAGTTTTTCGATTATAAGTCCAAATATCTTCCTGGTTTATCCCGTAAGATTACACCCATTGAGTTGCCTGATAAGGAGATTGAGTCTATTCGACAGTCTTGCTCCAAGTTATTCAAAGACTTCGGCTTTAACGTTTATGCAAGAATCGACGGATTTTACACCCACGAAGGAGAGATATTTCTGAATGATCCAAATACAACTTCGGGGATGATGCCGTCGTCGTTTTTCTTTCACCAAGCCGCGGAGATTGGTCTCAACCCCAGTCAGTTTTTAACCTACCTTATTCGGACTTCAATTGCAGAAAGGATCCGAACCATACCGTCTATGGTCATGAAATCAAAGATGTTGCAACACTTGGATGGGCAGTTGATTAAAGACGCATCTGAAAAAAGCGCCAAACAAAATGTGGCCATCATTATGGGAGGGTACTCAACAGAAAGACATATATCTGTCGAAAGCGGTAGAAATATATTTGAAAAGCTATCCTCATCAGGCAAGTACCAACCCATACCGGTATTCTTAACGGGAAAGGATGACGACCATCATCTGTATGTGTTGCCAATCAATGTCATGTTAAAAGACAATGCGGACGATATCAAAGCAAAAGTTGAAGCATATCATCATGCACCAATTATTTCAAAGATTATTCAGGAGGCCGCGTCCATAACACAGAAATATACAGAAACGCCACCGGTATTTGAGCCAAGAAAAATATCGTACACGGATTTAACATCAATTTGCGAAACGGTGTTTATCGCATTACATGGAAGACCTGGAGAAGATGGTCAAGTACAAAAGCACCTAGATGCTTTAAACCTTCCATATAACGGTAGCGATGTAAGTTCTTCATCAACAACAATTGACAAGTTTAAGACCAACAACATCCTTAGAGAAAATGGTTTTCTAGTGGCAGATGGCGCTTTGGTCCAAAAATCTTCTTGGGAAGCGAATAAAGAAACTGTCTTGAAAGAAATTCAACTGATGAAGTTTCCGTTAATAGCCAAACCATCAGATGAAGGCTGCAGTAGTGCAGTGAAAAAATTGAAGTCTACAGAGGCTTTTGAGGCCTATGCAGAAGCTACCTTTAGAGGGAATGCGTCTATCACAGGAGACCAAAAGAAAACGTTAAGTATTCAGGAAAAAGAAGAGTTTCCTGCCAAGGATTATTTTTTAGTAGAGCAGTTTATTGATCATGAAGAAGCGCAAAACTTCCTTGAAATAACTGGAGGCTTGTTAACCAAATACCAAGATGGGGAACTGGTCTATGAAATTTTCGAACCTTCGGAAGCTTTGGCAGAAGGAGAAATCTTGTCGTTGGCAGAGAAGTTTTTAGCTGGAGAAGGGCAGAATATTACACCTGCTCGATTCTCGACAGACAAAAACTTAAACGCACATGTCAGCGAGGTTGTTCGTAATGAGTTTGAAAAAGTAGCCAAATGCTTGAATGTTCAAGGGTATTGTCGTATCGACGCGTTTGTTCGCATATTTGAGGATAAACGAGTGGAAGTGGTTATCATAGAAATAAATTCTTTGCCTGGGATGACGCCTGCAACCTGTATATACCATCAGGCTGCCATCAATGGATACAAACCTTTTGATTTTATTGACGAAATATTAACCTTTGGTCGACAACGATTAAGACATAATTTAGCCGTATGAAAAAAACCTTTAGGTCTATCATTTTCATTGCATTGACAACACTGGTTTTGGTGGGTGGCGTGTTGCTGTTTATTCACACATACACCAAGCACAGCCAAGAACTTGTTAAAGTCCCTGAAATTGAAGGACTGCGCATTGATAAAGCAGTAAGAGTGTTAGAAAATGGTGGGTTTAACTATGAAATAACCGATACGGTGTTCAGAGATGGTGTCCCACTGTTATCCATAATTGACCAAATACCAGAAGCCGGTTTTGAAGTTAAGTCTGGAAGAAAGGTGTACTTGGTATTAAACGCTGAACAAATTCCTGATGTCGAAATGCCAGATCTTGCAGGTAAAACATCATTTACCCAAGCAGAAAGGATATTAAAGAACCGCGGAATTCGAGTTGGCCAAAAGATTGAAAGGCAATTGGCAGGCATCATGGATGCGGCAAGTGAACCTGTTTTAGAACAACGATATCCCAATTCTGATAAGCAAATCCCCAGTGGAACAAAAATTGAAAGAAACTCCACCATTGACTTAGTAGTGGGTGTGATGATAAAGTATGACGAACCCTTGGACGAGGATGAGTTAGAGGTCAACGATTATGTCGATGAAGGGTAGTCTGGTGGTATAAACAATACCCATTTCAATAAAGAGGTTAGCCCACTACAATCAGTTTTAGGTAATAGTAATCCACATTATTTTATGTCAACGGTTGGTCTTATTTCAATTTCAATAAATTTGTTGCAATAAGCGCAGAATTAAGGCCGTTCATATTCAAAACAAATTAGACAATGAAAATTTATAATAAGTTGGTTTTAATTGCTTTAGGACTTGTTCTGTGTAAGCCAGCGTTTGGTCAAATCGGTTTAACACCGCTAACAAGCAATCCAACAATTATTTCATATCTAAAGCAGAATCCGGGCTATCAATGGAACGATGTTAAACAGCATGGGAAATGGGGGCAACTCGATACGTTAGACCTTCCTTTCTTTGAAGACTTCACATCGACACTCGTTTATCCAGATTCTTCCCAATGGCAAGACAATGATGTTTATGTGAACAGGGATTTTGGCATACATCCGCCTTCTTATGGTGTAGCAACGTTTGACTATCTGAATCCAACTGGTCAACCATATTCATCAATTCAAGGAGAGAGCTTGGATTATGGTGATACGTTAACATCTCAATTCATCAATTTAAAAACGGATGTTTTTAATAATCCATACCAGTTATCGGATTCTATCTATCTCAGTTTCTATTATCAAGCGAAAGGACTGGGTGATTTTATCACTGAAAACGATTCGTTAAAACTGTTATTTAAAGATAGTTCAGGGAGTTGGAAGCATATGTGGGGCGTTCGTGGTGATGGATTGACCGAGTTTATCCAAGTCATGCTGCCCATCAATCAAACGAAATATTTACACGAAACTTTTCAACTTCAATTTGTGAATTTGACACACCGATGGGGAAATAACAATCACTGGCACCTCGACCATGTATACATCGATCAGAATCGAACAGTAGCTGAAGACTATCAACTTGACAACACCATAGCGGGGAAGCCGACATCATTATTAAAGCGTTATTTTTCAATGCCTTACGATCATTTTTTAGCAGATCAGACAGAGGCCTCCGACAGTTTTTACTTTGAAGTGGCCAATCTAAGCCCAGACAATGTTAATGCCCAAGTGAGGTATCAAGAGAGCCAAAACGACTCCTTTTTTGCGAATACGTCTTTCGATTTAAACTTTGTCAATACGCCTAAAAGGGGATATGTCGAACGAAAAGTGAAAGGTTACGACTTAAGCAAGTTCATTGATACGGCTTATCCCATTCGTATCAAGCGAGAATTCTTTCTGAAAGGAGAATCGGTGAACGACATTCCGATCTTTCAAAAAAACGATGCCATTGAGGTTGAACACGTTTTCACGCGTCATTATGCTTACGACGATGGCACGCCTGAATCGGGGTTTGGGTTTAACGATTTACGCACTGGCGATGGCAGGATAGTGTTGGCCTTTGATATGAAGAAGGCAGACACATTGCGAGCGGTTGATTTCATGTTGACCTACAATACGCAAGATGTCGGAAGACAGCGATTTGTTTTCCAAATTTATAGGGACATTGCTTTTAATGGTGGTGAGGATGAAGTTGTCTTTGAAAGATCTTTCGTTGGCCAAGACATTTACGATGGAATAGATAACCGTGGCTTTTATACCATTGGGTTAGATACGCCTATAGTATTACCTGCAGGAAAGTTTTACATCGGGTGGAGTCAAGAAAGGAACTTCAATTTAACAGTTGGATTTGATAAGAATAACGGACATATCAGGTCGAAAGAAGCCAATAAGAATATTTATTTCAATGTGGGCGATGGTTGGATTCAAAACAGCAGTAGCTCTTTGGTTGGGGCACCCATGATCCGACCAATAGTTGGTGGTGCAGACCCTTGGACGGCAAGTATAGCGTCTGTTCAAGTACAAAAGAGACTGAAGGTATATCCTAATCCTACTGGAGGCATGCTCTATGTAGACGCCGAGTTTGAGTCGTATGCCATTACCGACTTGCGCGGTGTAGTTGTTGCCTCTGCACAAGGTTTGGATACGAACCAAATTGATTTATCACAACTAAAGACCGGAATTTACTTTTTAACCCTTATAGACAAACAAAATAGCGTTTTAAACGCTAAAGTAATTAAAGAATAAAATGACTGGAGACATTACCGTAACAGAACTGAAGCAGCGCCTTGACGCCGGCGAGAACATCCATATTATCGACGTTAGAGAGCCATGGGAATTTGAGGAATTTAACATCAAAGGAAAATTGATTCCGTTGGGAGATTTACAAGGTAAGATTGATGATTTAGATGCTTGGATGAATGAGGAAGTAGTAGTGCACTGCAAATCAGGAGGAAGAAGCGCGGCAGCGGTTGATTTTATGACCCGTCAGGGGTTTAAAAATGCTCGAAACCTTGCTGGCGGAATGATGGCTTGGCAAGCCCAAATCGGTGCCTAAATGATTACCCGAAAATCCTTTTGGGTTTTTGGATCATTGGCGGGAGCCATTGTGTTTCTCACACAATTCTGTACTCCTGCCAAACAAAACACAACATCTGAATATCTGAACCACAACGATAGTGTTACGTATGTGGGTATGCAAGTCTGTGGGAGCTGCCATTTAGACAAGGTGCAAACATTTGTACATACGGGAATGGGGTTAAGTTTCGATACTGCTTCACCACAAAAAAGCAGTGCTAATCTCCATACGAATCATGTCATATACGACAGTATAAATGACTTTCATTATTACCCGTATTGGGCAGGTGACAAACTGTATGTTAAAGAGTTTAGATTAAGAAATTTAGACACGGTATACCAAAGAACAGAAGAAATTACATACATCATTGGGTCAGGTCAGCACACCAATAGTCACCTCATTAAAAAAGGAGATTATATTGTTCAAGCGCCATTTACCTGGTATGCACAGGACGAAAAGTTAGACCTTCCTCCTGGCTTCGAAAATGGTGCGAATAGTCGTTTTAGCCGGGTAATAGATCAAGAATGTATGAGTTGTCATAACGGCCTTCCGGTTATGATGCCTGATAGTAAAAAAGCGTTTTCGTATGTCCCCAATGGTATTGATTGCGAAAGATGTCATGGGCCTGGTTCTTTGCACGTATCCAATAGATTGGCTGGATTAATACCAGAGGGGGAAAAGGATCTGGCCATTGTGAACCCATCCAAATTGGCCTGGGAAAGGCAAATTGATGTGTGCCAACGCTGTCATTTACAAGGGAATAATGTGCTTAAACAGGGCAAGACATTTAACGACTTTAGGCCAGGTATGGTTTTGTCGGATGTATTTGAAATTTTTCTGCCAGAATATGAAGGGGACGATCAATTATTTAACATGGCCAATCATGCTGATCGATTTCAACACAGTCAATGTTTTATACAAAGTTCAGAGGCGGGCAAAACATTCACGTGTATTACTTGTCATAATCCACACGTAAGTGTTAAGGAAACAGCTACAGCGAGCTTCAACAAAGCCTGTATGTCTTGTCATCCTGACGAAAAGGATTGCAAAGAAATACTCGAGGTTAGAATTGGTGTTGACGATAACTGTATTACGTGTCATATGCCCCAAAGTGGAACTGAAGACATACCGCACGTTACGGTGCATGATCATAAAATAGGTGTTCATAAAGGAGTTACGACCAACAGCAAAGGGCCTGTAGTGGGGTTGTATAGTGTAAATAACAAAAAACCTGATCCGAAAACATTGATTAAAGCATACCTAACGTATTACGAGAAGTTTGACAATTTGCCCATTTATCAACAAAAAGCGGAGGAATTATTAAAGCACGTTCAAGAACCTGAACTTTCCATTCATTTGTATTATCAAAAACAACAATGGGATAAGATTATCAGTTTTATCGACTGGAATGAACTCTCTGACAACGTAACCGGTCATACGTGTTATAGAGTAGGTAAAGCATATGCACTTTCTAACTCAGTTCAATACGCGGTAAATTGGTTAAAACTTGCTGTTATCAAAGAGCCAACAGAATTTGCCTTTAAAAGTGAATTGGCTTCTCAGTTAATAAAGCTCAAAGAATTTGAATCTGCTAAAGAGGTTTTGTTAGAGGCTATGGCGCAATACGATAATTACACTCCTACACACAATAACCTAGGCTATGTGTATTTACTTACCGGACAGTACAGTAAAGCAAAATCGATTTTATTGAAGTCATTGGAGCTGGACCCGGATAATATGAAAGGCAAGGAGAATCTGGTGTTGTTGTTCAATCAATTGAACGATGTGGCGAATGAACGTATTTGGTTGGAGGCCATCTTAACCCAAAACCCAAAACATGACGCTGCCGTGAGGAGATATTCACAGTTGAATGGACAGTAAATAATAAAAATGGAACTTATCTTCGCCACAAATAATTAGTTATGGCAATTATCATTACAGACGAATGTATCAACTGTGGGGCTTGCGAGCCTGAATGTCCGAACAATGCGATTTATGAAGCTGGCGCAGAATGGGCAGTTTCAGACGGTACAGGTGTTTCTGGAAGCTATAAACTAATGGGTGATGTAACGGTAGACGCCGATGCAAAACAGCAGCCTGTTTCTGACGAAGTATATTACATTGTTCCTGATAAATGTACAGAGTGCCAAGGTTTTCATGAAGAACCTCAATGTGCTGCGGTTTGTCCTGTAGATTGTTGTGTACCTGATGAAGATCACGTTGAAACAGAAGAGGAATTGTTAGAACGTAAGGCAAGATTGCACCTGTAAGCAATGGAAGCAAAGGGTCAATGCGTACTGTCTGTTATTCCAGTTCGATCGGAAGCAAAAAGTAAGGCAGAAATTGTTACCCAGTTGTTGTTCGGAGAAACCTATACGGTCATCACACATGGTACCGAATGGTTAGAAATCCAGATAGATTTTGACGGTTATACGGGATGGATTAGCGCCAATCAATTCAGTGAACCTCAATTTAAAGCAGCAGGTATTGTTTTTAAAGACAAATTTGAAATTATAGAAGATATCATCGTTCCATTTGGCGGAAGCTTGCCTGTCCAAACGGAATACGCCAACGAGCCAATTACAACTCTCGCCAAACGTTTATTGGGCAGCCCTTATTTATGGGGAGGCAAGACGTTTATGGGTATAGATTGCTCAGGCTTTATGCAGGTGATTCATAAGGCAAAAAGTATTGCCCTGCCACGCGACGCCTCTCAGCAGGCTAAGCTGGGTATTGAGGTGGGCTTTCAAGACCGTAAACCAGGCGATTTGGCGTTCTTTGGGAATGCAAAAGGAAAGGTAAATCATGTTGGGTTGCTGGTTTCTCAGGATGAAATAATTCATGCCTCCGGGGAGGTGCGTATAGACCCATTTTCAATTCACGGAATCGTACACGCCAGTACAGGAAATCAAACACATGAATTGTTTGAGATTCGTCGTTTGAAATAAACTTGCATTATCATGGCGTTTTAATCATATTGCATGACCTTAACATGTAATATGAAACGATTAATCGGACTAGTGATTTTTACTTTTAATTCTCTTCTGCTATTTGCACAGGATGCAACTGAGAAAGGCTTAGACGAACGCATAAACGACAAGTTTAAACCCATTTCTGATGCGTGGTCTGGTTTTGTTTTTACCTCAGTTAAAATTACAGACGAGGTGTCAATGCCACTTGTTATTATTCTACTGTTACTGGCAGGTCTCGTTTTTACAATTGTTTTCAAGTTTGTCAACGTTCGGAAATTTGGTGTCGCTGCCAATATCGTAAAAGGTAAATATGATGATGTAGATCACGCAACAATAGAGCCGATGAAGGGGGACGTTACGCCTGGAGGAGACGCTATTGAAACGATACGTGTTGAAGGACATGATGGTGAGGTATCTCATTTTCAAGCCTTAACCGCTGCACTTTCTGGTACAGTAGGTTTAGGGAACATTGCTGGGGTTGCCATTGCTATTTCTTTAGGTGGTCCTGGTGCTACGTTTTGGATGATATTAGCTGGTTTGATTGGCATGTCGTCCAAGTTTGTCGAATGTACACTTGGTGTAAAATATAGAGATGTGGGTGCCGACGGAACTGTTTATGGTGGGCCAATGTATTATCTAAAAAAGGGTTTAGCCGAAGTTGGTAAAAGCAAATTGGGTAAAGTTTTGGCAGCCATTTTTGCTGTTATGTGTGTTGGCGGATCGTTTGGTGGCGGAAACATGTTCCAAGCCAATCAAGCTGCGCAACAGTTCAATACCATGCTTGGAGCGAATTCTACTTCAGCAGGCGTGGTGTTTGGCATATGTATGGCCATTTTGGTTGGTATTGTCATTATAGGCGGAATCAAACGGATTGGGCGTATAACGGAAAAAGTAGTGCCATTTATGGTGGGGATATATTTCTTAGCAGCTGTAGTTATCATTGGAATGAATGTCGGTAGTGTTGGTTCGGCATTTGCGCAAATCCTAGATGGCGCGTTTAACGCTAAAGGAATATCGGGTGGTTTGCTAGGTGTGTTGATAATCGGTTTTCAACGTGCTGCTTTTAGCAACGAAGCTGGAGTCGGTTCTGCGGCAATTGCACACTCGGCAGTAAAAACAAAATATCCTGCCTCAGAAGGGCTGGTAGCATTATTAGAACCATTCATTGATACAGTAGTGGTTTGTACAATGACTGCACTGGTTATAATCATTAGTAACGGAGACGGAAGTATCATGACATACGGTGTAAAGTCGCCTGATGGTGTTTTGGCTACTTCTAAAGCCTTTGCGTCTGTGATTCCATGGTTTCCCTACGTATTGACCATTGCCGTTGTCTTGTTTGCTTTTTCTACCATGTTGTCTTGGTCGTATTATGGACTTCAAAGTTGGTTGTTCTTATTTGGTAGAACCAAGAAAGCAGACTATGCGTATAAAATTTTATTTTGTTTGTTTATCGTTGTTGGTTCAGCGGCAAGTTTAGGAGCAGTTACTGATTTTAGTGACGCCATGATTTTTGCCATGTCTGTTCCAAATATTATCGGTCTATTTATACTTTTCCCTAAGGTAAGAGAAGAATTGAAGCGATATTTGTCGGCAATAAAAAATAAGTAATGGGAGGAGAGGCCTCACAATCATTGAAGATACTTTTAATCGCTTCGGAAATATTAGTTCCGGTTATTGTTTTCGTTGGTGCTTACTTCATATTGAAACCGTATTTCAATAAAAAAGAAGAAGACGAAAATACCGACTAATCTATCTTAGCTTTGGGTTGGAACCATCGTTTTAAGAAGCATGTTTTCTTCGAATCATTTGCGTTTACAGCGGGTATTTCTGACAAGTGCTTACTGTCTTTAGACTCATTTTCTTCCATCACAAATTTTAGGTCACCAAGCAATATTTGCGCTGGTTTAAACCCAATCATCCTGAGTTGAACACTGCTGTCAGCAGGATTGATTATCAGCATAGTAGGGTACTGATTAACTCGATACCTGTCTTTTATTTTCTTTCCAGACGCTTGATCAACATCTATTTTTAGGGAAATGGCTTTTTTATCCAGGTAGTTACCAATACTGGTATCCTGAAACGTGGTTTGTTCCATATCAATACAAGGCTTGCACCAGTCGGCTCTGAAGTCAATAAACAAGTATTTATGCTGGGAAGCAGCCTTAACAATAGCCTCCGTAAAAGATAAGTTCTCGAAGTGTACCTGACCATGGGATGTTAATCCCAATAGTATAAGAACAGCCGTCAAAAGCAATTTCATGTATGCAGTATACATCATTCGAAACGTTAATCGCGATGTCTAATATCCACAAGATGTATTGAATGGTGACGACTTAACCTGAATGGGTTAGTCTTGGTTTACAACCTCTTTCGGTTCTTCAGCAGTTGGTAGCTCGTCTTCAACCTTGGTATTAAACAAGCTTCGTTTAAATACAAGTATCGAGATTAACCCAACACTTATGGCGGTGTCGGCTATATTGAAAATGGCACTAAAAAAGGTGAATCTGTTACCACCTATAACAGGAAACCAAGATGGATAGTTACCGTGAAACAATGGGAAGTAGAACATGTCAACAACTTTGCCATGAAAGTAAGGGGCATATCCATTGCCCTCTTTACTCCACTCAGATAGTCCAAATCCACCGTCAGTGAACCATCGTCCATAAAAAACACTATCAATGATATTGCCTAAGGCGCCACCAAGAATAAGTGCTAACAATACAATGGTACTGGTAGCAGCCGTCATTTTGGCTTGAAGTCTTAAGTAATAGATGATTCCGGTAACGGCTACCAAACGAAACAAGGTAAGTACAAGTTTGCCCCAGGTACCAGGTAATTCAAGACCAAAGGCCATACCATCATTCTCGGTGAAATGAAGTCTGAACCAATCGCCGATTACGTGAATTTCGCCCAATGTTCCGGGCACCATGGTGGTTTTGACCCAAAACTTCAGGAATTGATCGGCTGCCAATATGACTATGACAATGGCCGATGCGAATAACAGTTTGTTACGTATAATTTTTTTTGAAGCGTCCAATTACTTGTATTGGTTCAACTTAGCTTCCATACTCTGTGTCGTATGTGGAACTGCTCTTAACCTTTCCTTTGAGATTAACTTTCCCGTTACACGGCAAATACCATAGGTGTGGTTTTCTATGCGAACTAGTGCAGCCTGTAAATTTTGAATAAACTTTTTCAAACGTGCAGCCATTTGAGAAATGCTCTCTTTCTGCATCGTTGAAGAACCATCCTCTAACGTTTTATATACGGACCCTGTGTCGTCAGTGCCATTTTCGTTACTCGTTTGTAACGATTTTAACAAGTTGTTAAGTTCTTCAGTTGAAGAAGCTAGTTTTTTTTCTATGATCTCCTTGAATTCTTGGAGTTCTGAGTCGGAGTAACGTGACTTTTCTGATTCTTTCATTTTCATTTTTTTAAGATTTACGCAAACGTACTTTTAAAATGTCATGGTTAATATCGATTTCTTCTTCACTCTGTAGACCTGCGTCAATAGTGATTTTATTTGCTAAAATTTCACCGCTAATGTAGTCATTAAACGCCTCAATTGCAACATTTATTTTGTCGTGTGACGACAACGTAACATCAATATAATCAGTCACTTGAAAGTCTTTTGTCTTCCTCAAGTTCTGGATTTTATTTACAATTTCTCGGGCCAATCCTTCCTGTTCTAATTCTTCCGTAATCGTTAAATCTAACGCCACCGTAATCCCGTTTTCAGACGTTACTTGCCAGCCAGGCATGTCGGTAGAATTGATGGTTACCTCATCAAGGGTCAATTCAAACGATTCTCCATTGTCTAAAGACAGGTTGAAACTGCCTGATTGCTGTAATGCCGCGATGTCATCCTGGGTAAGTTTACCGCATGCTGCTGCAATAAAGCGCATATTGGGGCCAGCCTTTGGCCCTAGTATTTTAAAATTAGGTTTTAACTCCTGAACAATTTGAATCTCACTGTCTTTAGTTAAGTAGGCTATTTCCTTAATGTTTACTTCTCTTTTAATGATATCTGCAACAGATTCAATGCGATGCTGCTGTTCGGCATCTTGAACAGGAATTAACAACTTTTGAAGGGGCTGTCTTACCTTAAATCTTTCCTTTTTACGAATGGCTAAGACCATTGAGGTGATGCGTTGGGCAATATCCATCTTCTTTTCAAGATCGAGGTCTATCAATTGTTCTTTAGCTACAGAAAAAGAAGTGAGGTGAACAGAATCACCAGTTTTGTTACCGGTTAGGTCTTGGAAAAGTCTATCAGCGTAAAAAGGTGCAAAAGCACTCATCAATACAGACAGTTCCTTCAAGCAGGTATACAGAACACCATAAGCGGTCTCCTTGTCTGCTGGGTCGTCATTTTTCCAAAATCGACGACGACATAAGCGAATATACCAGTTGCTTAAATGCTCGATAGTAAACTCTTGAATCGCCCTTGTTGCCTTTGTTGGTTCATAATCATCCATCGACGCGGTAACCGTTTTGGTAAGACTATTAAGCTTAGATATGATCCAACGATCTATTTCTTGGTAGTTTTCTGTTTTGTTTTCTTTGAACTCATATCCGTCAATGTTGGCGTACAAAGAGAAGAATGAATACACATTGAATAATGTTCCAAAGAACTTGCGTTTCGTTTCGTCTAGACCTTCTTGACTGAATTTTAAGTTGTCCCAAGGAGACGCATTGGTAAGCATATACCAGCGTACAATGTCCGCACCATAGGCATCCATTGTTTCAAATGGATCAACTGTATTGCCTAGGCGTTTCGACATTTTGTTGCCGTTTTTGTCTAGTACCAATCCATTAGAAATAACATTTTTATAGGCAACGGAGTCGAAAACCAGTGTGCCGATAGCGTGTAACGTGTAAAACCAACCCCTAGTTTGGTCAACTCCTTCAGCAATGTAGTCTGCTGGGAAAGATTGTCCATTGTCGATCCGGTCTTTGTTTTCGAAAGGATAATGCCATTGGGCGTAAGGCATGGATCCAGAATCAAACCAAACGTCGATCAGGTCAGATTCCCTTTGCATAGGTTCTCCCGTGTCTGAAACCAAAACAATTTGATCAACGATGTTTTTATGCAAGTCAACTTTGTCGTAGTTCTCTTCTGACATGTCGCCAGCTGTAAAACCGTCAAACGGGTTAGCTGCCATAAAGCCTTTGTCCATTGATTTCTCAATTTCAGGCATTAACTCTTCTAATGATCCAATGACTTTTTCTTCACTTCCAGAAGCTGTTCTCCAAATAGGGAGAGGGATACCCCAAAATCTTGATCGAGATAAATTCCAATCATTGGCATTTTTCAACCAATTGCCGAATCTGCCTTCTCCTGTAGACTTTGGCTTCCAATTAATGGTATTGTTCAAATCAAACATACGGTCTTTAACAGACTGAATTTTGATGAACCAAGAATCTAATGGGTAGTATAAGATAGGCTTGTCTGTACGCCAGCAGTTTGGATAGCTGTGGTTATACTTTTCAACCTTGAATGCTCTATTGCGTGTCTTTAGTTCGATGGCTAACTCAACGTCTACAGATTTGTCTGGAGCTGTACCGTCGTCATAATATTCGTTCTTAACATATTTGCCAGCATACTCGCCCATTACAGAAATGAATCTTCCTTGTAAATCGACTAAAGGAATTGGATTGTTGTTGTCATCTAAGATCAACATGGGAGGAACCTCTGGCGTGGCCTCTTTGGCCGCCTTTGCATCGTCTGCACCAAAAGTTGGAGCAGTATGTACGATTCCTGTACCATCTTCTGTGGTGACAAAATCTCCTGAAATTACACGGAAAGCGTTTTCCGGGTTTTCGTGCGGTAGCGCATAATTGAATAGTTGCTCGTATGTCAAACCAACCAGATCAGAACCTTTAAAATCACTTACAATTTGGTATGGAATCTTTTTATCGGTCTCAGCATTGTATTCAAACGCAGCACCAGCTTCTAAGGCCTCATATTTACCTGTAAATTGCTTTGCTACTAAGTTCTTGGCTAAAATAACGTTGATGGGTTCGTGTGTATATTGATTAAACGTTTTAACCAAAACGTAATCGATTTTAGCACCAACAGTTAGTGCCGTATTCGATGGTAAGGTCCATGGTGTTGTGGTCCAAGCCAAAAAGAAAACGTCTCCGCTGACATCATCCCAAGGTGTTGAGTCGCCAGGGTTTGCCTTGTATTTAAATTGCGCTACAACCGTCGTGTCCGTTACATCTTGGTACGTACCCGGTTGATTTAATTCATGAGAGCTTAGTCCTGTTCCGGCTTTTGGAGAATATGGTTGGATGGTGTACCCTTTATAAATATTCCCTTTGTCGTAAATCTGCTTCAACAACCACCATACACTTTCCATGTATTTGGGTTTGTAGGTAATGTATGGATCTTCCATGTCTACCCAATACCCCATTTGTTGCGTAAGCTTATTCCAGATGTCGGTATAAAGCATTACCGCTTTTTTACACGCCTCGTTGTATGCTTCAACCGTAATGGTCTTTCCAATGTCTTCCTTGGTTATTCCAAGCTCTTTTTCGACACCTAATTCTACCGGCAATCCGTGCGTATCCCATCCGGCTTTACGTTCAACACGATACCCTTGTAACGTCTTATATCTACAAAAGATATCTTTAATCGTACGCGCCATCACATGATGAATGCCGGGTAACCCATTTGCTGATGGAGGGCCTTCGAAAAAAACGAATGGCTTTGACTCATCACGTGTTGTGACACTCTTAGAAAATATATCGTGTTCTTTCCAGTATTGAGCGACTTCTTGCTCAATTTTCGGGGAGTTAAGACCCTGATATTCCCGATACGTTTTTTTGCTAGAATTACTGTCAGACATACTATCTCGTTTAAAGAAGCGGCAAAGGTATTAATTGAGAATTAATGATTGTCAATTATCAATTAACAATTAACAAGGAGCTGATAGATCATAGCGGATAGTTGAAAGTGTAAAGACTGTCGACCAAGATTTTAAGAGCGTGTCGGTTTTCGCTTTTTCATGGTGCCATTATGTATATTTAGGCTTCAGTTATTACTGAAGGGTTTAGCAATGCTTTTGAAAATCAAAACAAACCCAGAGGAAAAAAGTACAGCACCAAAGCCTTTTCAGTTACTTTCATATTCGTTTTTTATTGAAATCGACTTTACCTAACATTGAACAGACTGATTTAGTAATACGATGAAAAACAAAACAGCACTTTGGGCATTTACCGCAGCACTAGCCGGATTCTTGTTTGGCTTTGATACCGTGGTTATATCTGGCGCAAACCAACCCATTAAGGCCCTTTGGGATTTATCACCGTTGTTTCACGGCACTTTTATCATGTCAATGGCATTGTGGGGGACCGTTGTCGGAGCGCTGTTTGGTGGCGGCCCGAGCCAAAAATTTGGTCGTAAACCTACGCTCATTGCAATCGGGGTGTTGTATTTTATATCGGCTGTAGGCAGTGGATTAGCACCAGATCCTGTTAGCTTTTCCATTTTTCGGTTTATAGGAGGATTGGCAGTTGGCGCATCGTCTGTTGCTGCACCAGCATTTATCTCAGAAATTGCTTCTGCACACAATAGAGGCCGGTTAGTAGCGCAATATCAGTTCAACATTGTGTTGGGTATTTTCATTGCTTTTTTGTCTAACTATGTTATCGCACAAATAGGAGGGGAGCACGATTGGAGATGGATGTTGGGCGTTGAGGCAGTTCCCGCGCTGTTGTACATATTGCTCGTTATGCAGGTGCCTGAAAGCCCGAGATGGTTAGCGACTGCGAAAAAAGATACGGTTGCGGCGTCAGCCGTCTTAAAGGAGATGTTTACAGATGCGGAAGCAGAGGCAGAGCTGGAATCTATTCTGAATCACCAAGAAGTTGAACAACGGGTTTCCCTATTGGACAAGAAATATCGAAGGCCAATTATGCTTGCTTTTGTACTTGCCTTTTTTAATCAATGGTCGGGTGTAAACTTTATATTCTACTATGCACCGCAAATATTAGAGCTATCCGGTTTCGCTACGTCAGAGTCCTTGTTAAGCAGCATTTCGATAGGGGGGATAAACCTCATTTTCACCTTGTTGGGTATGTATTTGATCGATAGACTTGGCAGAAAGACCTTACTTGTTTATGGTTCGGTTGGTTATATCGTCAGTCTTATTGGGGTAGCGCTAGCATTTAAGTCTGCAGCTGCACCAGGTATGATACTGTTCTTTTTGTGTTTGTTTATTGCTTCGCATGCTATCGGACAAGGCGCTGTGATTTGGGTGTTTATTGCAGAGATTTTTCCGAACAAAGTGCGTGCTTACGGCCAATCTTTTGGTTCTGGCGTGCACTGGGTTATGGCCGCCGTCATCACCTTGATTGCCCCGTTATTTGTCGACAGTAAGGATGGAATCTTAAAAGATGCCCCGTGGGTGATTTTTGCATTTTTTGCTGGCATGATGGTACTACAACTTATATGGGTGTTACTAAAAGTTCCAGAGACGAAAGGACGCAGTTTGGAAGAACTGCAGGAGGAATTGACAGTCGAAAATTAGAAACGGAAGAGACCACACGTTATTCAAAGTTGATTTACTTGAATAATATTGATTGACCAACTCGGCTTTTTATGGAATTATATTACAACACCCGAATCGCTTTCACAAATCTATCGGCATACCCTTTGGTTGTTAAACTTGAAACGGTAACACCCATGGCTTCGCCAGAAGACGCGTGAATGAAGTTGCTTTTTAGACTGTCGGCTTCAGAAACGATACCAACATGCCCAATTTCATTTCGTGTTGGACTTAAGAACAAAAGGATGTCTCCTTTTTGTACCTTATCAATGGCTACTTCTGTCCCAAACTGATCAAACTCAATTGACGAGCGGGGCACTTGGATGTTGAACTGTTTGAATACAAAATGCACAAAACCAGAGCAGTCAAATCCATCTTCTCCATTCCCAGCGGCTATGTACGGTGTGCCTAAATGCTGCATGCCAAGATCTATAAGGCTATCCGCTTTAGTGGTTTTAACCAAAGGTGCAATCTCAACCTTTGGTTCTTTTACCTTAACTGTGTCTTGTTTTACGACTTCAGTGGCGACAGCACTGGCTGGCGTTTGATATGCCTGTTTGAGATATAACAAGGCTACAACCAGTAAACATGTAGCTGCTATAGTCCAGAGTATGTTTGTTTTTTTTGATTGCGCCATTGAGGTTGATTTAACAATTCAGAATTAAACATTAAGAATTATTATGCTTCCTCGTCTGGGTAAGAAATCAAAGGAGATTTCTTCTTCTTAGCGCGCTCTTTTGCCAGGTCGTAACTCAGCAACAAACTCGGTAAAACGATAAGGTTGGACAACAGCGCTACAATCAACGTAAGTGACGTAAATATACCAAGGGCGATGGTGCCACCAAAAGAGGAACCAGAGAAAATGATAAAGCCAAAGAAAAGAATCACAGAAGTATATACCATACTTACACCGGTCTCGTTCAATGCTTTTTTAACTGATTTCTGGATGTTGTATTTGTTGCGTTTCAATTCCATTCTATACTTTGATAAGAAATGGATGGTAAAGTCAACAGCAATACCAAAGGCGATACTAAAGACCAGCACAGTACTTGGTTTTAATGCTACCTTAAAGTAACCCATTAGCCCGGCTGTAATCAACAATGGTATTAGGTTTGGAATTAATGATATCGCAATCATTCTTGCTGAGGTAAAAATGGTTGCCATGATTAATCCGATAATCAAAAAGGCTACCAACAGACTAATCATCAAGTTGTTGTTCAGGTAGTCGTTACCTTTTAAGAAAATAATTGACGTACCTGTTAGCGATATGTCCCTTCTTGCACTCGAATCCACAGGGGTAAAGGCATATTCCAGATCAGTGTGATAGATGGTATCCATTACTGTAGAATCCATGTCACTTTGAACAATATCGATTATCGAATCGGTTGTAATTTCATTCACTACCTCACGTTGGAAATTGAATACCGTATCTGCAATTGCAGCAATTTCTGTTTTCAACTCTTGGATACGCTTCGACCCAACATCGGCCATCTGAACAGAAATTCTAGCTTTCTGTCTAGAACTGTCAATCATAGAGCCCATCATTTTTTGATCAGAACTATGGGTGTTGTTTGGGAACAAACCTAGTATCCTAGAAAGCTCCAAGGTGCTTGGCGTTCTGTAATAAGCCGGATTACCTCCATTCATTTCCTGACGTGCAAAGTTGATTACTTGTGCTATTGAAATGGAGCGAGATAGTTCCGGATATTTTGACAGTTTATTGGTCTCAAAATCATTCATCTTCCTCAGAAGCTTTGGATCTTGAATGCCATAAGGCACACGACTATCAATCACGATTTCGAATGGCATAACCCCATTCACGTTTTCTTCAAAAAACTTTAAGTCTGTGTAAATCTGGTTACTTTTTGCAATATCATCGACCATGTAACCCACAGCCTTTATTTTACTTAAGCCAATAAACATTAACACAACCACAACAATGGTTACGATGTATACCTGTTGTCGCTTATTGGTTACAATATGACTCAGTTTAGCTATCCCTGCATTTAATATCTTATTGTCAAGGTGTTTGGTCTGTCTTAACGTTGGATTGGGTAAATAACTAAATATTAACGGTATGAGCACGATGGCAATGACGAACACCGACATGACACTCAGAAATGCCGTTAGACCAAACTCTTTCAGCACGGTGCTACCCGTTAATACAAATACACCAAAGCCAATACCTGTCGTTAGGTTGGTGAAGAATACAGCGATTCCAACCCGACTTATCACCCGCTGAAGGGCTTTCATCTTGTTGTTGTGCATTTTGTATTCGTCGTGGTATTTATTCAAGAGGTAGATACAATTGGCAATACCAATCACCACAATTAAAGGCGGCAATAAACCAATGAAAGGCGTTATTTTAAAACCAAGTAATACAACAATACCGAAACTCCAGATTACACCGATGGCTACTACCAACATTGAAAATATCAATGTATATAACGAGCGGAAGAAGAATAAAAGAATTAACGCGGTAATGAGCATAGACAATGCTGTGAACAATTGCAGTTCACTTTGCACCATGCTTGAAAACTTTGTACGTATGTATGGCAGTCCAGAAAAATGCGGTTCTACTTCATGGCTTTCACAGACAGATTGCACATGTTCAACAACTCCAGATACAAAAGGAATCCTCTTTTTGGAATCTAATAGGTCTTTTTTAAGCGTTACCGCCATCAAAGTGAAGTTGGACGAGTCTTTAACTAAAATACCTTGATAAAACCGTAGGTTTTTGACTTCTGCTATTAATGAATCAACATCTGATTGTGATTCTGCCCTGCCTTTTACAACTTCTTCTTGTTGAAAAACTTCAACAAACGATGAGTCCCCTTCGTAAACAGTTATCTGTTGTCCAATAACCATTTTTGGCACATTGGCGATAGACAGAATTTTCTCTATGCCATCCATTCTTTCAATAGAATTAGATAGCGCGCACCAGTCATTAAAAAACGCTGGGCTATTGATTTTGTCTGTGTTGATCCCAATAACCAAAACGCTACCATCATCGCCGAAGGTAGATTTGAATTCTTGGTACTTTACGTAGTCGGGGTCGTTGTCGGGGATGAATTTTGGATTGTCGTATTGCAACTCAACATCCTTAGCTGTAAATGCCATGAATGCTGTGAGAAGTGCTAGAATTGCGATTAGCAACAATCTATTTCTCAGTACAAAAACGGATAATTTCTCCCACATAATTTAAGGGCTGCAAAAGTATGCATAATACTTGTAGAAAACGTGGTAGAAACTGGCTAATTTGAATGACTTCTTTCCTTGGTTTAGTAAACCAAAATACGCGTGGTATACCGCTGGTTATCAGGCAATATGATATTTAAAAC
>CAJQIC010000011.1 GCA_905478335.1 uncultured Bacteroidia bacterium | reverse complement strand
GATAACATATGAATTCGTCAGCGAATCAGAATTAAAATTATCAAAACAGAAATAGGCAGGTGTATTCATACCAAATTGCCCCGTATCACTGCTCTCCATGGTAAATACGATTGAATCTACGTCGCCCAATCGTTCAAGATTCCAATGCGTCCAATCTTTTATCAAATAGTCTTTACTATTATCTAAAAACCTGTAATCAGCCAGGTAAAATACATCCGAGGTGGTTGTAGTACCTATGTGACCCGTTGCAATTATTCTTAAATAATCTGGATCATTACCATCATCGCCACCAAACTTCTTTGCGAATTGGTCGCCATTAAGCATAGATAGCGCTGGATATACCCCGTTATTCACATACATTCCTTTCACCATTTGTTGGTTTTGCATAACCACCGTTGCTTGTTTGTGTGCTACGGCATAATTGGAACTATAGTTTACACCCGATCCAGACATTACACTGTACTGGTTCCCATAACCTGGTGTCGTGATGTCCGTCATGTTAGAGACGCTTATACCGTCCCACGACTGCCATGCCGGATTATAGTTGTTCATAAATTTGGCTTTGCCACTTTTAAAACTTCCAGCACCATCTGAGCCGTTATAAAAGGTATCCAATTGTATTAATGGATGGGATTCAAATGTGGCCATCCAGCCGATTTGTGCTGATGCGAATTGACTGAATAGTGCAGCTGCTACTAGCGTAAGTGTTTTTTTCATTTCGTTTTGTTTTTGTTAATGGTGTATGAAAGATCTAATTGAAAATTGCGTGGAGGGTTTGGTCTAAAGGGCAAAACCGTATAGGACAAGTCGCCAATATTGCGTGCTATAAAGCTTACTAACAAGTGTTTATGTTTCCAGGTTACTTGACCTCGGTGTAGGTAATATCCGTCTAAAAACGTCGTATTTTCCGTATCAATAAACCGCTTTGAAACGAATTGATATCCTAAACGGAAACTAAATGCTCCTCGAGCGTAATTGAGATTGGTATATCCCTGATATAAAGGAACATAGCTCTGTTGCCAATGGTTATTATCTCCAACAACGGTTGAAATTAAACGGGTTGCACCAGCGTCTAGCATAAATCGTTTAACATATAGCTCACCTGATATTTCGAGACCTCTATTCCATTGTACCTGATCGATTATTTGCTGGGCTTCAAATATGCCATTGGCGCCAGGCAACCAACGTATTTGATCGTGGATGTAATTATTAAAAACAGAGACCTGCACCTTTGATGATTTGGTCATGTATTTCACCATGACATCAGCATTTCTGCTTCTTTCTGCTGCCAGGTTTGGGTTGCCTCCAGGATTCCAATACAAGCTATTAAACGTAGGTAACCGGTAATTGGTAGTAAAAGATGCGGTTACATTCCATTTGTTTTTGATATCTCGTGATACGTGTGAGGAGAGCAATACGGGAGCGTCTGATGTGGTTGAGAATTGAACAAGTCGAAACCCCATGTGTCCTTCCCATTGTTTTGCTTTGAGTTTTATATGCCCGCCTTCGCTAAACTCCAGTCGTGATCGGTTGTAAAAAGTGTCTGCATCTGCTCCAAAATGCCGCACCTCAACATCTGCACCCACTGTAAGATTTTTAACCAAACGGCGCTTTAAATGAATCAACAAACTATTGTTGATGAAGCCATAATTGGTGAAGATTTCTGATATCGAATCCGAATAACGCAGGCTTTCCAGAAAAGAGCCAAATACGAGCTTGACTTCGTTCTTTTTGAACACCTTTGACCAGTCCGACTGAAAGCGAATGCTATTGTCTACTTGATTTTTTTGGGATTCGGCTTCTAAAGTCGTCGCCGGTATATTTCTTGTAGCCGATTGTGCCCAAAGTCTTATGTTTAATGGATTGGCATTCTTTGTGTCAAATGTCTGCTGATATAAGATACCAGCCAACTGGTATTCCGCATGGGCAAGCCTAATCTCATTGGGCTGGAAAGCAGTTGAATACGGGTAGTTATTCTTACTTTCTTGTACATAGGTTGCAAGACTAATTCGACTCCTTTTTAGGTTGAGAACACTTTTAACCGAGGCATTAAAGAGCCCGAAAGAACCAGCTCCGAGGCTTATTTGCGTTTTATTGTTGGTATCAATTTTTTGATTTTGCAACTCCATACTTCCTGCAGTTCCTCCGCTACCCGTGCGCACAGAGTTGGTGTTATTCAAACTAAGATTGTCGAAAACAACCGCAGGGAGTAGGTTTAGATCCACGTTTCCGTTTAAGGTATTTTGCAGCGATAGACCATTCCAAAAAACAGCCGATTGTTCGGTAGTTCCTCCTCTAATACTGATGGTTGACAACCCAGTGCCACTAGCAGGTTTTACAAAAACCAAGGCTTGCTGACCAAGTACCTCTGCTATAAAGTCTGATGAAGAAACATGAAACGTATCAATATCATTATGCGCAACGTTTCCTCTGACAGACACATGAGTGCTATCGAGAAACATTGAATCCATTTGGGCCGAAACAGTGGAAACTGATGCACCCATTATGGCAAAGCATACGATAAAATATTGTTTCAATTGAAAAAACTATAAGCCTGCTTCACCTTTAACCCGAAAGTGTTACAATTGCTGAAGTTGGCAGGTCTTCTGACTTACTCTGAGAATCGTCTTCCCACCAGCCCATTGGCTGACAGTGACTAAAGAATGATTCTCGTTTTGATGAGCTTACAGCTGCGGGTACAGTAAAGGATTTTCACCTTTTTCCCATTTTCATCTTCTTGCGTTGCATGTACAAGAAGAACCAAAATCTATGCGAAGATAATTACCTACTTGAGGTTATAAAACACAATCTATCAACTTAATGTTAATTGCCTTATTATCTAGCGTTTATAATTTATTTTTAGCGCAAAGTTCTACGTGTTATAAGATGTTTCTGTAGATAATATTTTGCTTTTGATTGATGAAGTTTCGAATCGCAAAACTATACTTGTACCTCTATTTTAAATCATTCTAAATAATGTTACACGAACGTATCAAATCATCAACCACTGAAGATCATAAAAATGCCGAGCGTCATAGTTATGGGAAAGAAATAATGAGTAGAAGTTTGACCAAAGCACAATATGCCCAGCTACTTATTGCCAACTATCGGTACATCGCCGAATGGGAAAAGCAATGGGATTTGCCGCTTGACATCAACATTGAGGCCTTACAACTTGAGCAACGAAGTAAAACCACTTTGTTAGAAAATGACTTAAAGGCTTTAGGTATCGAACCAGATACAATAACCACATCAAGCCTAGAAGCACCAAGCAATTTAGCGCAGTTTTTAGGCAGAATGTATGTCATTGAAGGATCTACACTTGGAGGTGCAATGATTGAAAAGCAGCTACAGTTCAACCCTAATTTAACGGGCTGTTCTTTTGAATTTTATGGCGGATATGGCCAAAAATTAATTCCATTCTGGAAATCTTTCTTGGCACAATTGAACACTGTTGAACATCCTCAAGAGCAAGAGGAGGCGATAGATTGGGCAAGAAAGTGTTTCAAAGAAATGGAGTCCTGTTTTATCAAAGCAAAATCAATGAATCTCAATTCTTAAGTATAGAATTATATTTTTGTCAAAAATTATTTAATAATGGCATCAACATCGGATTTATCACGCGGGCTTTTCATCAGACACCAAGGTCAACTATGCCGTGTGGTAGAATATAAACACACCATGCCTGGTAAGGGTGGCGCTTTCTATCAAGTCAAAATGAAAAACGCAATTACCGGTAAATCGTCAGAAACACGATTTAGATCAGGCGAATCAATCGACGTTGTACGTGTCGATGAAAAAGAAATGCAGTACCTCTATAAAGAAGGTACAAACCTAGTTATGATGGATACTGAAACCTTTGAACAGGTTCAAATACCTCAAGACATGGTTGGTGATGCCATGCAGTTTATTAAAGAAGAAATGATGCTTTCTGTCTATTTTGACGATGGGAACCCAATAATGGCTGATGCCCCAAACCATGTCGTTTTGGAAATTACATATTCAGAACCAGGCATAAAAGGTGATACAGCCAACAACCCTTTAAAACCAGCAACACTAGAAACTGGAGCCGTTGTCCAAGTTCCATTGTTTGTGCAACAAGGAGAAATGATTAAGGTTGACGCCCGTACGGGTGAATACGTAGAACGCGCTAAATAAACGCCTACCAAAGACCGATTAAGTGCCCAATAAAGGCAATTAAAGCAATGGTAATAAGTATTCTAGTTAACCCTGTTCCTAACACTGTTTCTAATAAAGACACGATTAAGATAACAAGGATTAAAACCAATATCCAATAAATTAGCCCGCCTGCTTTCGTTTTTTTGGCCACAGCCTTTTCAACCTTTTTGTATACGTTCTGTGGTGCAGTGACCTGATTCACTTCACTTAACATCTTTGGCAACGACTTAGCTTCTTCTACCGAAATCGCAGATTTTAACGACTTATTTCTTTTCTTAAATACCTGTGGGGTTGTTACTTGTGTTGACGATAAATCAATTGTTTCAGTATTGAAGGTAACTGCAGCTTGTTCTTCAACCACATCTGCAGCAACCGAAGTTTTATCTGCTGTCACGTAATGACCAGACCTAAATGTCTTTTCCGTCTTTGCCTTTTTGTTAAGCTGGAAACCTGTAACATGACTGTATCTACGCTGTGTACAACTGGAAAGAAATCCGATAATCAAGAAGGCAACAAGTATTTTATTTAGGTTTTTCATAGGTATTACTTTCTTGCAATAAAGATGTTTTTATTCAAAATTTCAATACCTCGTCAAACAGATGTCTAAAAGTATAATTTTGTTAAAAATACAACCAAGTGAAATTTTACGATACGGCACATAACTTTTTAGGGATAGAGGAGTCTCAATGGAGTGAATATGACTCGTCTGATGTCGTTTTACAGCTGCTACCCTACGAGCACACCAGTTCGTATCAAGCTGGCTCTAAGCAAGGCCCAAAGGCGATGCTAGAAGCTTCTCATTTTGTAGAGTATTATGATGAAGAACTTGACCAAGAGACCTATCGCGAGATGGGCATTAGCACACAACACGAACTAAACTTTGAGGACAAAGTCGACAAAGCTGCAGTCCAACTCATAAAAGACAATACCCTTAAACACCTAAACAACGGTAAGTTTATCATGAGCTTCGGGGCCGAGCACACGGTATCATTGGGTGTATTTGAAGCCATACATTCCCTCGATCATACGGTGTCAGTTCTACAAATAGACGCGCATTCAGACTTACGTGATTCTTATGAAGGAAATAAACTTTCGCATGCTTGTGTAATGGCAAGGATCAATGAGCTTAATGTTCAAATTTCTCAGGTCGGTATCCGTGCTCAAAGTGTGGTAGAGGCTCAAACCATTAAAGACACTCAAAGCATTCAGACGTTTTATGATCACCAAGTAAACCTTACTGATGATTTGGAAGCGCAAATCAGTGCACATTTAACAGATAAAGTGTACATCACAATCGACGCTGATGGCATTGACCCCGCCGTCGTTCCTGGTGTTGGCACACCCGAGCCAGGTGGATTAAGTTATCATAGATTATTAAAAATATTGAAAGATATTTGCAGAAATAAAAAGATAGTTGGATTTGATATTGTTGAATGTGCGCCTATTGATGGTCAGATACAATCGCAATATGTTTTAGCAAAACTGGCTTACAAGATTTTGGGTTACTGTACGTTAAATCCCAATAACTTTAAGTCATATAAATAATAGAAAATGCAGAGCCCTAAAAAAGTCTATTTAGACAATGCAGCAACTTCGCCTTTAGACCCAATGGTTATTAAGGCTATGACCGATGAAATGCAGGAAACGTATGGTAACCCGTCTGCATCCCACAGTATTGGTAGAAAGGCAAAAGCAGTTGTTGAAACTGCCAGAAAGCAAATCGCAGCCTCAATACAGGCGGAAGCCAAAGAAATTATATTCACTTCCGGAGGAACGGAGGCTGATAACATGGCCATTAGATGTGTGGTTAACGATTTAGACGTAACACATGTTATCACATCGCCAATAGAGCATAAAGCCGTTATTGGCACCTGTGAAGAGTTAGAGGCCAAAGGAAAAATCCAACTACACTTGGTGCGCGTTGATTCAAAAGGAATGGTTGATTTAAACCATTTAGAATCTATTGCCAAGGAATACAACGGCGCTCTGATTAGCCTTATGCACGCTAATAACGAATTGGGAACCTTGTTGGATTACAAACGTGTTTCTTCTATTGCCAAGGCAAATAATTGTCTTTTTCATAGTGATACCGTACAAACCATGGGTCATTATGCCTTTAATGTAAAAGACTTTGGTGCTGATTTCCTTACCTGTTCAGCGCATAAATTAAACGGTCCTAAGGGTATTGGCTTTTTATATGTCAATAAAAACTTAAACCTAAAAGCATTAATCACTGGCGGTGGACAAGAAAGCAACCACCGCGCTGGAACTGAGAATGTCATTGGCATTGTAGGACTGGCCAAAGCGTTGGAAATAGCTTTTGCAAACATTGAAGAAGAGCAAAAACTCATATTTGAGATAAAGACTTACATGATGGCGGCTATGCAGTCGAAGCTGCCAAGTATTGAGTTTAATGGTGTTAATACTTTTGAAGGTGGTTTGTATACGGTTTTGAATTGTTCGTTACCGCCTCAGCCAAACAATGAGTTGTTGTTATTCCAACTAGATATCGAAGGTGTTTGTTGTTCAGGAGGATCGGCCTGTAACTCTGGTGCATCAACTGGATCACATGTGCTCAATGCAATTAATCATGATACCAATCGAAAGGCTATCCGTTTTTCTTTTGGTCGCTTCACAACAAAAGAAGACGTCGATTACGCCATTGAAGTTTTAACCAAACTATTGGTGTCTGAAACCGTTGTTATGTAACAACGATTAATACACTTGATGAAGTTTGAGTTTGCCCTTAATGAAACGTTTAGTTACGTTCAGTACATGGAATTAATAGAGTCACTTGTGTCACAAAACAAGACCTCTGGACCTAATCAAAGTCAAATCTTAATTGACTTCACTTCTTTAAATTTGAAACGCCTGCAGCGCTTAAACAAGCGTTTGACTTTGCGCCCGGATGTCATTGCCGCTATAGGAGAAGTAAAACAATCTCAGCGGTGGATTTTGATATCGGAGGCATGGTGTGGTGATTGTGCTCAAAACTTGCCAATCATAAACAAAATGGCATCTATAAGTGACAAGATAGATCTACAGATTATTGAGAGAGATGCAAACTTGGAGGTGATGGACGCATTTTTAACAAATGGTGGACGGTCGGTACCAAAGCTTATTTCTGTGGATGCTGACAACAATGTTCTGTTTACATGGGGACCACGACCAAAAGTGGCGCAAGACATGTTTCTTGCCCATAAGAAAAACCCGGGGACTGAAACCCCAGAAGAGTTTAAAACTACGCTTCATAAGTGGTACACCAAAGATAAGTCGAACGAGGTACAGTCTGAGTTTATAGCACTATTGTAATATTTTTAGTCATCCCCTCTTCTAGCGCTGAACTACAGCATAAAAACCTTATTTTTGGGGTTTAACATTCAAATTAGTTCACATATAGAATGAGAAAATTTACGCTTTTAGCTTTTGCTTTGATGATGAGTATTGCTGGCTCTGCCCAGTATTATCATCTAGATTGGGATTTAGGACAAAATCCTAAAGGAATTAACAACGATAATGAATATCCTGTTGGTGGAGGTTTACCAGGTGGATGGACAACAATCATCACTGGTCCTGCAACAGCGTGGTCTGGAGATATTACAATTCCTTTTACATTCAACTTTAATGGTACAGATTACACCACGTGTAAGGTAGCTCCGGGTTTACTAACCTTTGGAACGCCTAGCTCCTATCCTGGAACAACAGCGGCTGCTTTACCAAGTGCAAATTTACCTGATAACACAGTTGCCGTTTGGGGTTTAACAGTTGGAGCAGGTGACTTTATCATTAGCAAGACGTTTGGATCTTCTCCGAACAGACAGTTCTGGGTTCAAATGAACACGGCTGGAAATGCTAATGTTCAAAACGGTTGGGCGTATTGGAGTATCGTTCTTGAAGAAGGTACAAACAACGTCTACATTGTTGACCAAAGAAATCAGTGTGTTACATCTTCAGGAGCAGCTTGTACTGGGAAACCACAAGTTTCTGCTGGAATTCAGTTGAATAGCACAACGGCGATCAGTCTACCAAACTCTCCATCAATGGAAGGAAGAGCTGGTAACGATTTTACACCTGCTGATAATGTGTATTATACTTTTTACCCTGGTACACAGGCAGACAATGACTTGATGATGATCAGCACTGATATGTTGACTGATTATGAATTAGCTGGCGGTGGAATTTCTATCAAAGGTGAATTAAGAAACATTGGTGCAACGGCTTTAACAAGCTTTGATTTAAACTATTCTGTTAACGGTGGCGCTACTGTTACACAAAGCGTAACAGGTGTTAACGTGGCAAGCGGCGCTTATCACAGCTTTGAGCATAGCACAGCTTTTATGCCTGCAAGCTCTGACGCATACGAAATCAAAATTTGGACGTCAAACCCAAATACAAAGGCAGATGCCAATACAGATAACGATGAGATAACAGCAAGCATTCGTGTTCACGACAAAGTTTATGTACGTAAACCACTTTACGAAGTGTTTACGTCTTCAACCTGTGTCCCATGTGCACCTGGTAACGTAAACTTCCATAGCATCATCGAAGGAAAAGACGATGAGTGCGTTTATATCAAGTATCAACAAAGCTGGCCTGGTACAGGAGACCCTTATTGTACTGCTGAAGCAAACGAAAGACGTAACTACTACTCAATAAATTCAATTCCTAGAATGGAAGTTGACGGTGGTTGGGACGGAAATGCTTCGTCATTTACTACTCAAATGCATTCAGATGCAACTGGTCTTCCTGCCTTTATGGAAATAACCGCAGAGTCTATTCAGTGGGGTAAGCACGTTGAAGTTAATGTTGAAGTTAATCCAGCATCAGACTTTCAAGGTAATAACACATTGCATGTAGCGATTATGGAGAAACTTACCTTCAACAACGAGAAAACGAACGGTGAAGCTGAATTCGAAAATGTCATGAAGAAAATGATGACAGGTGCAGTGGGTATAAATCTTGGAACCTTGAAAAAAGACACCAAGGTTGAACGCAAATTCACTTGGAATTTCAAAGGCGACTATACACTTCCTTTTGACGGACAAAGTTCAAACTGGATAAACCACAATACTGCACACTCTGTAGAGGAGTTTGAAGATTTAATCGTTGCAGTATGGATTCAAAATGCGTCGACCAAAGAGGTTCACCAAGCAACTTATGCAACGCAAACCAATACAAGCGTTGTAGACATGACTCAAGAAAGCAAGTTCACCATGTATCCAAATCCAGCAACCGATGTAACTAGCGTGAGTTTTGACTTAACAACAGGTTCAGATGTTCAAGTATCTGTTCTGAATGTATCAGGTCAAGAAGTAGCTGTTTCTAATGCCGGTGTGTTGAACGCTGGTGAAAACACTGTTGATGTTGATGTTTCTAACTTAACAAAAGGTGTTTACTACGTACAGTTGGTTACGGACTTTGGTACATTTACCAAGCCGCTAACGGTTCAATAGAAAGAATTAAAACATTAAAAAGGGTCAACCGTTTGGTTGACCCTTTTTTTATTTGGCAAATCCGGAGATGCCAAGTCCAAACAAGGCGTAATCATATTTCACCGGGTCATTGGCATCAAAGTCCTTAAGACTGTTGGTCAGTAACTCCGCTGCCAGCCAATCCGGTTGTTTGCGCTCTAACAATCCTAGCTTTGAGGCAACGCGTTGAACATGTACGTCCAACGGACATATCAATTGAGCGGGTTTAATAGAATTCCACAACCCAAAGTCTACGCCGCTTTCATCTTTGCGCACCATCCAACGCAAATACATGTTTAAACGTTTACAGGCAGACTTTCTACTTGGCGTAGCAATATGCTTTCGTGTACGCTCAGAAACTGGCAGAACACTGAAGGCGAGTTTATTGAAACCAATTAATCCAGGACCTACATGTGCATCTGATGGTTTTAAGCCAGTTGAAAATGCTGTTTCTAAAGACTCATTATTGGCATACCATTGCTTTAGAAATGCCAAAATATACAATACGTCGGTATCGTTAAGCGTCCGATGAACAAAGCCCTCAAACCGTTTCAAGTCGGAATCCGCCGCATGAAGAATAAAATCATGTGGACTTTCGTCCATGTGATGTAGAAGTACATTACATTTATTGATTATCGTCTTCCGATTACCCCACGCCATAATCGCAGCAAAAAATCCTGCAATCTCGATGTCTTGTCGTTTTGAAAAGCGATGTGGAATAGAAATCGGATCGTTATCGATGAATACCGATTGATTGGTTTTGTGGTACCACAACTCTAAAAATGCCTTTAACTCTCCTTTGTTCAAGCTTATTTCTGTCTGTCGTTAAACGGAGAATTGTATTGGTGAATTCTTATCGCTCTTCTGGACAGTAGTATGGCAATGACCAAGGTGACTAACGCTCCAATAATTTTATACCCCTTTAACCATCCGAGCAGGCTGTCGTCTAACAAGAGTGAGAAATCGTAGGCTGCGTGCAAAATAGACGGGATAAACAGGGCGTAAGCTAAATAGGTATTGGACTTTTCGGTGTTGAACTTTGCCAAACCTAGGTAATATCCCATAATTACGCCAAATGCCGCGTGTGCAGGTACGGCAGTAAACATGCGCAACACGCCAGTTGCCATTCCGTAATCTACCGTATATGCAATGTTTTCCAAAGTTGCAAAACCCATCGAAACCATAACACTATAGGTAATGCCATCGAACGGCTCATCAAAATCCTTTTTGGGGTACAAGAACCGAAAGACTACGAAAAACTTTACGGCTTCTTCAATCAATGCGATTCCTGCAAAAGCATATACACCTGTTTTTAAAATACTGTCAGTATACACCATTCCCGTCCGCGTAACCATCGATTCTAAGATGACAGCTGGAATAATGCTTAATACACCCAGAATAAACGCCCAAATCAATAATTTCTTTGGTTCACGGTCGTACTTGTCTTTCCAAAAGATATAAATCATAATGGCTAGACCAGGTGCTATTGCAAGCGCTAACAACTTCATTAGCCTATGGCTTGTCGCAAGTCTTCAATTAAATCTTCTACGTCTTCGATTCCTACACTTAAACGAATGAGTGAGTCTTTTAATCCAGCTTTTTCACGTTCTTCTTTTGGTATAGAAGCATGTGTCATACTGGCTGGGTGTCCGCATAACGATTCTACCCCACCCAATGATTCTGCTAACGTAAAGAGTTTTGTTTTGCTTATGACGGCCTGTGCTTCTTCAATGCTATCTCCAGATAACGTAAACGACATCATACCGCCAAAGTCATTCATTTGTGATTTAGCCACGTCGTGGTTTGGGTGCGAAGTAAATCCTGGCCAATATACCTTAGACACCTTTGGATGATCTGCTAAAAATTGTGCGACCTGTCGGCCATTATCGCAATGACGTTGCATGCGTAAATGCAGCGTCTTAATTCCACGCAGCACTAAAAAGCTATCTTGTGGTCCTGGCGTTCCGCCACAACTGTTTTGAATAAACGAAAGTCTTTCTAGTAAATCATCGCTGTTACACACCAAGGCGCCCATCACAACGTCTGAGTGACCATTAATAAACTTCGTTACAGAGTGCATCACTATGTCTGCCCCAAGATCCATTGGTGTTTGCAGATAGGGTGATGCAAACGTATTATCCACGCACAACAGAGCATTCGCGGCCTTAGCAATGGCACTAACCGCTTTGATGTCGATTATTTTCAATAATGGGTTTGTTGGCGTTTCAACCCACAACAATTTAGTGTTTTCATTTACTAGAGCAGTCACAGCATCTAAGTCTCCCATATCAACGAAATGAAACTTAATTCCATAAGCCGCAAACACCTGAGTGAAGATTCTATATGAACCACCGTACAGATCATTGGTCGAAATTACTTCATCACCTGGAGACAATAGCTTTACTACTGCATCAATGGCTGCCATGCCACTGGCAAAACACAATCCGTGTTTGGCATTCTCTAAGGCTGCTAAGTTGTCTTGCAATTGAGAACGTGTCGGGTTATGGGTACGACTATACTCGAATCCTTTATGTTCGCCCGGCGACGATTGCGCATACGTTGACGTTTGATATATTGGTGTCATAATAGCACCCGTTGTTGGGTCTGGAAACACACCTGCATGAATTGTTTTTGTATTGAATTTCATAATGATAGAAAGTGGAGCAAATATAATTTATACATCCAAGTGCTTGAGCACAATTCACGGTTTTATCATCGAGTAACTCAATTAAAATACTGAAAGTATAAACGATGCTTATAATCCTATCAAATATTAGAATTCAAACTGCTAAATTTCATACCGGTTGACAATCGTCAATATCGTACCTTTGAAGTACAAAATAAGGACTATGAAAGTAGAACAAATTTACACAGGATGTTTGGCTCAAGGAGCTTATTATATTGAGTCTAATGGCGAAGTTGCGATAATAGATCCACTTCGTGAAGTGGATGATTATATCCGTGCAGCGCAAAAAAATAATGCGACGATTAAGTACATTTTTGAAACGCATTTTCATGCAGATTTTGTTAGTGGTCACGTGACCCTTGCTGAAAAAACAGGTGCTCAAATCGTATATGGACCAACGGCAAAACCTGATTTTGAGTCGGTTGTGGCTACAGACGGCCAAATCTTTCAATTAGGTGATATTCAAATTGTTGCGTTACATACTCCAGGTCACACCATGGAAAGTACGACGTATTTGTTACGTGATGAAAACGGTGAAGACCATTGTATCTTTTCTGGCGACACCCTATTCTTAGGTGATGTTGGTAGACCTGACCTAGCTCAAAAAGCGGCAAGTATGACTCAAGAAGAGTTGGCCGGCATATTGTACGACAGTTTGCGCAATAAAATCATGCCTTTAAGAGACGAACTGATTGTTTATCCTGGTCATGGTGCTGGATCGGCTTGTGGCAAAAACATGATGCAGGAAACTGTTGACACACTAGGCAATCAAAAGCAAATGAACTATGCGCTTCGTGCAGATATGACTAAAGAAGAGTTTATCAAAGAAGTGACTGATGGCCTTGCCCCTCCTCCGGCATATTTCCCACTCAATGTGGCCATGAACAAAAAAGGATATGTATCTATCGACAAGGTCCTTACCAAAGGAAATAATCCTTTAAGCCCAGCTGAGTTCGAAGCTGCTGCCAATGAAACTGAAGCATTAATAATCGATGTTAGAAATCAGACTGATTTTGTGAATGGATTTATTCCAAGAAGCATTTTCATTGGACTTAACGGAAACTTTGCCCCATGGGTAGGCGCGATGATTAAAGATGTTAACCAACCATTACTCCTTGTTATCGACAACAATAAAATCGAGGAAGCCATTACACGATTAAGTCGTGTAGGTTTTGATAATACCATTGGGTATTTAGAAGGCGGTATAGAGGCATGGAAATCATCAGGTCGTGAAATAGACACGCTAAACTCCATATCTGCAGAAACCTTTGCTAGTGAAATAAAAGAGAATGATAATTCTATTTTCGATGTTCGAAAAGATGGTGAATTTACTGCAGAACACGTTGATGGTGCAAAACATACGTCACTTGAATTTATTAATGATCATTTGGCGGAGTTTCCTAAAGAGGATCCGTTTTATGTGCACTGTGCAGGTGGTTACAGGTCTGTCATTGCTTCCTCAATTCTTAAATCACGTGGGTTTCACAACGTCATCGATGTGGCGGGAGGATATTCAGCGATAAAAGAAACGGACGTAAAAACAACGGATTATGTTTGTCCTACAACGCTAAAATAAAAACGAATAATTATAGAAAAGGGCTATGTTTTCATAGCCCTTTTTTTGTGCTTTTTTCTTAACTTCCGAACGCACACATGAAAATATTAAATCCCCCTCAACTCAAGAAGGTAGATGCCTACACCATTCAAACCGAACCCATTTCTTCAATTGATTTGATGGAACGGGCAGGAGAATCATGTTGTTCATGGATTAAAAATGAATTCACAACAAATGACCAAATTGCGGTGATTTGTGGCACTGGTAACAATGGTGGAGATGGATTGGTAATTGCACGTTTACTTCTTAATTTAGGATACTCTGTAGACACCTTTGTTGTCGACACAGGAAATTCAAAATCCCCTGAATTCATTGAAAACGTTGAAAGAGTGGAGCGTGTACAACACCTATCTTCAGTGGAGTCTAACTTTAGTTTTAACGTTTATACACTCTTAATAGACTGCTTGTTTGGTGTAGGACTTAACAGAAAAACGGACGGTTTTGCCGCGGAAGTGATAAACAAAATGAATTCAAGTAAGGCTTCAATTGTTTCTATCGACATGCCTTCTGGATTGTTTGCCGAGGACAACAGCAGTAATACTGGATCAATTGTTAAAGCCAATATGTGCTTGTCATTACAATTACCAAAACTGTCCTTACTCCTACCTGAAAACCAGGCGTACGTCCTTGATTTTCGTTTGATCTCAATCGGACTAGATCAATCATTTATTGACCAACAACCTTCAGACCATATGTACATTGATCAGGAATTTGCCAGGACATTGTACCTTCCTCGGCCTAAATACGGCCATAAAGGTGACTTTGGCCATGCGTTGTTAGCTGTAGGTTCTTTGGGTAAAATAGGTGCTGCAGTTCTTGCAGTACAGGCTTGTGCAAGAGCTGGTGCAGGTTTGGTAACGGCTTACATCCCTAAGAAAGGCGAACAAATCTTGCAAACTTCTATTCCTGAAGCAATGGTGCTGACAAGTGCTGAAGCAAACATACTAACAGACAGGGTGCATGTAGAAGGCAGAACGGTTGGAGTTGGGCCAGGAATTGGCCAGCATCCAGATACAGAAAGATTCCTTCAAAATCTACTTAAAGACACGTCAACGCCTATGGTGATTGACGCAGATGCCATAAACATATTGGCAAATAACAAAGTCTGGATACGGTATATTCCAGATGGTAGCATACTTACGCCTCATCCCAAAGAACTAGAACGGCTTATAGGCCCTTGGAAAAATGACATGGACAAGTTTGCACGTGTTAAGTTGTTTTGTAAGAATAATGACGTTTTGGTTGTGATTAAAGGAGCCCACACAGCAGTAGTCGATTCCGTCAATACAATTTTTTTTAATTCAACAGGAAACCCAGGAATGGCAACAGGCGGTTCTGGAGATGTACTGACAGGAATCATTACAGGATTACTTTCTCAGGGATATTCAAGCAATCATGCAGCCATTTTAGGCGTTTACCTGCACGGATTAGCTGGAGACTTAGCTAGTGCAGAGATGGGGCAAGATGCACTTTTAGCCTCCGATATTATTCGTCATGTGGGCAACGCTTTTAAACGGGTATCAAACAATGGGTAAAAACGAAGATTACATCAAAGACTATTTGAACAGTATTGTGCGTCAGTTTCATTACTACAAACAGTTAGGCGATAGAACGATGGCGCAATTATCTGATGATCAACTGTTTGAAGAGCTGAATACAGACAGTAACTCGGTTGCCATTATTGCGAAACACATTGCCGGAAACCAATTATCGCGGTGGACCGATTTCTGGACCACTGATGGTGAAAAAGAATGGCGAAACCGAGATTCCGAATTCGAACTCGAGGCTATTTCAACCAGAAAAGAACTACTTACCAAATGGGAACAAGGGTGGCAGTGTTTATTCGATGCAGTTGACACCATAAATTCCAAGAATTTTGACCAATTGGTTTACATACGAAATATGGGGCACACCATACCTGATGCGGTTAACAGACAACTGTGTCATTACAGTTATCACGTGGGTCAAATGGTTTTTATCGGGAAAGTATTAACAGGTAAGAAATGGGAATCTTTGTCGATACCCAAAGGACAATCCAAGACATACAATCAAGAAAAATTCTCCAAAGCGAAAAGCAAGAAGCACTTTACAGAAGATTTGTAGAATTGCGTATGGCGCGCGATTACACCTTAAACTCCGACGTTTCGTGGAAGGTAACGTCTGGGTTGTTTGATCGTGCCATTTGAAGTACGTAAGGAGAACTGGCTAAGTACACTCGATTTCCATCCTTATCAACCACAATTTCTTTCGGTCGATACTGACAAAACGCGTCAATCTTGTCGGCGTCTCCGGTCATCCAACACGCTTTATGAAATTGTAGAGCCTCAAATCTACATTTAGCAGAGTATTCGTGTTCTAATCTGTATTGAATCACCTCAAATTGAAGTTCGCCAACGACGCCAATGTACTTTCTGTTACCTGGGTTTTGTCGGAACAACTGCGCTACACCTTCATCTGTTAGCTGATCAATACCTTTTTCCAACTGTTTACTCTTCATTGGATCCAGATTGATAACCTCCTTAAATATCTCTGGTGAGAAGCTAGGGATGCCCTTATAAGTGATCTTCTCCCCTTCTGTCATGGTATCACCAATCTTGAAGCTTCCTGTATCGTATAAACCAATTACGTCTCCAGGGAAAGCGGATTCGATTACATTTTTACTCTGCGCTAAGAAGTTATACGGATTACTAAAGCGCATATTCTTATCCAATCGAACCTGATGGTAAAATTTGTTTCGTTGGAATTCTCCAGAACAAACCCGTAGAAAAGCAATTCTATCGCGGTGCTTAGGGTCTAAATTGGCATGAATCTTAAATATGAACCCACTGAATTTTGGTTCAGTTGGATCAACTTTACGCACGTCGGTCTCGCGTGGTAAAGGCGATGGTGCAATTTGAATAAACGTATCTAAGAGTTCCTGAACGCCAAAATTGTTAACGGCAGAACCGAAGAAGACGGGAGCCAATAAACCTTCCTTATATAACGATTGATCAAAAGGTTCATAAACACCTTCAATCAATTCGACGTCTTCTCTTAACTGGGCAGCGTTCTTCTCTCCTAACAATTCATCTAACCTAGAATCAGATAAATCTTCAATCCGTGTATAGTCAGTCGCTTTTTTGGTTTTACTGGCTTCAAAAACGTTTAATGACTTATCGTGCAACAAGTAAACACCTTTAAAATCTCGCCCCATGTTGATTGGCCAACTGAGCGGTCTTACAGAAATACTTAATTCTTCCTCTAGTTCATCCAATAAATCAAATGGATCTCGTCCGTCGCGATCGAGCTTATTAATAAACACGATTACTGGCGTGTTGCGCATCCGACAAACCTCCATTAACCTTCGTGTTTGTGCCTCAACACCTTTTACACAATCAATTACCAAGATTACGCTGTCTACAGCTGTAAGCGTTCTGAACGTATCCTCAGCAAAATCACGGTGACCAGGTGTATCAAGGATGTTGATGAGTTTGTCTTTATAATCAAAAGCCATCACCGAAGTAGCCACAGATATACCCCTTTGCTTTTCAATTTCCATGAAATCAGAAGTAGCTGTCTTCGTGATTTTATTGTTTTTTACCGCACCAGCGACATTAATCGCTCCACCAAACAATAGAAGTTTCTCCGTAAGCGTAGTTTTACCTGCATCTGGGTGACTGATAATCCCAAATGTCTTACGCTTTTGAATTTCTTTTTCTAAACTCATAAAATCAGGTGCAAGGATAGGAAATTAGGATAATTAATAATTGATAATTGACAATTAAAAATGCTGTCGTTGCATGTTTTGAATGGCTTTCTTTTGCGGTTTCTGTTTCTAACCCTAAGTTCAACCCCTCTGGGATTTAGGTTTTCAGTGCATCATTCGTCATATGAGATTTGACCACTCTGTGGTCGACTATTACAAATTAGCATCGAATATCATTACAATTGAGAATCATTGATACTTGTTACTCAATACTCATTACTTTTTAATGGTTTATCGATAATTGCTATTTGCTAACTGCTAATCGCTAATTAAACATTCCACATTTACCATTCTTCTTCCTATTTTTGCCGAAATTTTCTGAGATGAAAAAACTATTCGTAGCACTGCTTTTATTTTCTGCAATTTCTTGCGGTAACCCTTATAAAAAAATAATTAAAACATTGGATTTACAAGACGGACTTTATGCTGAAATGATTACCTCAAAAGGTAACGTTTACATTAAATTAGAACCAACCTTAGCACCTATCACCACAGCAAATTTTGTTGGTTTAGCTGAGGGTACAATCGAAAACAATTTTAGAAAAATTGGAGAGCCATATTTTGATGGTTTAACGTTTCACCGCGTGGTTCCAAACTTCGTTATTCAAGGAGGTGACCCAATGGGAAATGGTATTGGAGGCCCTGGATATCGTTTTAAAACTGAAGTTCATGCAGACTTGCCTCACGATAAGGCGGGAACTGTTGCTATGGCAAACTCAGGACCAGATACCAACGGAAGTCAGTTTTACATTACCCATACGGCTACGCCACATTTAGATGGTGGTTACAACGTATTCGGTTATGTTATTTCTGGAATGGAAGTGGTAAACGAAATCAAACAAGGTGATACCATTACCAAAGTCAACATTATTCGAGTTGGAAAAGACGCCAAAGACTTTGATGCTGTTGCCAACTTCAAAAAACTATAACGTGCACACTTTTTCTGAAGAACGTGTTATTGAAGGCGCTAAGTCTCTTCCAATAACCTTCGACATTACCTTTAACCCAGATAATCGAAAAATGCCGGTAGTGGTGTTTTGTCACGGATATAAAGGCTTTAAGGATTGGGGACCTTGGCATTTGGTGGCTAAAACCATGGCCGATGCTGGTTTTTTCTGTGTTAAAATGAATTTCTCTCATAACGGAGTTGCGCACACAGACTTAACTGATATTACTGACCCAGAAGCTTTCGGACAGAATAACTTTAGCCTAGAATTAGACGACCTTGGCTTGTTGATTGACTGGTTAACTAGCGACAATGAGGAGTATCGTCATTACATGGATACCGATGATTTAAGTTTGATAGGTCACAGTCGTGGCGCAATAACTGTTTTACTTAAAACATTAGAAGACGAACGTGTACGACGCGTGGCGACATGGGCTGGTGCTTTTAATATTAAAAAGTTTGTAGAACTGGAAGATGACGTCACTTGGCGAGAAAAAGGCTTTGTTGATGTAATCAACGGGCGTACCAAACAAAGCTACCCAGTTGGTTATCAATTTAAACAAGACTATATCGACAACAATGAGCGCTTGAACTTGCAAGCTCAAATTAAGAACCTAGATCAGCCTCTATTACTTGTTCATGGCGATAACGATGACGTTGCCCCGATCACAAATAGCGAGAAAATCAATATGGCTATTAAGCATGCATTGTTTTTAAAGCTAGAAGGCAATCACACGTTTGGTGCGAGTCATCCTTGGGAATCAGATCGATTGCCAGAGGATTTAGAAGACGTGGTTAACGAAACGATTGAGTTTTTAGGGTTAGAATAGCCTGCAAAACGATTACTCATAAAAAAAGCGAGTTCATTACTGAGCTCGCTTTTTTCGTAAGAAAGAATATTTATATTTTAATGGATAATCCTCCATTAATCAGTGGACCACCAATACCAAAAGCAAAATTGGCACCAATATTATCTGTAAAGAATATCCTTGTACCTAAGGCTAATTTACTTGAAATTTTACCTGTTGGGAATTCCAAATCGTCTATATCATTGTTGTTCGTCGAAGACCAGATATAGTTTACATCTTTCATTCCTACACCTAAGGCTAAGTACAAATCGACTGTTTCATTATCCAAGAAATGGAAATTGAATGTAGGTAAAACACGCAGTTTATTATGCTCTCCTGTTATCGTATATGCCGTGTCGTTTTGTGAATAATCATATACACGTTTTCCACTCGCATAACTTACTTCCAATCCTATTCCAAACTTATCTGTCACCATGTATTCAGCTCTTAGACCGATAGGTAGAATCCCAGTCAGGGTTTCGGTACCCTCGTTCAGTGAAGCAGCTCCACCAACAAACACCTTTGATACATTTGGCCCTCCGGCAAACACATCGATAATTGTTGTACCTAAGGAATACGTTTGTGCGTGCGAAAGTGATGAGCATGCAAATAAGGCAAGCGTAAGCAAACCTGTAAATAGACTGTTTTTAGTTTTATAATTATTTTTTTGGTAAATATAAGTCATAAAGTATGCTAAAAAATCCCTAACTATTGGAAGTCAACCGATTGTGTACAACTACACCTGCGCCCTTCTGTTTAAAAACTTCAAGCAAAACTCATGTGAGGTATCCAGCAAAGACTTTTGATGGTCTATGAATTGATTCCTTTGTTTCTCTGCTTGACCGGATATTTGAATGCTTCGTGTTTTTAAGTTGGTAATCCAACTGGCCACCTCTTGGTTAAAAATCTCATCTCCTATCGATAGGTTATTGAAATTATTAAAATTTAAGAAGCAGTTGTTGACGTCGTTCACTGTGGTGTACACACAATTATTTTCAAGCTGAATTTCGCAATCAAATAAGGTGAACGAATTTCCAAACTTGTTTTGCCCCAATGTTGCTGCCAAATCTAATTCGTCTATAAGCGCTTCCAATTCTTTGTAGAGTTCTTCAATAATGCTTTGAGAAACTATAAATCCAGACTCAACGGCGTATTGTATTTGGAAAAACATCTTTTGTAGACTTTCCTTGGTCCAAATTTCCGTCAGATCGATGGAATAATACTGTTGTGTTAACTGCTCGACAATGAGCCGGTACTCTTTGGGAATGAAATACGCGTCGTCAAACTTTTGTGCAAAATGAGAAGTGTAATTCAGAATTACTTTTTTCCAGTAATACACCGAAAAGTCTTTGAGTTTATTTGTGCCTAGAAGCCTAAAAAGAGGCACGGATTCGGCAACATAGTGCAGCGCACCACCCTCCTTCGCTAAATACGTAAACAGTTTTGTTACGGCTTTTACATTTTCACTTAATTGAGGCTCTTCCTTATACAATGGACGAAAACGGTACGTCCCAAACGTGTTGAAATGCGAACTCATTAACAGATCTAGGGAGATTTTGTATTCTTTAGAAATACAAACGGCCTCATCTAACGTAAAGCTTGCCTCGCCTCGCAGTCTTCTATATACACTGTCTTTACTCAGGCCCAATAAATCACATAAATCTTTGGCAATACTGGTGTTCGATTCATGTTTTCGGTATAAGTGGTCTTTAAGCGCAATTGAAAAAGCTTTCATCAGTTTGTCCGTTTAGATACTTCCAAAGATAACAAATTATCATATTCCGTAAAATTAGTACACCATTTCGCAATTATCGTTTTGACGTCGACTTCAACTCGTCGTGCTTTGTAGTACAAAATCTAAGACTATGAAAAAGTTAATCACATCAGTTTGTATCATTCTTATTGAAATGACCGCATCAGCGCAACGGATTCACCATTATAACCCTACGCCAACCGTCATTGCGCAGAAACCTGGGACAACCTCTCTGTATCTGGGCTATAATCGACGGGGCTTGATTGGCGAATCATCAATTAACCTTACGCAAAAACTTGTCCTAACAGGTTCATACACAGTATTTAACAGACAGAATGCGTCTTCCATGAGTCCAAGAAGTAACACATTAAACGAACACGTGGCTATAGCAGGGTTAAGCACGTCTTATATCCACAAGTTAAAAGCCGGCAAACTTGCTGTCGAAGGACAACTCGGTGGTAGCCATACCCAATACGGCTATTCAGATTTACCATCAACTGAGTCTGACGCTGTTCACATGTATAGAGAGCTTGTTAAATATGACGAAAAGGCACTGCACTTTTCCGTGTTATTGCATCTTTATAAAGGCAAATCTGATATTTATTTTGGCCTTAAGCACGTAGAATCCAAGTATGGAAATTTAGCTATAAGCAATTCCATATTTGACGAATCGGTGTTACTAAAAAATACGAGGTCAGCCGGCGATGGTTTTGTTTTAGGATATGCATACCGACACAATAAGCTATCTGTCCATGCTCAGGTAGGTTTGGTGAGTTCTACCCCAACCAAGTTAGAGCAGGAAGAGACCACTTACTGGTGGTTATTTGGAAGCCGAAATTATACCAATACCTCGATATACTCAGGCACAGACTTTACCTCTATGATTAAAGTTGGCTACAACCTAAACTAACGAAAACGGCAAATAAACCACCATGAAAAAGCTATGTTTAATCTACCAGTACAATCAAGTCATGCTTAAAAAAAAGCGAACCAGCCTTAAACTGATTCGCTTTATGTATCTGCAAATTTTTGTTCGTAATTAACTTATTCCTTGGGCGCACAATGCTTTGCACCGCCAGGTCGACAACACTTGGGCAGTGCATCTTCAGCCGTTTGATTAGCCTCTTGTTTTTCAGTAGCGTAGCCAAGTTCACTAATAATTGAATGAATATCGGTTTCTGAGAATCTTTTGTCGTTATATCGAATGGTTATCATTTTAGAATCGACATCCCATGTCGCGAAACTGATTCCTGGAAGATCCAACGCCTTTTCAATCCGTGACTTACAATCACCACACTGTCCTTCGACTTTAAACTCGGTTACCACGCTTTTTGCAAGTCCCAATTGGCTCACTGCAAGTAGCAATGTGAGCATTACGTATTTTGTTGTTTTCATATTGTTGTTTTTAGTAGACTATCTGTCAATCCAAATGGTTGCATGTAGTCCAATTATTTATTTCTTTTCTTCTTCTATCCTTACTCTATACCTAAACCCGGCGTACAGCATTCTGCCAAACACTGGCCCCCACACACTTGTTGCATCAAAATTCGAACCAAACGGATTAGATGCGCCAAGAATTGGATTATCCTGCTTATAGTTCAACAAATTCTCGACACCAATGTATACTTCAAACGGTTTCTTTTTAAATCGTTTGCTCACTTGAGCATTTAATAACGGAAACACAGGACTGTATTGCGCATTGAAGTTCTCCGCTGCAAAGTCAAGACCAGGAATACGTTGTGGACCATAAAGCTGAAGCGTCGACGAAAACTGCCATTTGCTTCTAGTTCTTTGTGTAATATTAAAAAAGCCTCTGTGCTTAGATATTAACGGCTTTTCAACGCGATTTCCATCATAAACCGAAGTAACATCAAAAAGCCTGTAGGCAAAGCGCAACTCCGTTCGTCGCGCAGGTTGCACGTCTAGCTGTGCTTGTGCGCTATTGGCAATCGTTCCATTTTGCAAAGACTCCAAAACAAGTGTTTGTGTTTCTCTATTACTTAACAATTCGTTATAAAAAGTTGTTCTAAAAAAATCAAACTGCACTTCAGACGGCATATACGACAGTTTAAATTTCTGTTGCAAGCTTATACCCATGTTGAGTGAAGATTCTTGTATAACGCCCATTGTTTCGCCTGCCTTTGTATTCAAAACAACTGGTTTTGACGAAATGAGTAGATTTTGATTTTGAGCAAAAAAGTTTGGCGTTCTTCTTCCATTTCCGATTGAAAACCTTAACGCAGTTTTCTCATCTTTGGAATTGCGTTTGCCATGAAACCTAAATGTTGGAAAGAAACCAAAAAGGTTACTGTAATCCATTCTAGCCCCAGAGACCAAAATCCACAGACTGTCTGGCTTCATCGTATATTCAAAATAGGCACCAGGCACCATTTCCTGCCTGTCTACATTAAATGTGTCAAATGATTCTTCTACCCAATCAGAAATAAAGCTGATACCCGTTTTATAGCCGTGATTCGTATTGCGTATTATCGACTGGAACATCAAATTCACATAGGCCGTTTGTCCTTTAGTAGTCAGCACATTTTGATTGCTGTCATTTCCATAAACGATTTGACTTGAAATCGTATTAAAAGCGTACTGAGACCCAAAACTCTTATAAGGCTTGTCTTTAAAGGCCTTTCCAAGTTTAGCCCAAACATCGAGTTGCTCGTTATCTATAAGCACGTTATAGGGATTGGGGTTCTCCGACCCGAACTGACCGGCCGTCTTCTCATCCTTGTTGTAAGACACGTTAAATTGTCCTTCTAAACCATTATCTCCATGAAACTGCCAACGATTCATTAATTGATATTGGTTGCTCGTTGGATTATCTAAAAAACCATCATTGTTTCTATCCATTTCTGTAGGACGAATACCAAAACGTCCAAAGAGCGAAGTGGCAACGTGTTTGCTTAAATCACGTCTTACCATAACATCTGTCTCGCTTCTCCCCGATTCTGAAATGAACTGATCAAACATAAACTGATCTCGGCCATAGGGCTTTTTCATTTCAATGTTAATTTGCCCCGACATACTCTCGAAACCATTGACAACACTCCCAGCTCCTTTGGTAATTTGAATACCTTCTACCCAAGCCGCTGGTATAAAACTTAAACCGTAGAACGAATTTAATCCCCGTACAGAAGGCATAAACTCTCGTGTTATGGATGTATACACGCCATCTAAACCCAACATTTTGATTTGCTTGGTTCCAGTCACAGCGTCTGTAAAAGAAACATCGATTGCAGGTGCATTCTCAAAGCTTTCAGACAAATTACAGCAAGCTGCCTTTTGAAATTCTTGCTCACGTAAATGTAGCGTGGTTCTTGGGTCTAAGCTTCTAATACCGTAAGTACGCCTACGCTTATTTAATTCTACTACACCTAAGGTGCCAGCCATCGGTTTAAGTATAATTTCAATGGCTACTTTGTCGGCAATGTTGATGGTATCAGAAATAAAGGACACATAACTCACCACAATTTGAGTCGTATTCGTATTTAAATCAATTTCGAAAAAACCATTGCCATCGGTAAGTGTACCATTGGGCTGGCCCAGTTCCAAAATTGCTGCCCCTTCTAGGGGGACTTTCTTTTTCTTGTCGAGTGCATACACATATCCACTTAACTGTTTCGCATTTGCCTGAAACACGGTGAATAATGCTAGTGCACCAATTAAAATATTTTTCATTAAAAATTACTTTTATTAAAGGGAATAAACGTTGTATTCAACGCAATCTGCAGCTTGTTGCTGCCATAATAAAAGTGAATGCTAACAAAGAGAAACCTGTGTGAGTTCTCGGATTGGAACCGGAACCAATGGCCTGCTGTCTATTGTTTTACAAGGGGTATCAGATTCAAAAGTGATACGTGTAAACGGGTTAATTTGATTGTGTATGTAAACGAACGGCGTTTTAATTTGCTCCAATTCATTTACAGTGTAGTCCAATAGTTGCGGCTCAACTTGAAACTGCTCAGAATCGCAACAATCTGATTCGGGTACAGACCCACAATCATCAATGTGACAAAATGCTTCAGCTTCTTCTTCACCAAAATGAATGGATTCTATCGAATCGCAGCAAAAATCAACACACAGCTGCACACCAGTGTAATTACAAACAAGTGTAATCAAAACGAGTATGGCTGTGAAGCGTTTCATTCTGGTGCAAAAATAACGGGTTTATATCAAATTAAGTACTTGATATAAACCCGTGTATGTTAATATGGTTTGAATATTACGAAACGACTTACCATCGTACCGGTGGTTTTTTCAATCCAGGGAAGCTTCCTTTTCCTGAGCCAGAGCCCGATCCTGAACCAGATCCAGAACCCGGTCTAAATATTCCGTCTTCAAAATCAGGGAAGTTTCTGTTAGAAGAATTATTGCGTATACGTGCGTTTCTCTTTGGTTTATCACAAGGACATGGGACAAACACTTTTGTGGAATCGGTAGGATCCACATACAATGTTTGCGTACGCTCTTCCCAATGTCCAGGTTCGTCTACAATTTTGGTTCTCGTATCACTGCTCACGTCGAATACAATTCCAAACTGAACTTGGCCAGCATTCATGTTTATTTTTTTGAAACCTAAATCGAAATCTAAACCATCAAATCCGGTGTTTGCATAGTCTACGGTTTCAATTGGTCTCGTGTTTACTATGGAGTATCTGGCATCTAAATATACACGTGGCGCTATGCGGAGTTTAGCCCCTACACCAAACTTGGTTGATAGTGCTGCTCGGGTGTGTACGCCGTTTTCTTGGGAACTCTCATAGTCCGCTGAAGGTAAAAGCGCTCGTGTAGTTTGAGCAGTTGTTAAAATTCTTCCTCCCGCAGCCCCGTGCAGGTAAGGGACAATAGGAAATTGAGCCCATTCTATTTGGCCTGAGAAATACAAATCATTGCTGTGGCTGCGTAAAAACGTCAGTCCTCGATCTTCATTAACGGAATTGATTAATACCTCCGAACTTTCTGACCTTCCATAGAATTGCATGCCCCAGTCAATGCCACCATAAATAGCAAGATTCTCTCCAGGCAGGATGTTTCCAGACATAAATTGGAGGTTAAAACCATGGGTTTCTGTATGTCTTCCTATTCGTTCCCAATCGTTTGCGTCTGTTAATTGTTGATTGGTATAATACAGGCCAAACCAACCGTCTTCTATGTCTCTGGATGGTGGATGGTGGATGTAGGTATAGGTTGTGTCTACCCAATATTTCGAAACCACAGTTTTTAAGAACTTAGCGGTATCAGGAGACGCGATATCGTTTTCTGGATTTGAACCCAATACGTCAATAAAAGACAACGGTGAAACATCACTTTCGCTGAGTAGCATCTGTTCTTCCTGTTGTAGAGGCTGAGTCAACGTCTCTACAAAGCTTTGCATATTAACTTCAGCTTGGTTTATAAACCGTTCCGCAGCATTTTGTTCCGTTGGTATGCTAACAATTGGTTCTGCCATGTCTGGCTGATCAGATTGTGCTAACGCCGTAATCGTTTGGCTTGGTCGTGTTTCCGCAACTATTGTGGCTGTGGGTTCTTGCGGACTTGACATCCACATCAAACCAGCTGTAAGTGTTGTTATTAGTATCATAATGGTTATGTGTTTAAAATTAGTGAAAATATGTTTATCAGGAGGCAAAAGTATCGCGCCGTCGTCCGAATCTAATTTGGACAACATATCTTCCCAATCTCCATTTTGGAAAGGCATTTCATGAGACCCTAAATTGTCTTGAAACGCTTTATCTATCGATATAAAATCTTTTTTATTCATAGGTTTCAATCCATTTTTTAAGCCGCTTGCGCGCATTGTTAACATGCCATTTACTTGTCCCTACCGACATCTCTAGCTCTTTGGCGATATCAGTATGGCTAAACCCTTCTATGGCAAAAAGGTTAAAGACAACTTTTGTTGTGTAAGGTAATCGGTGTAGCAGACTGATTAAATCATCTGCGTACAACTTTTCGATTGCATTGGATTCAATCTCAATCTCTACGTCTAGTTCTTGAGTGGGTAATTGCTTCGTTTTGCGAACGTGTTTACGAACGTGGTCAATAGCTGTGTACTGTACTATACGGTATATCCATCCTCCAAATTCATATTTGTCGTCGTAAGTCGATAAGTATTTAAATACTTTAAGGAACCCGTGGTTTAAAACAGCCAATGCGTCGTCTCTATTTTCACAGTACCGCTGACACAGTGCTAGCAGCTTGCCATGGTAGGTTTGGTAGAGTTTCGCTTGAGCAACCCGATCATTTTTAAGACACCGCTTTATTATTTCCTCAAGCTGAAGACTTGACTCTTTGGCTTGATCAAGATGGATCGGTATGTCTAATGTTGGGTTAATCGTCGTAAATCACTTTGTCCTTCATTAGCATCTACGACAAGTTCTAATCCAAAGGTTGGGTTTAGAACTAAAAAAAAAATTACGACTTACATTTCGATGTAATTCTTGTGCTCGCCTACCCTATAACCGGTGACTTTTTCGAGCCAATAGAGGAAGCCCGTTTTAATTCCAAACTTTTTTTGACTTGGGTCGAATGTAAAGGTCCAATTCATCTTTTTGATGCGTGGTTGCATACAAGTAGGATGAGATCCAGTGAATGGTTTAAGCGAGTCTATTTGGCTGTAGTCAAAATCCTTTTCAGGATCAAACCGCTCTTCTACCCATTTGTCGGAGTGCCAAAGTTTGTTCGCCTCATAGGCCTTTGCCATCATGTACTTTGGGTGGCGTACCCAACCATAATGGTATATCGCAGCGTCGATTTTTTTAACTTGTAGCTTTCGTCCTTGTTTACGAAAACCTTGGGCATCTTTCCAACTGCTTATTTGTTCATCATTTTTGATGACGCGTATCTCTTTCTTATACCACGTACGGCTGTCGCCAATAAAATCATAGCTACCATAAAAGTGTTTATAATCAAATAATAATCCTTCAACTGTTTTATCATCACAATAGCGTTCCATTTGCTCGCTAATCTCGTTGTGATATTTTTCATGTATGCATTCATCCGCCTGGATGTAAACAAGCCAATCGGCTTCGCTGCTTACCGCTTCTTTGGCTTTATTTGTCTCTTCGGCCAACACCTTTCCTCCTTCTCTCAAAGTATCGTCCCAAACCGTATCGATAATTCGTATTTTAGTCTTGTCAATCGCTTCGATTACAGATCTAGTGTCGTCGTCGGAAGCCCCAACAGCAACCACCATTTCATCTACCAATGGCAGAACAGATGAAATCGCCTCAACTACTGGGTAATCAAGCTTTACAGCGTTTTTAACGAAAGTGAATCCACTCACAAACATGCCGCGAAGTTATTATTATTTGAGCATGAAAATTTAAAAATATATGGGGCGTGGACTACAACGGAAATCAAGTCGAATTCAATGGTGAATAGACGTTGGAATAAAACACATTTCGTTCAAAAATTCTTAATGAACCAAGTACATTTGCACCAATGTATTACAACAACATACTTGAGACCATTGGAAACACACCATTGGTTAAATTGAACGATATCGTTGCCGATGTATCCGCAACAGTTTTAGCAAAGATTGAAACGACCAACCCAGGTAATTCAGTGAAAGACCGAATGGCTTTGCAAATGATTATTGACGCAGAAGCCGACGGCAGATTGAAGCCTGGAGGAACTATCGTTGAAGGTACAAGTGGAAACACAGGTATGGGTTTGGCCATTGCTGGACTGATTAAAGGATACAAATGTGTTTTTGTAACTACAGACAAGCAGAGTAAAGAAAAAGTAGATATTCTGAAAGCCGTAGGCGCTGAAGTTATTGTATGTCCTACCGACGTTGATCCAACAGACAGCAGGTCGTATTACTCTGTTTCTAAAAGACTAGGGGAAGAAATTCCGGGTGCTTGGTATGTCAATCAATATGACAATCCTAGTAATGTTAAGGCACATTACGAGCAAACTGGTCCAGAAATATGGGAACAAACTGAAGGTAAGATCACACACTTTGTTGTAGGTGTGGGTACTGGTGGTACTATCAGTGGTGTTGGACGATACTTAAAAGAACAAAATCCCGATATTCAGATTTGGGGCATAGATACCTATGGTTCCATATTCAAAAAATACCACGAAACTGGCGAGTTTGACGAAAAGGAAATTTACCCTTACATCACCGAAGGTATTGGAGAAGACATCTTGCCAAAATGTGTCAATTTTGATGTCATCGACAAGTTTGAGAAAGTTACAGATAAAGATGGATTGGTTTGGCAACGTAAACTGGCGCGCGAAGAAGGAATTCTAGTTGGTAACTCTGCCGGCAGTGCGGTTAAAGGCATCCTGCAGTTAAAAGATCATCTTAAACCTGAAGACGTCGTTGTGGTCCTGTTTCACGACCATGCAACGCGTTACATGGGTAAGGCGTTTAACGACGATTGGATGAAGGATCGAGGCTTCCTTGATTCTAAGCCTAAAACTGCTTTAGACTTAATATCTAGTCATCAGCACTTACCACTGATTACGGTATTAGACACTGATTTAGCCAAATCAGCTTTTGATAAAATGGAGAAATACAGTATCTCTCAATTGCCTGTTGTCAACGAGGCTGGAGATTTTATTGGTTCTTTAAACGACCACCACATATTCAGACTTTTACTTAACAACCTTGACGCTGGAAACCAGCCAGTGAGTGAAATTATGCAAGCTCCATTTCCAATTGTAAGTTATTACGAAGAAATGGATTCCGTTTCGAAATCGATCAACAAGGAAAACCCTGCGGTAATGGTTGAGGACCTTGGTGGAGTGTACCACATCATCACGAAGTACGATTTGATATCTGCATTAGCAAAATAAAGCCTGTCGTGTCTCAATTGCATCACTATACCGATCAAATGGGGCATCAGATTGAGTTACGGGGTATACCCAAGAAGGTAGTTTCCCTTGTTCCTTCCCAAACAGAGTTGTTATACTACCGTGGTGTTAGACCAATCGGTCAAACCGTTTTTTGCATACATCCTTCAGACGAGTTTAAAAACGCCAAGAAAATCGGTGGTACAAAGAAGTTGCAATTAGACGCCATTCGTGCGTCGCAACCGGATCTGATCATCGGTAACAAAGAAGAGAATGAAGCCGATCAGATTAAAACATTACAAGCTGAATTTCCGGTGTGGATGAGCGATATTAATACGATAAACGACTCGTATGATATGCTGCGTTCAATGGGTCACATCTTTCATAAAACAAGCCTGACTGACAAACTCATTTTTGACACGGAGCGCGCATTTAATCGTTTAATAACTACTAATTCGGGAATAAATGATGTATTGTATTTAATTTGGAAAGACCCGTATTACGGTGTTGGATTGAACACATTTATCCATGATGTTTTGGAAAAATCCGGATTTAAAAACGCTATCCAAAACCAAGCTAGGTATCCCGAGTTGAGCGTGTCGGATATTCGAAACATCAACCCTTCCTATATCTTTTTGTCTTCCGAACCTTTTCCATTTAAGGAAGCGCATCAAAGTGCCATAGCAGACCAATTTCCAAACTCCACAGTGGTTTTGGTAGACGGAGAAATGTTTAGCTGGTATGGCAGTCGTTTGCAACATACTCCGACCTATATCAACAAATTATTATCTGAAATTGATAGTTGAGAATTGAAAGTTGAGAGTTAGATAATACGCAAACTGATTACAACAAGAACGTCATTCAGAGGTTAGACGTCAGGAGAACCGAAGAATCTCATCAGTCTTTAGTCTTTGGTCTTTAGTCTTAAATTAAACCCCTAATTCCTAACTCCTAGTACCTTCAATAAACGCAACAACCTTATCAAACGCATCTCTTGGAATCCAAACACTTTCAGTCTTATTCTTAAACCAAGTGATCTGCCGTTTGGCATAGCGGCGTGTGTTTTGCTTGATTTTTTCTACGGCTTCTTCTAAAGTTAATTCACCATCCAAGTATTCAAATAATTCAGCGTAGCCTACTGTTTTTAAGGCATTTAAATCTTTGTATGGCACTAATGATTTCACCTCTTTCAACAAACCCATTTCCATCATTTGGTCTACGCGTTGGTTAATTCTTTCATACAACGCCTTGCGTTCATCTTCAATGGCTATTTCGACAATATTAAAAGCCCGCTTTGTTATTTCGTTTTGAGTGAGCTGTTGATGTGTTTTTCCAGAAATTTCAACACGTTCAATCGCGCGCATTAACCGCTGAGGATTCTGACGGTCAATAACAGCTGCATGGTCTGGATCAACGCTAGTTAATCGTTTCACAAGGCCATCAATCCCTTCGCGTTTATATAATTGGTCTGCGGCTTTGCGAACCGACCCATCGTCTTTAGGTGCCTCATGAAAACCATGCAATACGGCATTAATAAACAATCCACTCCCTCCTACCATTACAGCGTAATCGTTGGTTACGAAAATCTTATTCAGGACTTTTATAGCATCACGCTCAAATTCGCCCGCAGAGTAATAGTCGTGTATAGATTTGTGCGCAATAAAATGATGTTTGATGGCACTTAACTCACCTTCTGAAGGTCTCGCTACGCCAATGTTTAATTCGGAGTAAAATTGCCTTGAGTCGGCAGATACAATGTCTGTGTTAAAGTGCTGCGCTATTGAAATACCTAATGCCGTCTTGCCAGATGCCGTAGGCCCTCCGACAACAATCAATGTCTTGTTGGAAGTGTTTTGGGTCAAGCTTCTTCTGGTTCAGAAAAACTGCCAGAGCTATCCATGTCGCCGTCAATCCCCATATCACTTACGTCAGGCTCTTCAGCTTCACTAATAATTTCGTCAACTAATTCTTCGAACTCGTTGGTCGCGTTACCGATTACATGAATCTTTTTTTGTTTTGGCGGCTCTCCTACCACTTTTACCACTTGCGGGTAAATTATAGCGGCATTGGCGCGTTCAATTTTAAAGAGCTGAACGCGAAACGACCATTCTAACTCATCATGCGTAAACATCAACATCCGCTGATGTGGATCATTCATGAACGCATTCAGTTTACAGTCGGTCATTTGTAAAACGCCTTCGACGTCTGCATTGGTTATTTCCGTGCCTTTTCTCCAATTATCGCCCGACATAAAAAATGACGCAGTAATTTTTGGATCAAACTTGATGCTTTCTACAATGGCATGGTATAAATCTCGAAAAGTTTGGTTTGCGCGAACTTCTATCATGCGTTCAACGTCATCAACTTCTTCGAATGTTATTTTAAATCTGTATACAATCATTTAACTCTCAATGTATTATGCTTTCGACAAGCCTAATTCTTTGCCTTTCTTTAGAACAAAATTAATAGCCTCTTCCCGATTATTTCGTATTTCGCCTTCTAAAACTGCTTCCTTCAATGCATTCTTAATTATCCCAACCTCTCTGGACGGCTTGATATCAAACAGTTTAATAATGTCTTCACCCGACATTGGTGGTTGAAAATTACGCACTCTGTCACGTTCTTCCACGTCCCGAATTTTGCCTTCAACCTCAATCAAATTTGCTAAAAAGCGCTTAACCTTTCGTTCGTTCTTTGAAGTGATATCGCATTTGCTCAAACAAAGCAAGTCTTCAATATGTTCACCAGCATCAAAAATCAGACGGCGTACCGCACTGTCGGTGACGATCTCTTTAGTTAGTGCTATTGGTCGTAAATGCAACAGTACCATTTTCGACACGTAGCGCATTCTTTCGTTTAGTGGTAATTTTAAACGTCTAAAGATTGATTTTACCTTTTTAGAACCAACAAATTCATGCCCGTGAAACGTCCACCCTTCTTTATCGTTAAAATCCTTTGTGTCTGGCTTCGCGATATCATGCATAATTGCAGCCCAACGCAGCCAAAGGTTGTCTGACTTGGCGGCCACATTATCTAAAACTTGAAGGGTATGGTAAAAATTGTCTTTGTGTTTTAAGCCGTTTCTTTCCTCAACACCTTGCAGTGCGATCATTTCAGGGAAAAACCGATGCAACAACTTGGTGTCGAACATAAGTTTAAAGCCAACTGATGGTTTGTCTGCTGCTATAATCTTATTTAACTCGTCTGTAATGCGTTCTTGGCTAATAATATCGAGCCGATTGGCTGTGGCCTTAATGCCTTTTAAGGTTTCACCGTCTATATCGAAATTTAGCTGGGTGGCAAATCGTACAGCGCGCATCATGCGCAAAGGGTCGTCAGAAAAGGTCTGTTCCGGAGCCAGCGGTGTTCTTAGTACCTTGTTTTCTAAGTCCTTAACACCATCAAATGGATCTATTAATGTTCCATAATCGTTGGCATTTAAGCTTATGGCCAGCGCATTAATCGTAAAATCTCTTCTGTTTTGATCGTCTTGAATACTTCCTTCTTCTACGGCAGGCTTTCTACTGTCGTGTGTATACGATTCTTTCCGTGCTCCAACGAATTCGAAGTCCCATTCGTTCTGTCTGATATGCGCGGTCCCAAAGTTCTTAAAATAATTCACTTCAGTTGCATTTTCTAGACGGTTGGAAACTTCTTTGGCGAGCGCAATTCCACTACCAACGGTAACAAAATCAATATCCTTACACGGACGATTTAGCAACGCGTCACGCACAAACCCTCCTACCACAAACACCTCTAAACTAAGGTCTTCAGCAGCTTCTTTGACTACGTTGAAAATTGGATGACCGAGATGTTTTAACATGGGCGGCAAATTTAATTCGAATTCTTAAAAGCCGCTTCACTTGGCAAGTTTATTGCAGCAGGAAGTTCAAATGGTTTTGAAGTTTTTCGCATTTATGCTAAATATTCACTGAACCACGTTTAATTTGAAACGCCTATGAAACTATTAAAGACAATTTTCACACTCGTTTGTGTATTCATCCTAGCTAATGTTAACGTATCTGCTCAAAACTCTGACCTAGTGTCTGAAAAAGAAGTGCAAGAGCTAAACAAGCTGAACCCAGCGCTTACTGGTGTTTTGAACAGACTCCGTGTTTTGGGTAATGCCTCTCAAAATGTAGATCTTGGTATTGAAACCAGATTTTTTAAATCAGCCAACCATTTAGGTTTTTACGCCAAATTTGATAACCTCGATAATCTGGAACGACAATCATTTAACTTCAGTTATGCACGGGACTTGTTAGACAAAGCCGGACTACAAGTCAAACTGGGTGGTAATGTCGACTATCAAATCAAGGTGTTTCATAACGATCAGCAAATTTTGACTGATTTTAGTTTTAGGGATTTCAATGGTTTCGAGTATCGAATTGATTCGGCTAACGCAAAGGATTTTAATATTGACAGCAAGGTGTTCGACCTGAGTGTTGGAAGTTCGGTTCTCTATAAGAATCTCGTACTTGGTGTTACATTAAACCATTTAAATACGCCCGATGTTTCGGTACAAAAAGGAATCGAGCAGTTTAGTGACCTATCGGTCAGTGCACAACTCCTTGGATTCTTTAAACTTGGTCCGCAAATTACCGTAATCCCAACAGTGATTTATGCCAATCAACAGGACGATGACTTTACCAGTTTGGGTATGAGCATCAATTATAAGTCTGTTACCTTTAATGGCCAGTACGAAGATTTAAACGGATTTAACGGGTATGACTTCGGACTTTCCGTACGGTTAATGAAGCGGCATTTATTCAACTTGTCTTACAGAACCGATTTATTGGCTGCTACTCAAGGACAAAACAGTGCGTTAATCAGTGCTACTATAAACAGCACACTCTTCAAGCCTAAAAAGGAGTTAGAAGGAATCTTGGATAAGATTAAACTGGTGTACTAAAAAGTACGTAACCAAGAAACCATTGGAACAGGGAAGGTGATAATTTTTCCAATAGAATTGGTCGTTATCACACCGGCTAACACAATTTGAAACGCTTTATTGTGGGATTGATTGAATCGCATACCTGGCATAATCAATATCGTAGGTTTTATGCCATCGGGCGTTAATTCATACTCATCAATTAAATAATCCTTAACTACGATATTACCATTATGATCTGTATAGGTCACCCCGTCTACTTTATATGTTTGTGAAACTGATCGCTTATAATTTGGAGTCAAAACAGCCATACCATCAAAAATAAAGCTGGCCTTTTTACCTACAGGCGTAATCCCAGAAATGCCAAATACCCCGGCTCCTGTGAAAGGTTTATCGAGCACCTCCGAAATTGAAAATCCATTAAACTGCGCGAGCGCATTTGTAGAAGATCTGTCGTAATGATACTCGCCCCTAACATCATACTTATAATCATATGACCGTCGCAAATCGCTACCTAGAATGGTCCAACCGTAACCAGCAGATATGCTCATATTCGCCTTACGGTCGCCTTTGGTAAAAGTCCCAAAATGTAAGCCGCCCGCTCCGCTGGCGTTGAATAAAAACCCGGACGAACCGACTATTGTGCCTAAGGCAAAATGATTATCAGATTTTGAATTAAAGGCATATTTAGTGGCCACAGCAATCGGACTTGCAATCCATGAGGACATGACACCGATGGACAGATTATCAGATACTGCAAAATGCACCTCGGGTCCATATAAGTGAATCATGGCATAGTTCTCCTTTTTTTTGATGGGTAACGCATTTGTAGTGAGGTAATACCGCGTTGTGAAAGGTCCTTCATTGCGATAATCCGAATACGCTCCACTTTCAATTTTCTTCGATTCCGTATCGCTCACTTTAACGATACTGGCGATGTCTGCTTTACTTATATAGATTTTACCAATGGTTTTGGTCATCAATAAAATTTCACGACCGTCATCAGAAAGAATATACCCGTAAAACTGGCCGCCGTCTGTTTTGGTGACGAGCATCAGCTGTTTATCAGTAGTATCTTTGTTTCCATCAACTTGAGCCAGTGCACTCGTAGACAAACACGAGACAATAAGAATAACAACAAGTTTCCATGAGGTGGCTAACAGCCTTTTAATTTGTACATTTTCCATAATCATTAACCTTTTATTATTTCACATTTATCGAAGATGCAAACTTTCTTTTACTACAAAAAAGTAAAATTACCTATATAATTCATACTGTACAAACTCATAAATGGACATGATTAGCAATAAAGGCTCAAATTAAAAAAAAGAGCCGACCAATGATCGACTCTTTAAGCGTATAATAAATGAAACTAAAAAGTTCGTAGCCAAGAAACCATAGGCACTGGGAAAGAGTAAATGTCACCCCAGCGATCTTTTGTGATAACACCTGCCAATACAACTTGAAATGCTTTGTTATGTGCTTTGTTAAACCGCATGCCAGGCATTATCAAAAATGTAGGCTGCACTCCATTTTTTACAAGTATATTCTTAGCAACAGTAACGTCTTCAGTCGTATATATGTCTCTTCGTTGATTGTAGTCATAATACTCATAGCTTACGTCCTCCACTGTGATAGTCTTTTCTCTTTCAACCTTGTATAAGGTTGGTAAAAACGCCATGACGTCGAAAATAAAGCTCGCTTTTTTCCCAACTGGTGCAATTCCTGAAACAGACAACACCGGAGCACCTCTTGTTGATTGCTCTCTTGTTAAAGGTGCTGAGTAAGAATTACCAGTTAATTTGGACATTGTAGCTTGGCGTCTTTTATATTCTTGATTACTATAAGATGCAGCATAATCTGCCATTTCATATTCGTTTCCATAATTTATTGACCCACCTCCCTGACCAAGATTGATATAACCATATCCTGCCGAAAAACTAATATTTGAACGTCTGTCTCCCTGCGTAACTGTAGCCCAATGCAATCCCCCAAAGGCACTAGCATTACCAAGAAATCCAGAAGAACCCATGATCGTTCCCAATGCAAAATGCGTGTTCGTTTCTGAATCAAACGAATATTTTGCGGCTATCGCTATTGGACTTGCAATCCATGAAGACATAACGCCCAAAGAAAGGTTGTCTGATACAGCAAAGTGCACCTCTGGTCCATATAAGTGCAACATGGCATAGCTTTCGCCCTTTTTAATCGGCAACGCATTTGTTGTGAGATAATAACGCGTAGTAAAGGGACCTTCATTACGATAATCTGTGTAATCCCCATTAACGTTAGCTATTCCGTTGTCAGCGATTTTAACAATAGAAGCGATGTCTCCTTTGCTGATATAGAGTTTACCTATATTTTTCGTTTCAAGCAAGATCTCTCTGCCATCATCCTCAATGATGTAACCATAGAACTGACCACCATCTGTTTTGGTGACCAGAAACAATTGTTTTGTTGTGGTGTCTTGCGGTTCGGTTTGTGCTTGAATGGTTGGTGCTGATAAAAACAAGACGAGCAAAGCGAAGCATGTTGTAAGTGTTTTCATTGTGATTCTTTTTAGACAATTATTTACGTTTTATACTTCGACAAAGGTTTGTGCTATCACATTCTAATAATTGTGAAATATTTAATACGATTCGCGCCTTTTACCACTTCTATGCACTTATTAATTTTTTGACCTACAATTGGTTCAAAAAATAAACACTCACCTATATATGCTTCATATAATTTGCATATATTGCAACACGTTGTTAAAATAACTGAAAAAATATTAATATAAGATAATGAGTCAGCAAATAAACTTTATCAATCAATGTAAAGAGCGCGTTTCGGACGGAAACTTTGCCTCTGACCTCGCCGAGCTCATTGGCGTAAATGTAGATGCGGCATACCGACGTATACGCGGTGCTACGGCACTTACCTACGATGAGATTGAAAAGATGTGCACTCACTACAACATCTCTTTCGACTCTATTCTCAACTATAAAGGAAGCTTGGTGCCATTTCAATTCAACGCTATGTTTCAACCGGACTTTAGTATCGAAGCTTACCTGCAAAACATTGCCAATCAATTAAAAGATCTAACAACAACAGAAGACAGCAAATTCGTCATTACGGCCATGGACTTGCCATACTTCCGACAGTTTGGATACAAAGGTTTGAGTAGATTTAAATTGTTCTTTTGGCAACGATCCGTATTGAATCTTGAAAGCTACAAACGGAAAAAGTTTGAGGTACGTGAAGAAGACGACAACTTTGACCTACTTACCAAATCGATTTTTGAAGACTACAATCGAATAGAGTCCACTGAAATATGGACACCTCAAACGATTGACAGCAGTATCAAACAAATTCAGTACTACTTAGAATCGGGTTTGTTTGTAGATAATGACATTGTATACCAATTGTGCGATGAATTGGAAGACCTGCTTATGCAGGCCGAGCAGCAAGCGGAATTTGGAAGGAAATCGTTTCAAAATGAAAACGGTGTGTTCTCTGCCAAATTTGCCATGTACCAAAGTGATATCTTCTTGAGTAACAACTCAATACAGGCCTACAAAGACGATCGCATCTTTACTTATGTAAGTTTTAACTCGTTTAATTCCCTAATGTCTTTTGCACCAGCTTTTGCCAACGATTGCCATGAATGGATTGAACAGATTCGTACCAAATCAATTTTACTTAGTGAGGTGAGTGAAAAGCTGCGTTTTCAGTATTTTATGGGATTAAGAAAAAAAATAAACGCACTACGTCAATTGGTGCCAGAATTGGTGTAGCTCTTCGCTAAAAAAGTAACATTTTCAAAGCATTGGACAATTGTGGGTTGGGTCAGTTATTCTCAAGTCTGTTGATTTCCTTTTCAACATTTCCGATGTGCCATACTAGTCCGGCTCGATATTGGCCATATAGGAATACACGCAACCTTCTCATTTTCAATAGGTCAATAAGTGCGTATAAGAACTTATCATCACTCAACAAAGACTCATAATTGACAAACGTATAAGGTATTTCCCAGGTGTTTATCCAAGTTCTTGCTGAATCTGATTTTAGTCTAACTCGGTCAACCTGAATATGTGGATCTAATGTAGTCTGTAATTGTTCAATTGACTCGGTAAGACTATGATCGTTAGCGGCTTTATCTATGTATAGATAAACGCGAATTAAACCGTCTCGAATTGAGTCGTTAGAAACAATTTCGAGACCCAAAGACTGCAGGGATTCAAAGGCACTGGTGCTCGCTAAAAACTCCTCTTTAGCAAACATGTTGACATAATGCCTTTTTAGCGAATCCGTATAGTCTTCTTGATTTAGAATGGAACTATAGATGATTTCTGTGCTATTGAGGTTTCTTTCATACCCGACTATATCCTCCTTGATGTCGTTTAAGACAAAATCTAGTTCTGATTTTATTTCCTTAAGAATCTTTACTTCCTGAACCTTCCGTTTTTTATGGTCATTGCTATTGTTTAAGCTCAATGCTATCAGTATACCAATGACAACAAGTGCGACTTCACCAATCGCATACAGCACATATTTACTGTACTTGTTCTCCGTAAGCAATGTTCTTCTAATCTTTCTAAAGAATTTTATCATTTGATTTCATTATTCAACTAAGCTAATGGTTTATACCCTTGATTACCTAAAACTTATTTACGCTAGCCGTTTTTGCCACGTCATCCTTTTTTATGCCGTAAAACTTATTAAAAATAACACAAGCCGTCAGATCTCCTGTGACGTTTACCGCTGTCCTAAACATTCCTAGAATACGATCAATACCAATTATGATAATGAGTCCGTCAATTGGGATTCCTGAGCTTTGCAAAACCGAGGCTAGCACAATGACTCCTCCGCCAGGAATTGCAGGTGTGCCAATGGATGCTGCAACTACCGTAGCCGTGATTAAGATTACGTTTATCATAGAGAGCTCAATACCATAGGCTTGCGCCATAAACAAAGTCGTAACACACTGAAACAAGGCGGTACCATCCATATTGATTGTGGCGCCCAGCGGTATGACAAAATCACTGATGTTAGACGAAACGCCTAGTTTTTCATCGGCTGTTTTCATGGACAAGGGCATTACAGCTGCCGAGCTCGCTGTTGAGAATGCCAACAATTGGGGTTCTTTGATTTGCTTTAAAAAAGTAACGGGGTTTGTTTGGGTAAACAGGTAAACGATGATCAAATAAAACACCAATAAAACGATCAAACCGAGAACCACCACAAACATGTAATAGCCTAAAGCCAATAAGATTTCCGCGCCAATTTTGGATAACAACGCCGCGATTAACCCAAAAACGGCATAAGGAACAAGCCGCATGGCCCAAGACACTACGATCATACATATCTTCTGTATGGCTTCAATAAACCGAATGAGAGGCCTAGCTGTTTCGAGCTTGAGCTGTGTGATTGCCACCCCAATTATGATGGTAAACATGACAACACCTAACATTTCACCTGTAAGAATGGACTCTAAAGGATTGTTGGGAATTAGGTTTGAAATCGCATTGGGAATGTTCTCCATTAAGCTAGTCTGTTCACTTGTCGCAATTGGTTCTCCACCAGAACCTGGAAATCCACCAAGAGAAAGAAAATACTGACCAGGCTTCATGATAATGGTTATCGTCAACCCAATTATGATGGCAACTGCAGTGGTAACAACAAAATATAAAAGGAGCTTTAGTCCGAAAGTTTTAAGATTCTCTGAAGTATTGCTCACGATTCCAGAAATAATCGAGGCAAAAATCAGCGGAATCATAATCATTTGAACCAGCCTCATAAAGATCTGACCTGGCAAGTCTAACCAACTGGCAAGCGACGTGCTGAAGTCCTCTGAAACCACACCAGTACTTGGATTAATGAGCACACCTAAACCAGCACCCAAGACCAAGGCTATGATTACCTTAAACCATAACTTACTTTTTAGGAGCCTATCTAAATAGACCGATAAATAATTGAGTGGCTTGATTTCTAACATAGTGTCACTACAATAATATTTTGCTGCGGCGAGTAAAAGAAATGGTTTTGGTTTTTTTGATGGTTACAACGTGAGGTTCCACTCTACAAGTTGATCATCAAATCCTTTAACCGACTTAATGAGCGTGGTATCAAAGCCATTACCGAAATAATAGAAGTCAAAGACATTGTAACCATCAGGAATAAACGTCAACTGGTAGTTACCAAGTGAGTCTACTTGGGTTTGAGCCAGATGGTGGTCTCCCGATTTAGCTAAAATTTCTAGGCCTTTGATTTTGCTTTGATTCGTTTTGTTCACAAATTGAACATGGCCACTGATATACACTGGATATGTAGCCTTTACATAAACTACTGCCGAAACCACAACCAATATCAAGACCTATTTGCCATTACAGAAAAAGACATATCCATTAGTTCGGCCATCGGTATCGCCTCTCGGTTTCCATATATAACACCACCAGCTTTAATCAAAACACCTGATAGCAAAACCTGGGGAAATTTGGTTGACGGCGGATATTACGAAAATTTAGGTATGCAAACGATGTTGGATGCATACACTATCTTAAAAACGGTTTCGAAGAAGAACAACCTGAAAACAAGGTTTAAATTTATTGCCATTAGAAACACTAAATTAATTGAAGAAGAAAAGCCCATGTTAGGTATGGTTGAGTCACTTGCACCTGCCATTACCTTCAGTAACATTTGGAGTAATAACAGTAACGAGGCTATGTCTAATGGAGAAAAGCTGCTAACAGCAAACCACGACGAATTTTATGTGCTGAGTTTGCAAAGAGATGACAACGAAAACATTCCGTTGGGTTGGTATTTAAGTTCTGACGCTAGAACCAATTTAAATCGACAGGTTGATGCCATCCCTGATTCACTTATTTACGCCATATTGAAATAATCTCAATAATCCAGAACGATTTAGGGCAAAAAGTACAACTTTGTGCCAGTGCAGAAAAAGCATACCATTACATTTTTAGGTACGGGAACTTCACAAGGTGTTCCTTTAATTGGTTGTACCTGTCAAGTTTGTATGTCTACTGATGATAAGGATAAACGTTTACGCTCTTCTATCCATATTCAAACGAATGAGACCAGCATCGTTATTGACACCGGGCCAGATTTTAGGCAACAAATGTTACGCGCCAAAGTCAACAAATTAGACGCCGTCGTATTTACGCATGGCCATAAGGATCACACGGCAGGTTTTGACGATATACGCGCATTTAATTACATCCAACAACAAGACATGGAGGTGTATTGCGACGAGCGTGTTGAGGAGGTTCTTCGGAAAGATTTTGATTATGTTTTTACGGATTACAAGTACCCAGGAGTTCCAAGAGCGAACTTACATAGAATTGTCACTGCTCCTTTTACCATTGGAGACATCAACTTAGTACCCATCGAATTGTTGCATTTCAAACTTCCTGTTTACGGTTTTAGAATTGGTGATTTCACCTACATTACGGATGCAAACACCATTTCAGATCGTGAAATAGACAAAATAAGAGGTACTAAAATATTGGTTTTAAATGCGTTGAGAAAAGAACCCCATATTTCGCATTTTACGCTCGACGAGGCCATTGAGCTCGCTCAAGAAATTAATGCCGAACAAACGTATTTCACGCATATCAGTCATCAATTAGGTCTTTACGATGACATTGAGGCGTTATTGCCCAAAGGAATCTCATTGGCCTTTGATGGATTAGTCGTCACTTCTGAATAAGTAACACAGCAATGGAATCAAGCAAGGAGCAACTGTATAAAGAGATTTTGCCTCAGGCAGAAAGTTTGTTTGCCGACGAATCGAATTTTATCGCGAATTGCAGTAACCTCTGTGCCTTACTGCACAATGCCTTTGATTTTTGGTGGACAGGTTTCTACTTCGTCGACGATGAAGAATTAATTTTAGGTCCATTCCAAGGGCCTGTAGCGTGCACAAGAATTGCCAAAGGTAAAGGCGTTTGTGGTACTTCGTGGGCGAATGAAGAGACCATTATTGTACCCGATGTACACAAATTCGAAGGTCATATAGCTTGCAGTGCGGAATCAAATTCTGAAATCGTTGTCCCCTTGTTTGATGAAGGCAGAATAGTAGGTGTATTCGACGTTGACAGCAAGGATTTTAATTCGTTTGATCAAATTGATGCGCATTATCTGCAGAAATTGTTATCATTGATTTCTAGATGAGTATTGTAAACGGATATATGCGTGTGGTGAGACGCGTCTTACCTTCTCCCCTGTCGATAGCGGTTTTATTGACCTTATTAACTGCACTATTAGCCATCATTTTCACAGAGCCAAAAGCAGGCCAAAATGCTTTTTTAAGCATTGCAGACTATTGGTACATGGGTTTCTGGAACTTTCTTGAATTTACCATGCAAATGATGCTGATGTTGGTGTTAGGACACACCATCGCCATTAGCAACTCGGTAAACAAACTAATTAAAAAGATAACGGGTATATGTACGTCAAATGCCCAATCAGCTGTTTTTGTCACTGTGTTTTCAATAAGTGCCGGATATATTAACTGGGGTTTAGGTCTAATTTTTGGCGCCATATTGGCTCGTAAGGTTGGAGAACACGCCAAAGAAAAAGGTATCGAACTGAATTATCCGTTAATCGCCGCATGCGGCTACACTTCTTTGATGGTATGGCATGGCGGATTTTCTGGCTCTGCTCCTTTAACGGTAAATACCGAAAGCCACAGTTTGGTAAATTCTATAGGCATTATACCCATTTCTGATACCATCCTTAGCACGAGTAACATTGTTGCGATAGCGGCTACGCTGATCATTCTTCCTTTGTTTGCGCTATTGTTGGCCAAACGACCATTTAAAAAATCATATCCAAAGTCTTTAAAACAGCATACAGAGAAGCAAACATCAGCTATTGGGGCCGAACAGCTTGACCATAGTAGACTGTTTGGATTGGCTTTTGGACTCATATTTATCACCTATTGGATATACTTGTGGTGGTCCAATTCATTCTCTTTAAACTTTCTAACTTTAAATACGATTAACTTCATTTTGTTTGGCTTTGCCATTGCCGTGCACGGTACGTTGCATAAGTTTATGGCAGCCGCCAGTAAGGCCATTTTAGGCAGTACGGGTATAATGATACAATTCCCTTTATATGCTGGTATCATGGGTATTATGAACTACAGTGGATTGTTAGCCGTTTTTGCTGACTTTTTCATAAACATCAGTAACCACAATACTTTCCCATTTTTTGCCTACCTCAGCAGTGCCGTTGTTAACGTACTTGTACCTAGCGGAGGCGGACAGTGGCAGGTTCAAGGGCCTATCTTAATGGAAGCCGCTACCAAGTTAGATGTGGCACACGCCAAAACCGTCATGGCATTGGCTTACGGAGATCAACTTACCAATATGCTACAGCCATTCTGGGCACTCCCTTTACTTGGCATTACGGGTTTAAAAGCCAAAGATATTTTACCCTATTCGATACTATTCATGTTGGTTGGCGGCACAATTTTCTTAAGCATTTTGTATTTGTTTTGAAAAAAATTCAATCGGCCATTTACCCTGCGACGTTGATTATACTGCTAATCACGATACGTGTGCTTGTGCATCTTTACTTCTCGGGCGTTTATACTGATGGTGATCAAACAATAACTTGGTTGAGCGCAGTAGACAAAGCCGATGGACGTTGGTACACACCCTACTTCTATGGTCAATTCTACAACATATCTATTACAGCCATTGTGTCGTCGCCTTTTATACGCTTCGGTTTCCCTGTAGAATACGTTGTTCCAATTATAACCAACGTGTTGGGATTAATTCCGTTCTTATTTGGCGCATGGTATTTAACCCGAATCAAGCAAAACAAAGCGGCAATAATTGTGCTATGTATGGGCATAATATTGCCTGCACAATATCACTTTGTTACCGCCATGGCACGTGGTTTTGTTGGTGGTATTACCGTTTTGTCAATTGGTTTGCTATTGACTTCTGCTAAACCAGCTTTGATTAAGGGGTTGGGTTATGGCCTATGCATAATCGCTTACTTTGTGAATCCCAATATGCTGATAATTGGCTTGCCGTTAGCCCTGCTATGGGGTTTACAGTCAGCAAATCGTTACAAAGCAGAACGTAAACTTCAAGTTACCCCTGTTTTAATTGGTTTGACAATCGCCGTCATCGCGTTTTTCGCCATAAACGCTTTCAATTCGCCTTTGTACGAGGTACATAAACTATGGAAGTTGGAACTCGGGTTTGGATACCTTCAAAACAGCCTTAAAAGTTTAGACGCACGCTTTCTTTACTTATTTCCTTTCTTACCTAAGATTGGTAGCTTGTCTATGGCTGTCCTAGTCATACTCATCGTTGTCTTATTTGTTCAAAAGCAAAGTAAATCGGCTGTTTTAATGACGTTAGTTGTCTTATTCGTTCTAGCAACATTAAGCCTAAATAAGACTTTGGACGGAACCTACTCAACGTTTTTCCCTTTCTCAAGGATGTACCTCGCACTGCCATACGTATTGGTATTGGGTGTAAGCTTGACTATCCAACACGTGTCTTATAAGCGCTTGAAAAAGATCATTCTGGTTGTTGGCGTCATTGGGTTTATCTGTCAATGCTTTGACATCCCAAAGAAAGCAAAAGCAAGTGTACAAGGTAATTCAGGCGTGGTACAGGTATTGCGCATTGACAAACTTTGTGCTGAATGTGTGAAACTGAATAAAATCCAACAGGACTATAAAGCTGACGTAACCGTATTTCATTACAAAACGGACGAGTACATCTATGGCTGTAAAGCCTTACAGCCCGAAATGGAAACACTATATCCCGAGTATGATCGACGATACTGGACTTTTATGCAACATGCTGATACGATTTACGAAACAGTGTTGTTTATGGATTGGTCGTTGCGTTTACCCGAACAATTAAAGCAGTATAATGGGGACTTCAATGCCATAGACGGTATTCATTATCCGGCCTTTATTCTGACAGATAATTCGCAGTCAATTATTGACTTATATACAATAAATTCGCTGCCCTTAAGACCTTATAAAAAATAGTATGTTAGGTTTAAAAATGGCTACAGACCCTCGTTGGGTAAACATCGCCGAAAAAACCATTGAAGAAATATTAGTAGACCACGCTTTTTGCGAACAAAAAGCAGCTACATCAGGTATTTCATTGATTGTACGATTCTCAAACTATCCCAATATTGTTGAAAAAGTAACCCCTGTTGTTGCTGAAGAGTGGGGTCATTTTAGAAAAGTTTTAAAGGAATTAAAGACACGGGGTTATGAACTGGGCAAACCACGGAAAGACGACTACGTGCATCAGCTCCAAAAATTCAGTCTTAAAGGCGGTAGTATAGAAACACATATTGTTGAAGCACTTCTGATTTGTGCCATGATAGAGGCCAGAAGCTGTGAGCGCTTTAGATTGCTGTCGTTGCATATATCTGATCAATCTCTAAAGGACTTTTACCACGAATTTATGGTGTCTGAGGCTGGGCACTACCGCATGTTTATTGACTTAGCGAATGATTTTGCTTCTAAAGAATATGTCCAAGAACGCTGGGATGCGTATCTAGACTTTGAAGCTGAATTGGTCCAGCGGCTTGAGTATAGAGGAGATCGGGTACACTGATTTTGTTTAGCTATTGGCTATTAGCAGTTAGCATTTACGAGTTAGGCAGTAGGAATTAGAAGCTTCAGATTTCTTAAAAGCCAAACTACTAAGACCGTAATAAAGCATAACCAACCTGAGAGGAAATGAAGCAACTCATAGTCGGCCTGCGGCCGAAATGTAAAATGTTAAATGTAGAAATGCATTCTGCATAGCCTTACCTAAATGCAAAAAGCTTAGCGCCCCAACAGCAAAACGCCTACCTCCCCGCCGGCTTTCGTTTAAACACCCAATAACCGCCAGTATTTTGAACCAAAGCAAAGTCATCATTGTCCGCGAGTTCTTGCGCTTTTCTTGGTTGAGCAATTAAATAAACAGGTTTGTCTATGGCCCCTTCAAGATACCATTTCATCTCGTGGTCACTGTATATTTTGCGCTCAGATTCGTTTAATTCAATTCTACTGGAAACACCCATGTCGTTTAGTTTTTCATTTCGGACCTGATACAGACCGTCTGACGGTATAATTGGTTCAATTTTCGTATAAAAATACTGCGAATAACTTTTGAACTTGTATACGTCTACGTAGCAATCTTCCTTCTCGATTGACTCATAAAAGTTGACAATTGAACCTTGGGTATGACGCTCTATCTGCGGCACGATAAAACCAAGAAAAAGTACCAAGTAAGCACCAAGCGCCACAAACCATTTGTCTGCCATTAAACGCTTATTTGCAAGCAAGGCTCGAAGCAGCCCAAATAAAACAAACGCACCCAAAAGGCCAATAATCATATGTAAAACAGACCAACTTGATTCTATTGAAAAGTTCTGTAACGTGAATTCATCCTTGATGAAGTTGGGATAATTGGCAAGCCAATATTTTATGGTGTAGCCAAATATTGGAACCCCAATAAAAAGAATTGTCCACAATGCGGTGAATATGCGGAGTATCACTTTTTCCCATTGCCTAAACTTGTCTCCATCAAACCACCTTGCAAGTCTTATTGCCGCCAACCCGGTTAAAGGGAGATAACACAAAGAAGAATAGTGTACAATTTTGGTTGTAATTAAAGAAAACAGAATGAGTACCACCCAGAACATCACTTTTAAAACCAATTCAAAGCTATGGTTGTCGCTTCCGCTCACAAACCTTCTCAACGCCAGTATACTTGCCGGGAAACACCCTATTAACAATACAACTGCATGATAAAACCAAGGTTGTCCGTGAGACGCCACTGGGTTTTTCATTAAATCCAATTGATAGGCGAGAAAGTTGCTTAGAAAGCCCGTTCCATTTGTAACTACTTCTGGTACAAACCAAATGCTTGCAATGACCAGGGTGGATGACGCGAAAGTCAATACATCCAAGACTGAAAACCAGAATTTAAACTTATTCCTTACCCAAAGAACAAACATACACAGTAAGACAATCAAACCAGCTGCAGGCCCTTTGGTTAATACGGCCAGGCCCAACCATGTACCGGCCAATAACCAATGTTTCCATTTACCGTTACTTAGGGTAAAATAGATTTGAATAATCGCTGCGAATATGAAGAGGTTAAACAACGGATCAATGATGCCAGAATGGAAGTAGAAATGCGGTGTTATAGAGGCCAGGTACAAAAGCACCCACCACTTTGCAGTTGTTGAATCGAGCAGCTTTCTGCCGAAATAATAAATGGTATGGAGGCTAATGATTCCAACAATAGCGTTAGGAAGCCTTGCCGCAAATTCATTTACTCCAAACACTTTCATACATAAGGCCTGAAGCCAAAAAAATAATGGCGGCTTCTCCCAAAAGGGCTCGAAGTTTACCATCACCTGTCTGAAATTGCCCGTAACGAGCATTTCTCGTGCTGATTCTGCAAAGTTTATTTCGTCCCAATCAAATAAATGTACGCCACCCAAAAACGGGACAAAAAAAACAATACCTATAACGGTTATAAGGCCATGAAATGATTTGTTGGACAACTTATCCATTAAACAACTTTTGATTAAACCTTGGCGATTTAAACCCGTTATTATGAACAACGAAGTAATACATTATTGAGGCAATAGCCACACCAAGCACCGATCCGGCAACCACGTCAGAGACAAAATGTTGAATTAAAAAGATTCGCGACAAACCAACCATAAATGCCAACGCTAAAAAGAGCAGCTGAAAAACGCGTTTATCGGCACACAATGCCGCATAAAAGAAATAAGCAAATCCAGCCGTAGTATGTCCCGAAGGAAATGTATGTTTTCTGTTTAACGTAATCTCTGGTCGATTGACAATATCAACAAGTTGTTGTTCAAAGAATACAATAGGACGAATAGCGTCTGGATACACAATTTGTTTAAAAAAGTATACCAAAACCAGCGTTAACAGTGCCACCAGTATAAAACCAACTTGATATTTTAGTGGTTTGAAAAAGAGGAAATAAAGGAATGGAATAACGATACCCACCCATTCACCTAAGTGCGTAAAAAAAGTGAAGACTGGTACTGAGGTATCGTTGTAGAATTGGTTAAAAAAACGAATGCTGTCGCCTTTATCTGTTGCAATAACCACTATGCTACCAATGATGACTAATAACAACCATAGCACATAAAGCAACCTCCGTCTGTAAAAAAATCCTTCTTGCATTTCTAATTCGCGGTAAAAATAACTCGGACAACGCTTTTTTATTTGGCAAATAGTATTTAATTTGAAAAATCTGAAAAGTTAAGACATGAATCGAGTAAAGTTGGAGTTAGAGTTTGTAGTGAAGTCGTCTCCAAACATATTGTTTAACTACATTTCAACCCCTTCAGGGTTGGTTGAGTGGTTTGCTGACGACGTTAACGTTAAAGGTAAAAATTACACCTTCTTTTGGGACGGTGATGAAAACGTTGCTGAATTGCTAAAAAAGGTAAACGGAAAATACGTTCGTTTTAGATGGTTGGATAACCCGGAAGACGAATATTTTGAAATGGAGATTCAGAAAGATGAATTGACCAATGACATTGCCTTAATGGTAACTGATTGGGCGGACGAAGAAGAGTCTGAAGAAATTTCCTTGTTGTGGGAAAGTCAAGTTCAGGATCTCAGAAACGCTTTAGGCGCATAGTTTAATCCTTATATTTATTATCCAACGACTCCTTTTTAGACTTTAATCCGTCTAGCTGATTTACGGCGTCTTCTTTTATGCCTTCAGCAAGTTGTTCTATTTCTTCTAAAATACTGTTGTCTATAGGAATCATATTATTCCGAAAATTATCTAATGCATCTTCAGCATTGGCCTCACCTAAGCATTGCTGTATTTCTGGTTTGACAGCACTAAAACTTCTTTGTATCACATATAGTAGTTGAGCTCTATCTTCCTCAATTTCAGACAATTCACTAGACGAGAAGCGCGATTGCAAGTCCTTTTTTATTGGCATGACTATACAATTGCAGGTTACCTTGTCGTTAGACTCGCCGCAATATTTGGCTTCCCAGGTTGCAATTGAGATTGGATTTTGCTTAAACGGACCTATTCCGAAATGATACAAGGCATAAACGCCTATACCTATAAGCAATACCCATCCTATTAGTTTCATAAGAAATTTAGTCGCAAATCGAATGAGCAGTCCGGCTATAATTACCATGATTATACCGCCAATTGTTATATTCATAAATCGAAAATACGGTATTCTTAACGGCTATTGATCGAAACAATGTGGATATCCATCTCCTTCTTATTTGATTATGTCGTTAAAAATGTGTTTACTTTGCATCTCAAAGTTATTTGAATAGAAAATAAATCACATATAGAACAACTGGCCGAAATTAGATCTCTAATGGAGCGTTCCTCAAGGTTTATTTCACTCAGTGGGTTGAGTGGCATAATGGCTGGGACATATGCATTGATTGGCGCTTATATAGCTAGACTGTGCATAAAAAACTCCGAGTCTTATATGGAGTTTATTGAAGGATACTCTACAAGATATGTTGCGACGAGTTGGTCGGAGTACAAAATATTCATCCTCTTGGGCATAGCCGTTGCGGCACTTTCTATCATAACTGGAGTGCTTTTAACCAGTCGTAGGGCAAAGAAAAACAACCAAACAATATGGGATAAATCTGCACTACGCATGTTAATTAACCTGGCTATACCATTGGCTGTTGGTGGCGTTTTCTGTACTATTTTACTTTATCAAGGCTATATAGGCATGGTTGCACCTGCCACGCTGATATTTTATGGATTGAGTTTGGTGAACGGTAGTAAATACACCTTGGATACAATCCGTCATTTAGGTATCGTTGAAATACTAATCGGACTAATTGCCGCGGTAGATTTAGGGAATGGTTTGTTTTACTGGGCGTTAGGATTTGGTGTAATGCACATCATTTACGGTACAGTGATGTGGTGGAAATATGAAAGAAATCGGTCTGAAGCTTAAATGCATCAAAGACAATACATTGAAAATAATAAGTGTTCAACGTAATATTTTAACAGAAACCAGTGATTAACAACATTAATAAAGCATTTGAATCTCGCGTGCGCCTTGGTGTAATGAGCGTACTGATGGTCAATGACTGGATGGATTTTAATTCTGTGAAAGAGTTGCTTGAAGTAACGGATGGCAACCTTTCGAGTCATATTACGGCGCTAGAGAAACTGAATTACATTGAAATACGGAAAGAGTTTGTTGGCAAAAGGCCGAAGACCTCCTACCGTGTAACGCAGGGTGGAAGAAAAGCATTCCAAGATCACCTAAACGCACTTGAAAATTTATTGAATGGATTAAGTTGATATTTTTTTAACTATTCACTTTGTAATACAAAGTACTTTATATGAAACGAATACAAACATTAACAGTAATACTTCAGCTTGGTTTGCTCATTGCAGGACTAACAGCCTTTTGGATACCAGAAGGAGTACATTTTCTGGCCAATGATACGCAACTCGGCCAAATCATTCATCAAGAGCAATGGTTACAGCATGTAAACACAGGCGTACAAGAAATAAACCGCTCCTACCCTTTCATTTGGTATGGTACAGACTGGATGGTCTTTGCGCACATACTGTTTGCGCTATTGTTTTATGGGCTATACGCCAATCCGATACGGAACAAGTGGTTGGTCCAATTCGGCTTTATGGCCTGTGCTCTTATCGTACCACTAGCTGCTATCATGGGCTATATACGCCGTATACCACTGATTTGGCAAACACTTGATTGCTTGTTTGGTGTTGTTGCAGCCATCATACTCTATCAAATTCACAGGTCCATCAAGAAGTTAGAGAATACCAACCCCGTAAAGAACAATGTAGCCTTATGATTGTCGTATTGGTCCTCATTGCTGCAACGGTATTACCCTTTTTCTGGGAATACGTCTTTGAAAGAACCTTAAGGGACACTGAAAAACCGAAAGTTTCTCAACTGGTCTTTGTTGCATTCACCCCACTCGTTTTATCATTTTTCACCCTTTTGATGGGTACAAATTGGGCGTCAGACATTGTTATTAGTTGTATTCTGTTGTTCATCTTTTTAATCAGCACGTTAACCTGGGGATACACCTTGTACAACCGTGAATCTGCACCAGCATGGTTTTGGTTACTCCTGGCCTTCCTCACCTTCTGTTTATATATCGGACTTCTCTTTTTAATACTCATCGGATCTTCAGGTTCATGGAACATAAATTTCTAAAATCTTTAACACTAACAACCGTATAATACTGGTTATCAACAATTTAAATTATGAAAAATGCACTAATTTCAAATCGTTTTATTGGCTTTATAGCCCTTATCTTTTTATTTATCCTTTGTTTTTTCCGGGCACCTACGCCTGGGTTAAACTGGTTGCTATATGGCTTTGGAGCTTTGGTTATCACCGCTCTGGTAACTGAGTCCCAAAACCTCAAGTCCTTGGTTATTCCGGGTATAGGCATGTTGGCTTGCAGTGTCGCCGTTTTTATTCACAGCGACTCACTTGCTATTACAATGACCATTTTGTCTTTTGGATACCTAGGCGTATCGCTGGTAATAGCCAAGGTAGATCCAGGCTTTGGCGCCTTTGCTGGTTTTTTAAATTTCATCATATCCCCCTTCGGCGTAATTATTCGCTTTTTTCAGCGGTTGAACACCAAGAATGGAAAATTTAAGGGCCTTTTTACAACGCTTCTAATTCCTATTGTACTCATCACCTTTTTTAGCCTACTGTATTACGAGTCTTCTCCTGCGTTTAAGGAATTATTAAACGCCATCCGGTTCGAACACTTCCCACAATTTGTAGGCACTGCCTTTCTTGGGTTGTTTTCTGCTTCCGTTTTGCTATACTGTTTTGCCCCTCAAAAGTTTAATGCGGTGTACGACAACATCTCCCAAAAGTCAAATACAATATCAGCGTATATGGGCAGTGGCAAGTACACAACCTCCTGGTTAATAGGCGTATGGAGTGTGGTTGGATTGTTGGCATTTGTTATAATTTCAGATATGATGATGTATACACCCAGCGAAGCATTTCCAGAAGACTTTAGCTACTCTAGTTATGTCCACCAAGGGGTATATGCCTCCATTTTTAGTATTGTCGCTTCTGCAATTCTGACCGTTTTAACGACAAATTATCTTGGTGATCAAAACAAAACACCCTTCAGAATTGCTAACTACGTTTTTATCAGTTTAAACATGCTGTTTATTTTTCAAAATGCGTTGAGAAATTACAGTTACATCGGTCAATATGGATTGACAGAGAAGCGTTTAGTCATTTTTATTTATCTGATTCTGTGTATTGTAGGATTGTTACTCACGGTAGTTACAATCGCGCAGAACAAGTCTCTTGGATTTCTGTATAAAACCAATGCGTTTAACGTATACATCGTACTCATTATAAGCGCTTTATTGAATTGGAGCACCATAATCACCAAGTACAACTTGAACCACCCATATGGCGTTGAAAATCATATTGATTATGATTATTTATTCAGCCTAGACAGATCGAACACCTACCTGCTTAAGGATCACTATGACAAGTTTGATGAAGACCTTCAGCGCCGTTTTACTTACAGATCTGAACGTGTCCTTAATTATGAGGCGTACGACACGCGAGAATGGATTTTAAGCAACACCACTTCAAAAAACAGATTAAAAGCAAAAGCATTTGAAAAATAGCGTACCATTGATGAATAAAACACTTTTTAAAAAATATTGGATTATAGGCTTGTTTGCTGTCGCAATGGGCTTACTTGAATGCGCAGTAGTCGTATACTTAAGAGAACTAAGCTTTCCTAATGGGTTTGGTTTTCCGCTTCAAACAATCGGACACAATTTAGCCGCAGTCGAGCTATGGAGAGAAGTAGCCACCATAGTTATGTTGATCGCTATTGGTTGGGTCAGCGGACACAATGCAAACACGCGGTTTGGCTGGTTTATTTACACCTTTGCCATATGGGATATATTTTATTACGTCTTTTTAAAGGTGTTCATTCATTGGCCCGAGTCGTTATTGACGTGGGACGTCCTATTCTTACTGCCTGTTATGTGGGTAGGTCCTGTTTGGGCCCCTATTCTATTGTCTTTAACCATGATCGTTTTTACAATTGTTATCAATCATATTAACGCGAACACCAACCGACCAATAGGACGTTTAAACTGGGCGCTGTTGATATCCGGATCACTGATTTGTATTGTCAGTTTTTGTATCGACTTCATCAGGTATTCACAGAATAAGATTCCTAACTTTAGCTGGACAGATTTATTCAGTATCGAAAAGACATTTAATCAGTTTTACATACCAGCAGACTTTCCAGTTGCCATTTTTGGATTTGGTTTAATGCTGATTGTCTCCGGCATTATACGATACTACCAAATACACAAAATTAGTTCTTCTAAGGTCTCACTTTCACAACTATTTTGATATGAAGATAGCACAAATACATCCTGTTAAATATCTGTTTATTAGCTGCTTAACACTATCGCTACTTCGCATTTCTATTGAATGGGATATGATTTATCTGTTTCTATTATGGAATCTCTTTTTGGCATGGGTTCCCTATGCCATTGCTCAAAACTTAGTTCATGTCAAAAGCAAAGTAACCTATCTTGCAGCACTAGCAATCGTGTTATTGTTTATACCAAACGCGTCCTACCTCATAACCGACTTTGTGCATTTTCGGCAAGGATCGCGTATAAACCTATGGTTCGATCTAGTGCTGTTTTTTACCTATGCATTTACTGGCCTAATGCTTATGATGTATACCATCGACATTCTTGCCAAAAGCATTTCGATTCGAATTGGCCAAAGAACAGCCCAAACTTTTAAATTCTCCATATTCCCGATAATCGGTTGTGGTATATACGTTGGGCGCATTGAGCGTTGGAATAGTTGGGACGTTTTTGTGCACCCATTTTCTTTTGTTTCGGATATGTTGCAGATCATTTTCTCACCTCAAATAACTGAGTTCATCTGGTTTAGCATGTTGTTTGGAGGTTTTTGTGCTATGTTCTACCTATTCTTGAAATTACACCAATCAAATGATTCAGCGATTCAAACAGAGGCACCGCCAAAGTAAAAATCATACATATACCTCAGTAAAATTTCGCTTCCTTTGGAATTAAATCTATGTTAAAATCATTTAGACATGCAATTGATGGCATTCTCTGGGCCTTCAGGAATGAGCGCAACTTAAAGATACACGGTGTTTTTGCCATTCTGGTTTGCGTACTTGGATTTATATTAAACATCAACCGCAATGATTGGGTGGTTCTATTACTTTGCATTGCGATGGTCCTATCAGCGGAATTGCTCAATACGGCTATTGAGAAAACACTGGACCTGCTTCACCCACAAATGAGTGATAAGGTTAAGATTATCAAAGACATAAGTGCTGGGACCGTTCTGATTCTTAGTATAATCGCTGCCGTGATAGGTGTTGTGGTTTTTTATGGATATTTGGGTTGAATGTAGGAAGGATTGGAGGAGTGAGGGATTGGAGGATTGTAGGATTGTAGGATTGTAGGATTGAATGTCGGAATGTTTGAAGGATTGAAGGATTGAAGGATTGAAGAACAGAATTATCGTCCTGCGTCCTTAGTCAATTAGTCATTAGTCATTAGTCAGAATATTATCTATAGTCTCTACAAGCTAATTTCGGAATGTTTGAAGGACTGAATGTCGGAATGTTTGAAGGATTGGAGGATTGAAGGATTGAAGGATTGAATGTCGGAATAATGGAATAAAGGGTGCACTTAGTATATCCACAGCAAACGTTAATCTAATTCCTAGTGGCTAATTCCTAGTGGCCAACTCCCAATGGCTAACTACAGAAAGTCTATGTTCTCTATTCTATTTTCTTTGCTCTTGTGCTCTAGATATGGCTCATGTACATAATGACGACTTAACTACTTTATTCGCGCAATAGGTACTGGCAAATGCCTCTGGTTTTGCCCTGAAGGTATACCCCATTCCCATGATATAGCCCATAGCTTCTTTAAACGCAACATGTGATTTAAACTGTGGATCGCTATTGATATCTGCATGTACTTCCATTTCGATATCATATTTGTCGAATAAGGGACAAAGTTTGTACGCTACTTCGATAGAGTCAGATACTTCTTTAATCATTCGTTCTTTAATACTGTACTTGATTTCGGTTTTATAATTGTTCAAGTAGATAAATCCGCCTTTACCTTCTCTTAAAAACACGATAGCCGTCGCAAACTCAACGATATCACCTTTTACTTGAGAATCGGTACCAATGCAAACCTTCAAGCGATGAAGCTTGACCTCTTCTAAGATTACGTTTTCGACTGATTCGTATAAAGGCTTTTCAAGCCTTTCTCCAGTAAGTTTTCTCCATGCTTTCATTGTATTTCCAAATGATTGACTCCTCCCAAAGTTTGCCAATTAGTTCATATTAAACGCTTAATGTTATGAACATACTGTGTACTACCTTGATTATGACGGTTTACCGACTCGAAATAAATTTGACATAAACCGATACAAGTTTTTCCTTTGCGACTCAATCCAATTTGACATGTTATCAAAGTCTGACTTTATTCAAGCATTCACACATTTAGGTAGAAAACTACATCCTAGTACCTCAGGTATATCTGATGTTATCGAAGAGTCTTACCTTAAAAACAATTGGTTTACGGAAGAGAACGTTACTTTTTGTCTTGACAATTGGCGTATTTGTTTGACTGAAGACAACCTGAAGCAGTGGTTAGTTTCTGTACCTGAGAGAAATGCATCTCCCAAAACCATTGGCATCATTATGGCGGGAAACATTCCAATGGTCGGGTTTCATGATATTCTAAGTGTTCTGAGTACTGGAAATAAGGCGTTGGTGAAACTATCTGACAAAGACGAGGTGCTTATGAAGTACTGCATTAAGACCTTAATAGCCCATGAGCCTGAGTTGGAACACTACATTGAAGTTACAGACCGGGTGTTGAAACCAGACGGAATTATAGCTACCGGAAGCAATAACAGTTCTCGGTATTTTGAATATTATTTTAAAGAAATTCCACACATCATCAGAAAAAACCGGACCTCGGTTGCCATTCTTACAGGGAATGAAACTGAAGAAGAGCTGGGTGCTTTATCGGACGACATCTTTCAGTACTTTGGACTTGGTTGTCGGAATGTGACCAAACTATACGTACCAGAAAACTATGATATGGTCCCGTTGCTTGATGCCACTTCAGGTTATGCTGAGGTAGCCAATCACAACAAGTATGCGAATAACACCACGTATCATCGCGCTATCTTTTTAATGAACCTCACCGAACATTTAGACACGGGCTATTTACTTGTCAAGGAAGACGAAAAGCTGCACCCACCCCTCTCCTGCTTGTTTTACCAAAGGTATACAGACAAAAACCAGTTAAGCGACTGGCTAACTGACTCTAAAGAAGAGATTCAAGCCGTAGTATCCCATTTAGACAGTCCTGGTCATATCCCATTTGGTCAAGCACAAACACCTGGATTGGCAGATTATGCGGACGGAGTAAATACATTGGAGTTTTTAACCAACTTGTAAATATTTAATACATTTTTGTGTCACCGTTTGAACGGTTGTAATACTTTTGAATATATGGAGCCGTTAGTTTCGACGAATTATTTTTTCAAAGGACAGAAGGATTTCTATCGAGGTAAAGTCCGAGACGTCTATAATATCAATGATCAATTTCTTGTGATGATTGCCACAGATCGCATTTCAGCATTTGATCATGTTCTACCAGAATCAATACCCTATAAAGGACAGGTATTGAATCAAATTGCGTCTACATTTTTAGATGAAACGCGCGAAATTGTACCCAATTGGAAAATCGCAGAACCTGACCCACATGTAACCGTAGGTTTGAAATGTGACCCACTTCCTGTAGAAATTGTCGTGCGCGGTTATTTAGCTGGCCACGCTTGGCGTGTATATCGTGATGGCGGACGGGAATTGTGTGGCGTTAAGCTTCCTGATGGCCTTAAAGAGAATGATAAACTACCGCATCCAATCATTACTCCAACGACTAAAGAGCGAGATGGTCATGATCAAGACATCTCCATGAAAGAACTGAATGAACGACGCGTTTTAAAAAAGCGTCAGATTGAAAAGTTGGAGCACTATGGTTTGGCATTGTTTGACGCTGGAACAAAAAAAGCCGATTCGCAAGATTTGATTCTTGTAGATACCAAATATGAATTTGGGTTGTACAACGACAAAATTGTGTTGATTGATGAAATTCATACGCCTGACAGCAGTCGGTATTTTTATAAGGATTCGTACGAAGCGATTCAAAGCAAAGACCAAAAACAACGACAATTATCCAAGGAATTTGTACGTCAATGGTTGATTGAAAACGGATTTCAAGGTCTTGAGGGTCAAGACATACCTGAAATGACTGCTGAATTTGTGGAAAACGTTTCTAACCGTTATATCGAGTTGTTTGAACACATTACGGGAAACGCCTTTGTGAAAAGGGATTATTCAGATATTTCTGAAACAATCTCTTCTGCAGTGGATTCATTTATTACAAACAATATGCAAGTATTATAAGATTACTTGGTATTTTCGAGGCTCAAACATGTTTTGAAAATCTAAGTTATTATGAGAAAAATCCTACTTATTGCGTCAAGCATTGCCTTGATGTTTACGGCTGTAAATGCCCAAACAGTTACTTCGTTTGCGGGTAAAGCCAACACCGATCCAACTAAAAATTACAGTAATAGCACAGCCGCGAAGGCCGACGCTTATTTCTACCAACCTCATGGCATTACATGGGATAAAGGTGGACGTATGTATATTACGGAATCCAATAAAATACGTTTAATATTAAACGATAAGGTTTATAACCGAAGTGGAAAATTAGGAGACCCTAGCTTTACCCTTGGATATGCCAACGGAACTGGAAATGCCGCAGCATACTACAATCCGACTGGTGCTGTTTGTGATGATGCAGGAAACGTATACATTGTTGATTCTGAGAACCATGCAATCCGAAAAATGACTCCTTACGTAAACCTAGGTAACGGCCAAAGCGCAAGTACGTTGGCTGGAGCCAACTCTAGCGGTGGCTGGGGAACGGCTGGATATAAGGATGCATCTGGTGCAAGTGCACGATTTGACACCCCAAAAGACATCACCATTGACGGCAATGGTAATTTATACGTGACAGACTTTTTAAACCACTGTATTCGTAAAATATCACCGACGGGTTCGGTTCTTACGCTTGCTGGTAAAGGCACAGAGTATGGTAACAAAGACGGATCTGGTTCTGCTGCTCGATTTGATTCACCTTACGGTATTGCTATGTTAGACGCGACTAACTTGGTGGTAACAGACTTCACGAATGCCTCAATCAGAAAAGTAAACATCTCTTCAGGAGCTGTAACCACAATCTGTGGTGGATTTGGATTTAAAGATGGCACACTAGCGGAAGCGAGATTTAAGCACGTTAGAGGTGTGGCCGTAGTCAACGGACTGATTTACGTTGCGGATGCAACGGCAATTCGTGTCATTGATGTTAAAAACAACACCGTATCAACATTTGCAGGAAGTGCTAGCGCAAGTGGAAATAAAGACGGAGTTGGAACAGATGCTCGTTTTGGTGCTTTGGGCGGTTTAAGCTATGACGGTGGCGATGCATTATTTGTTACGGACATGACCAATCACGTTATTAAAAAAATTACGATTGACAACTTAGCACCAGAAGCTGATTTTTCTACTACTAAGACAAATATTGAAATTAACGAAGAAACAACGCTTACGGATATTAGCGGAGGAAAGGAAGCAACCAAGCGTACTTGGTTGGTTGAGAATACAAGCGGAAGCACAAATAATGTTGTATTGGTACAAGGTGATTACAACGCTTCGAAAGCAATCACTGTTAAGTTTACCGCAACAGGATCTTACCGTGTCACGTTAACGGTAACAAATGAATATGGCACCGATGAGGTGACTAAAACACATATAACCGTAAGTACAGTAGGTATTGCTGAGGTGCATCCAAATACAGGTTTCAGTATTTATCCTAACCCATCATCCAACGGAACGTTGAATATTCAGTTGGCAGACGGAAATTTTGATAAAACCACAATTCAACTAATGAACCTAAATGGTTCCGTAGTTTTGGAATCAGTTGCCGATGCAGGAAGTCATTTCCAACTCAACACATCACGAATAAGTAAAGGTGTTTATTACCTGAGCTTAAGTGACTTAACTGGAATTGTAAGCAAGAAGGTTGTTATCCAATAAACACTAAAAAACATTGTGAAAAGCCTGGTTGTTTAAACCGGGCTTTTTTTATGTTTAAGGTTACGAAATGTCGATTTGTTACATGTGTTAAATATTAAACGTACTTTTGCACCTTTATTTGGCAGAACGATCACTTAAAAAGGCTTAGTGTTCGTTCAATTAACGCACGGCAGTGCACAACACATAACGAACAATATGACAACTTTTAAAGAGGTTGGACTACAAGAAGACATTCTTAGAGCCATCCAAGACTTGGGTTTTGAAAAACCTACTCCTATTCAGGAAAAATCAATTCCACAAATTATTGAAAACAATGTAGACGTTTTGGCACTAGCTTCAACGGGTACAGGTAAAACAGCTGCTTTTGGATTACCAATCGCACAAAAAATTGACACGAACAACAACTCGGTTCAGTCTATCATTCTTAGCCCAACCAGAGAACTGTGTCGTCAAATTGCACAGGATATAGAAAACTATACCAAATACAGAAAAGGCTTCAAGTCTGTATCTGTATATGGCGGTGCTAACATCGTTAATCAGATTAGAGACCTAAAACGTGGCGCTCAGGTTGTTATTGGAACTCCTGGTCGTGTTATCGACCTAATCAAGCGTGGCAATCTAAAATTAGAGAAAATTGAAATCTTAGTTTTAGACGAAGCAGACGAAATGTTAAACATGGGATTCAAAGAAGATTTGGATTTCATTTTAAGCAATACCCCATCAGAACGCCAAACCTTATTGTTTAGCGCAACAATGCCACGTGACGTTTCGAGGATTGCGAAGAACTACATGAACAGTCCTGTAGAGATTGAAACTGCACGTGCCAATCAGAGCGCAGAAAACATTGAACATTCTTATTATTTGGTTAATGCCAGTACACGTTTTGAAGCGTTAAGACGTATTGCCGACGTAAACCCAGATATTTATGGAATCGTTTTCTGTCGTACACGTCGAGAAACACAACAAGTGGCCGACAAACTTATTAAAGGAGGCTATAATGCGGATGCATTGCATGGGGATTTATCTCAAGCACAGCGGGACCATGTTATGGGCAAGTTCCGTTCACAAGTACTACAAATTCTAGTTGCTACTGATGTGGCTGCCAGAGGACTTGACGTAAACAACATTACGCATGTTATCAATTACAATTTACCAGACGAGCTAGAGTCTTACATTCACCGAAGTGGTAGAACAGCCAGAGCTGGTAAAAAAGGATCTTCTATTGCATTGGTGTCTAATAGAGAAAGGTCTAAAATCAAACAACTTGAAAAGAAGATTGGAAAGTCGTTTGAAGCCAAGTCTATTCCAAGCGGGAAAGAAATTTGTGGCAAACAACTATTTAAATTAGTAGAAGACCTTAAACAGGTTGAAGTTGATAAAACTGAGTTTGAACAATATTTACCAGCCATCACAGCTGAACTTGAAGGTTATTCAAGAGAAGAGCTCATAGAGCGCTTTTTCTCAGCAGAATTTAACCGCTTCTTAGAATACTATAAAGACGCTGGTGATTTGAATATCAGTGCCTCAGACCGAGATCGCTCTGAACGCGGAAGAAATGGACGCGGAAGAGACCGTGATAGAGATAGGGACAGAGACAGAGACAGAGGTAGAGATCGTGATCGCAGAGACCGACCAAGAAGAGAAAAAGATTCGTCTCGAAGTCGAAGCAGAGGAGGAAGCATGAATTTTGAGCGATTCTTCGTAAACCTAGGGCAAAAAGATTCTCTAAATGCACAGCGTTTGATGGGTTTCATCAATGAGCAACCTACCTTAGAAGGTGTTGGTATTGGTAGAATTGAGGTTCTTAAAACATTCTCATTTGTTGAAGTTGACAACAACTTTACCAACGACGTGCTTAAATCAATGAATGGCAAGGATTTTAGAGGCCGTCAGTGCAACATTGAAGTAGCTGGGAACAAGGAAAACCCTGGACGCAGCAAAAGCAAAGACAAACGCAATCGAGAAAGAAGCCGTAGATACTAACCAATCACTATTTTTGGTTTTATGAAACGTTCTATTGATGTTAAAATAGCGTCATCACAAGAGTGGATTGACAAAGTGTTGTCAGATTTTCCATCCTTTTTAAGAGACCATGCAGATTGTGAACGGAAAGCGAGCGGAATGGCGAACAGTTTTGTTGCGAAGTATCCAAACCGCGTAGAAATCATCCCAGACCTTATTGACATTGCCATCGAAGAGATGGAGCATTTCAAACAGGTGTACGACGTAATGTCTGCCCAAGGCATTGAATTGAACCATGAAATCCAAAAAGACGTTTACGTTAATCGGTTAATGAAATTAGCCAGAGACGGCCGTGAGGAACGATTTTTAGACAAATTATTGTTGGCCTCAGTATTCGAATGCAGAGGTGCAGAACGTTTTAAGATGGTCGCTGATCATGTGGAAGATTCAAGTCTGAAGTCGTTTTACAAAACGTTGTGGACTAGCGAAGCCAAACATGGGCATGTATTTGTCACCTTCGCTCTGCATTATTTCAGTGAAGATGTTGTGTATGATCGTCTTGAAACATTAATGAATGCGGAAGCTGCAATATTGCAAGAAATTCCAATTCGGGCTGCGTTACACTAAGTAGCGTTCCCGAATAACTTGGGTATGATGCAAAGCATGTCCAGCAATAATAAAACCCTGGTTTTCAACGCTTAAAACCAGTCCGTTGGCAAATCCTTCTCGTTTCAGTTCAGCCGCCTTAAAGCTTTTATACATAAACAAGGTTGAAATTCTCACGGCATGGAATTCATCCCATAAGTCTGTAATAGTCCGGTCTGAAACATCAGCTACATCGACATAACTATTGTGATCATAGCCAGGCAATTGCGTCATGTCTTTTCTCGCAAATCGCATTGCACGTTGACTTAATATCCTTTCCGCATCAATAAGGTGTTGTAATATTTGCTTTGGTGTCCACTTGCCTTCATCATAACGGTAATTCGACTTTTCTTCTGTCATTGAAACAAATGTCTGACGCATCTCTTCCCATTGCTCCTCTAGCGCATTGTAGGCAGTTGTAGAAAAGACTTTACTTACGTATGGTTTGAAGTATTCTGGAATTGTTTCTATTAAGGGCATAGGTATTAAGGGCATAGGTTTTTACTCGATTTAGTGAATAAACGTAATTGAAACGGATATATTTTCTGCTTTATCGGCTTCGTGGTGTTTTACTTGAGCGACACCAAAATAGGTGCCTGTTGGGTAATATTCGCCGTTTTCTTGCTTTCCATCCCAACACTCTTGCAAAGCATTCTCCGTTTTAAACAGCAGTTCCCCCCAACGGTTATAAATAAAGAATGAAACTGTATAACAGTCACCATTTTGCATGTCTAACTGAAAACAATCATTAATCCCATCACCATTTGGCGTAAATACGTTATACAGCATAAGTTCTCCTACTGAAAAATCCAAAGAATCTATTTCGATATCAATGTGTTTAGGTTCAATCACAGTGCATGGCCGCTCAGATTTCAGGTGTTTTAGTGAAACATTGAGTCTACCCTGGTTTAAGTCCTCCAGGTTCACCTCACTAGCGTTGTAGAATGAATCTTCCACCCCGTCAATGCGCCAATACCAATCTTCAGTTAATGCATCCGTCTTTAAAAGCACCAATTCTCCGGGGTTACAATCATTGGGGAAAGTGAAATCAAAGTCCGAAAAAACCGTATCACGTCCAAGTATTTCAAATTCCTCTGTATGTTGTTGATCCAGCGCACACTTGGCCGAATCCGATACACGCAAGGAAATGGTATACTTGCCTGGCGTAGTCACTGTAAACTGATTTACGATCAGATTTCGCTGCTCCCCTGCTCCCGTTCCTAAATTCCAGTACCATTCTGGCGTGGTAGTGCTCTTATTGATGATTGTAACCTTTCCTCCTTCACAAGAGTCTTCTAATTCTATACCGAAATCGGCCGATAGTTTTACAACCTCGCCAATTTCTATATCCTGTTCCATGCTATCGGCACATTGGTCGTTTCTGGTAACAAGTTTAATGGTAAACAGACCCGGATCTTGAAACGTGATAATCGGATGTTCGTCCGTCGAAGTTGTATAGATGGCATTTTGATTGGAAATAGTCCAGTCATACGTTTTACCAAATCTCGATGTGTTTGTAACGGCTACAACAGAATCTGAACATTTAATTTCGGGCAAGTCAAAGTTTGCGGAAATCTTAATATCGCACTCCAACACGTTAAACTGATAATCTCGTAGTGTCTCGCCAATTCTTACGCCGTTCCTGAACTCTGACACGCGGATTCCGACAACGTATTGGCCTACCTTATTGGGTAAAACAGTGAGTTGGCCTGTTTTGCTGTTAATTTTAAGTTTTTCGGTACCACCCATCAAGTTAGATAAGTTGTATGCCGATGTGTATTGAACCACAGCATAATCCGGATTGGAAGGTTGACTTGGTCGTGGTGCACTCGAACTTGCACCTTTAAAAGGCAAATACAAGTCATACACCAACGAATCACCTTCAGTATCCACGGCACTATGATCAAACACCAAGGGTGCGTCGTTACATAAGAAATTGGGTGGACTGTCTTTAAAAACGGGATTGCTATTAATCTCAACAAGTTGACGGGGCGGTATGGTTGCCAATAAGGTTATTCCAGTTCCTCCGGGGTCAACTAAGTTTGTAATGGTGTGGTTCCGACAACACCTTTGAAAAGCTATGATAACACCATCACTACCAATTTGGACCCGTTTGCGAAAAACATATTCATACCGATCTACACACGCGTTTGGCGGAGGTGTCACGCAGGCATAGTTTAGTTTAGAAACACGATCCGGTTTACCACGCTCTATTTCTACTTTATCAATAAACTGCTTTGTCTTTGCATTGAAAAACCCAAGAATAGCAAACCGATCTGACGCAATAGCACCAGGATTGCCATTGACACAATCAATGTAAAAAGCCAAGGTGAATTCAAATGAGTCTTCAGAAATGTAGCGATACGTTAAATCACCTCCCATAATGTGTGTAGCTCTCGCTGAGAGTGCACAAATTAAGATTAATAATATGGCAGGTAGTTTTTTCAAGTGGCTACATCTATTGGTATATAGACACGAGAATTTACAAAAGGTTGTCTAGGATTTAATTACTTCCGATTAAATGTGGCACAAAAATGCCAATTCGACGCTACTTTTTGGAGAATGAAAACTCAAACAAGTCGTCGTCCTGTCCTTGCTTTCTAGCACGTTCGCAGTAACAAATAATGTTTCCGTTTGAAGACGTCACTTCACCATCAACACGTGTTGTTTGCCCATCAATATTGATAATAGGCTTGCCAACTAGATCTCCGAAATTTTTAACATTCTGTTCTGGAATTGAGAAGGTATACCCTGTACTAATAGATGTTAAACCCGTTCCAGACATCAACAAGGTCAAACCGTCAATTCGAAAATCAAATTTATCTGCATCCTCTGTGTTCGCCCAAATCTCACATTCGAAACTACCTTTTTGAGACTCAACACCAGTTACGGCATTAAACAGCTTATAATTACAGGTATATTTCCCTAATATGTTTTCTCTAACATCACCCGAAGTATTGTCAGTTGTATCAACAGGTGTGTCGTCTTTACAACCAGTTAAAACCGTAAAAACGAATAATGTAGCGAATAGTAAATGTTTCATTGATAATGTACGTTAGTTGAGCAAATTTAGGATTAAAAAGCTAATTTCCGATTGAAATGAAAAACATTACAATACTGCTACTTATTTCGCTTGTAGGATGCGTTTCTGAGCCCAAAAACGAATCTAAAACATCTACTGAAACCATTCAAAATCAAAGCGATATGGATTTTAATTGGCTTTTAGGGGTATGGGAAAGGTCTATGAATGGCGATGCAAACATGAATCACTTTGAAACTTGGACTATTGACTCTTTTGGCATGACAGGAACAGGCACTACCATCATGGATGAAACGGTCACAGAAGAACAGATTTGGATCTTTACACGAAACGATTCCATTTTTTACAAAGCCCATCCACAACAGAACGAAACACCAACACTTTTTCACATTACAGAAATAAATGACAGTTTCTTTCGTTCAGAAAACAAAGCACATGATTTTCCAAAATATATCGAATACCTCAGGCAAGGAGACTCTCTTTACGCCAATATAGGAGATCATAATCAACGGATTGAATTCAAATTTAGAAGGCAAGATGAACGAAGTTTTAGATGATCACTTAACTAAAAAACGCCATAAGAGCCCGTACGGTAAATACTCCAACATCCCGGCCGCCATAGTAATTCTGGGGGCTTTATTTAAAATAATGCACTGGCCTTATGGCGGAATGATGGTACTATTTGGAATAAGTGGTCATTTCGGGATTGAACTTGGATACGCACTAGTTCTCAAATTCTCAAGCAAAATTAACAACCGAAGATTGCTGATTGCCAGCTTCTTTCTCATCTTTATGACTGGTATCTGGCGATTAGATTTCAAAACCTGGGCGTTGGTAGACTACAGTTTTATTTTGGTCATTGTAGCCTCTTTGGTCATCACCTACGTTTTAACCAAACAAAAAATAAAGGCCAATAAGCCTTAAACTATCCTTCCATTTTTTCTTCCAGCAACATCAGCTGTTCAATGAGTCCATCCATTTTTTCAGAAAGCTCAGTTTTTCGGTCGGACTGTGATTGGTGCAGGTTTGACAGTTCTAGTAATTTCTGTCTATCCCCCGTTATTTCAGGATTTGCCAAGTCTTTTTCAATGTTTTTGATTTCGGTGGTTATGTCCACTACCTGAGTTTCAAGGCCATTGATCTTTTGTTCTAGCTTTCGTAGTTTTTGTTGATTTTGCTTTTGCACATCAGACTTCACTGGGTTTTTTGAAGGTTTTACCGCTTTAACCTTTTCGACTTCTTGCGGTTTGTTATTTGCCTCTTGCTGTGATTTCCAGTACAGAAACTCCTTGTACGTTCCTGGATATTCTCTAATCTGTTCGTCTTCTATCCACCAAATTTTAGTCGCTACCTCTGAAACAAAGTATCGATCGTGACTTACCAGCACGAAACTTCCTTCATATTGCTGCAAAGCTTGAACAAGTACCTCAATACTCTGAATATCCAAGTGGTTGGTAGGCTCATCCAACAACAAAAAGTTTGCCTTTTCGACCAAGGTTTTCGCTAAAGCAACTCGAGACTTCTCGCCACCGCTAAGCACCTTTATGGGTTTAAAAACGTCGTCACCAGCAAATAAGAAGCAACCAAGTACGTTTCTCAATTCGGACTCAGTTAAACCTGATCCATGCTCTGTTAGCTCTTGTAATATCTCGTTTTCAAGGTGTAACGCTTGAAGTTGGTGTTGAGCAAAAAAGGAAGTGACTACGTTATATCCTTCTCTCCGCTCTCCAGAAAACTTTTCGGTATTGGCGATAATACGCAGTAAGGTAGATTTACCTTTTCCATTGGCCCCAATCAGGGCAATTTTGTCTTTTCGAATGATCTCACCCGAAGCTTTTGTGAGAATTTTATTATTTCCAAAGTGCTTAACGATGTCGTTAAGCTCCATAACCACCTTTCCGCTTTCCTTACTTATAGAAAAACGTAGGTTAACCTTTGCTCCATCTGATTCGACACCATCCAACTTCTCAAGTTTGTCGAGCATTTTAACCCTACTTTGAACCGCCGTGGCTTTAGATGCTTTTGCTCGAAATCGTGTGATAAATTTCTCTTGTTCTTTGATGTACTGCTGCTGATTCTCATACTGACGCTGCTGCAGATCATCTCTTTCAAGCTTCGCTTTAAGGTAAAAATCATAATTACCATCCCACACATATAATTTCTGATTGGTGACTTCAACAATCTTGGTCACCATTTTATTCAAAAAGAATTTGTCGTGAGATACGACTATCACTGTACCTTGATAGCTTTGCAAATAATTTTCTAACCACTCAATCGAAGGTAAATCCAAGTGGTTTGTTGGCTCATCCAGCATCAGGAGGTCTGGCTGTTCCAGCAACATTCTTGCTAGAATAACCCGCATGCGCCATCCACCGCTAAACTCTTTTAAAGGTCTTGTTAAATCGGCTGTTTTAAATCCTAAGCCTTCTAAAATTTCTTCTGTTAAGCTCTTTACAACGTAGCCATTCTTGCGTTCGAACTCTTCTTGTAAGTGACCTAATCGATCTAAAAGCTCCTCGGTGACCTCTTCAGTCTCCATGCGCTTATAGATCTCGTTCATTTCAATTTCTGCATCAATAACGTCAGCAAACGCCTGCATAGCCACATCTACAATAGGCAGATCAACAGCGGTTTCTGACATCTCTTGGTGCAGGTAACCGACTTTGAGTGATTTGGTTTTGGAAATTGTCCCTTCTCGAAGTTCGTATTCGCCTGTTATGAGCCTAAGCAAGGTCGTTTTACCGGTACCATTTTTACCAACAAGGCCAATACGTTCTTTCGGTTTTATGTGCCAATTGGCATTTTTGTACAGATAGTTTCCGCCAAATTCATACGAAATGTCGTTGAGTGCAATCATGAAGTTTTAGCTACTGTGAAATCAATTATACTATTTCAACGGTTGCGGATAACCCTTTTCTGCAAAGCGCATCGCAGATTGGAGATAGGGATTTAGTTGATCCGTGCTTGACGGCGCATTTGCCCTTGAAGTGAATGATTACTGAACACTGTTCTGCTTGCTCAGGAGTGTGTTCGCAGTATTTCATCAAACAATCAATAACATGATCGAAAGTGTTTACATCGTCATTAAAAATAACCAATGCATATCCGCCTATCAGGTCTTCAATGACCTCAACTTCTTCTTTGGTAGATACGTCTGAATTGTAAGTAAGCACGTTATTCACTTCTTTTCTTAAATAGATACATTTTCTTTTCTTCACCTTGCCAGATGCGTTTCAAGTTTGCTCTGTGCGTGTACAAGACTAAGATTACTGCAAAGATGCCAAAAATTTGTAAAACGGGCTCATCCAATCCATATCTGAAATATGTCATTATTCCGAAACTCAATGTAGCGAGTATCGAACCTGCCGATACCATGTGTGTTGTAATCAGGATTATTAAGAAAACGACTAAGCAGCCTAACGCAAGAATTGGGTCTAATGCGATAACCATACCCAACAGACACGCAATACCTTTACCGCCCTTAAATCCAGCAAACACTGGATAAATGTGACCTACGACAGCCAAAAGACCAAAAGCAATTTTAAAGGCAACAACATATTCTGATGATTCGAGCTCTGGTCCGAACAGTACCAAGTTTGCCGCAGTCGCACCTTTAAACACATCCAACAGTAGCACTAGACTACCTGCTGGCTTGCCTAAAACGCGAAAGGTATTTGTTGCCCCGGCACTGTTACTTCCGTGTTCTCGAACGTCTAAACCATAAAAAGCTTTGCCCGCCAAAACAGCAGAAGGAATCGATCCAAGCAAGTATGCCGCGATGGCTAAAAGTACAGTTGTGGTTGTTATCATTCGTCTAAGGCATCTATTATGTCAACGTGTTTTGTAACTTTCAAAGGCGAACTTGGTCTCACGGTATACCCTCTTTCGTTAACTTTTCCTGCCCGTTGACGTAAAATCAAATTAAAGTCTTTGTCTGTGGAATACACAAATAGGTTACCCCTTTGAAACTCAAAATAGAAATAATCATACTTCGTAATTTCAAAATACAAGGCTATTCGCGTACCGCTTCGCCTCTTCTCAATTATCGTATAAGCGTTTAATCGCTTGTTAATTTGTTTGCCGTGTACCACCGCTAAATCAATCGGGGTCTTTGAAACAAACGCATTTAACGTATGCGAATAATAGAATTCCATGTTACTAATAAAGAAGTCTTTTTTAAGTTCATCAATCTGTTTGACTTCTCCGAATTCACTTAGCTCTTGGATCACCTTGGCATACTTCTTTTCGTCTGTCACCAACTCAGCTATGTTCCTTTTTACTATAGGATCATCGACACTTATCCCTTTAGCATCTCCAGATTTTTCAGAAAATACTTCTAACATGCGCAGCCAACACTCATCAGGTAACTCCATATCCAAGGCCATCAGTGTTTTAAAGGTGAACGTAGAATCATCTTCTCCTCTAACCGCTTCTCCTACCGTACGTGCTGAGAAATTTTCATGTAATTTCAATCCAAAATCGAACTCACCTTCTGCACGTATGTCTTTCGAATCGTCACTGAACGTTAGTGTATTGCCTCTCAGCGCACCATTTAAAAGTTTATTGCTGTCTCCTACTACGAATGCACTTTGCAGTTCGTCATAAAAGAAAACTCCGGTGTCAATTGAAATATCTTGGTCTGTAAAAGAAAACTTCGATCCAAAAAAGTTTGGATAAACAGCTACTGAATCATTCGGTGACAAGCTTATACCAATATTCAGCTTCCGGCGGTCACTGTTTCTAGGTTCAGAAGCATTCACAATAATGTTGGTTGGGTCAGGTTGATCTAAGTATCTAAACCACTGACTTACAATGTATTTATAGGTATGAAGTGGCTTAACAAAACCCTTGAAAGAAAGGAATTGTTCCTTGCTAGACATATCTGCCGTGCCCTTGTATCCAATTTTTGGGCTAATCGCAAATCCTAGTGTATCCGATATGTACCCACTGGCTTGAATGGTTGACGTATCTTTTAAAACCCGCATCTTGTCAAAGAAGATTACTTGGCCTGTTTGATACTTGTCTTTATACACATAATACCCATTTCCCGCAATACTTAAGCGTCCTTCCACCCAAAGCTTACAGTCGTATAACTCATGGTATTTGTTATCCCGGTTTGCAAGCATTTTGGCATTTTCAAGCGGTCTTAATACGGCATCTTTTTCAATCGTTACTTTCCCATCAGATGGAAATACCCTTGAATCTGCTACATCGATGTAAGGCACCTCTTCTGCGTAAATAATACCGTCATTCATATCAAACAAAGCCTTGGTACTTTGAAACACCAACCCATGCTGACTGGCGTTTTGTGATTTAAACACATACTCCTTTGATTTCTGACGGCCCGTAGGTGTAAGCAGGATGGTTTTCTTATCCATATCCCACTTAAACTCGTCCATCGTAGACGCAAACTGGTTATAAGGGAATTGGGTTAGATGCCCCATTTCGTTGGCTCTAAAATCTCCAGTACGTTTTTCAAAGTCAATATGTGATCGCACATTGGTCGAAACAAAGGAAATCATACCTGCATCTACATCGCCAATTTTAATATCACTGACATCGGCATCGGCATGTATCGGGTTAAAGCGCATGTCTGCGGAAGCCAACACCGCGTTATCCCATCTCAATTCTCCGTTTCCTGATAAGGTGTTTGGCGTTTGAAGTAAGTTGCCTTCAAATACCTGCCCATCATCGAATATATCTACCTCATGTTGTTTGGTGTTGATATACATCTTATCCTCTTTTGGCAGCCAATGCGACAGTACATCGTTGGCTATTAATCGTGGATATTTCGCACTTTTTTTGATTTCATACAGCTCAACTTCGGCGTTGGTTGAGTCTGGCGTCATCAATATCTTGTTGGACTCCAACTTAGCGCCTTCATAATCGATCTCGCCTTTTGCATAAAATCCTTCTTCACTCATACTAATATCGATATCACCATGTCCCTTGCCTTCGTACATGGTGTAACCACCAGGCGGGTTGGCGCGGGTAAAGCCAAGTGAATAATCTTTCATGATGGACGCTTCGTACCTAAACTCCGGTAAAATTCCGCCTGAAACGAAGTTTCCTGGGAATTTTAATCCGGCAATGGTGAAGTTGTCTAAGCTATCGATATCAAATGGATCTACCTCAAAGCGGAAAACGTCTTTGTTATAGGTTCCGTTATGAATATTCTTTTTGTCATAGGCAATTACAGACGGGGCTGTACTTACAAACCTTGGATACTCCGGATAATCGGTCAATCCAGACTTGTTATTCGACCTATCAATGTAAATGGTTCCGTGTATATCCCTCAATACAGATTTTACCGGAATCAAGAACTTCTGATTTATAGTATCTGGAAACCAAAGCTTGAGCGAATCAATTTTTTCTGATGTGATGGTAAAATTCTCGTAGCTAAAATCAAATTGATCACCAAAAAAATCAAAACGACCTGCAGTCACTTTTCCATCAAACTGTAACCGCCTATTATTTTTTATACGAACAAACTGCTCTTTTGGGTAAGCAATAACATATTGTGAATCGCTAAATTGAAACGCACGAACGCCTTGAACTTCTAAGTCATAATTCACTAGATTTAGTGTTGCATTTGGTCGTTTACCAATCACAGAACTAAATCTTAAAATATCATAATCAGCTAGTTTCCAGTGGTTTTTGTAATAGTTGAGCAGTTTTTCCTTGATTTCTATTTCTTCGGTTTCCGTGTCATAATAGATAAAGCCCTCATTCGCCAAACCAATCACCTGTGGATATAGATTTTCCTTTTTCGAACCCAAAAAGTTAGCATAATCATATAAGCTTAAGTTCTTAGTACGCTCAAGCATATAAAACTTATAGAGCTTATCGATTGGATGGTAACGCATCATGTTACCGCGCGTTATCTTTTCGTAATTGTACTCTTTAAAATAGTTTTTGGACAAGAACAATGCTCTTTCCTCATCAATGAGCATATCGAAGTCAATTTTCGGCTCCTCCATTTTCCAGATGACTTGATCTACAAGAATCTCAATGTTATGATCTGAATCATAAAACGGAGCTTGCTCTATCCCCTTTTGACCACGCAATAGGGAAAGTCTTTTGTTTCTATCGTCGAAGGACAATTGAACGCGTGGATGGTAAATCTCTCCACTATCTGTGTAGATGGTCACCTCAGTTTGTAGCGAATTGATTTTACCATCAGCCATTGTAAAAACGTTGGCTTTTGCTTCAACTATTAACTTTTCTTCATAGTAGAATTCAAAAATAGCCTTGTTCTCCTCGCTGCCGCGACCTTGAATTCGAGCCCCATCCATGGCAAATCCGCCTTTAAATACAATGTTGCCAGACTCAAAGCTTTTAATTGTTAAATCATCGCTAAAAGAAATAAACTTTGGATAGCGTGAGTCACTAAAATCATCGCCTTTGCGGTGAATGGTACGTGCAGAAACTTTGTCTTCTAATTTACCCAGTGTCTTACCATCAAGCACTCCGGCGTACTGAAACTCAACCGTGTCAATTTTCAACCCAGGCGAAGTCATGTCAATTTCGTACTTATCAAATTCAGCAAAAGCCTTAACAGCAGATATCCCTACCCGCTCCCAGTCTATAAGTCCCTTACTACCAACCCATTGATTAGTCAGAATGTTATATTTACCTGACGTCTCACGGACGATTAGTGAGTCATCTGGACCATGACATATTAAGTCTACGTTGGTTAATTCAATACTTACATTGGCACCAGTGTATATAAACTTGTAGTCGGTATTTGAAAACTGCCAATTTTTACTTGCATCTGCATACAACGTGTTGGATTTGAACAAATCATACGACGTTTTAAGCACAATTAAATACGCTCGGCGATTTTTCTTTATCAATTTGTATTGGTTTAACAACCAATCGTCAAACTTCTCTTCAGACACGCGTGAGTTGCTATCTTTACCAGCAACAAGGGTGCGCATATACAATTCGAAATCGGGTTTGATTTTAAACTTTTTTAACGCCATGTATTCAGCAAGTCTGATGACTATGCCTTCTTGGTCTTCTGTATAAACCCCAGTCTCCCATTGCGCTTGAAATGCTTCATAGGTTTTTTCAACGTCTTTGTCCTTTAGTTTCTTAACGTGATCGCCAAGCTCACCGATAAATATATCTGGATTTTTGCTAAAGCCCCTTGTTTGGCTAAATACAAAACCAGTGCCTAATATGAGTAGCAGGCAAGTAGAGAGCACATAACGCCAAACGCGTAGGTTATCGAGTTTCATTTAATTCTATATTTTTTTATACAACAAGCTTTCCCAATCCTTTTTGGAAATATTGCGGACAAGTTCAAAACCTAAATCCGTAGTTGCTTTATCTATTTCTTCCAAATCAAAATTCAAAAACCCTGCCAGTATTAGATGTCCACCTGTTGATGTATGTTCAGCAAGATGAGGTAAAAGCCCCATATTGATGTTTTTGGTGATATTCGACAAAACAACCTCAAACCTCTGTGAAGGTATTGCCTCGTGACTACCATGTAGAAATGAAACGTTACTGACCGAATTATATTTCACATTCTCTTTTGCGTTATCCACCGAGTTTTGATCATAATCAATTCCGATTACTTCTTTTGCGCCCAAAAGACTGCTCAAAAATGCCAACACTCCTGTGCCTGTTCCCATGTCTAATACAAGTTTGTCTTTGATATAAGTCGTTAGCATCATCTCAATCATCAGTTGGGTAGTTTCATGATGCCCGGTGCCGAATGACATCTGAGGCTGGATAATGACTTCAAACGGTATGCCTTGTTTAGTCTCGTGAAATGGCGACCTCACATAAACCTGATCGTCTACGAGTATGGGTTCGTAATGCTTTTCCCATTCTTCATTCCAATTCTTATCCTGGACCTCTGCATACTTGAAATTGTTTTCCATGCCATACTTGGCCAGCGTATCGTACAAGGTTTTATGCGCAAAAAGCGACTTAGGAATATATCCTTTTAGCGACATCCCTTCTTCCCAAACACCTTCATAATCAAGGTTAACGAGCTCTGCGGTAATAATCTCTTTGCGTTCGTCAAGAACGGGTATTGTCACTTCAATATATGCTTCCATAAGAATTGTAAGCAATATTAAAAGCACGATGTTGAATTACCGTATGGAGTGGTTTAATTGTTGATATCCTTACGCTAATTTGGAAGGATTGAAGGATTGAAGGATTGAAGGATTGAAGGATTGAAGGATTGAAGGATTGAATGAGTGAATGTGGAATGAGTGAATGAGTGAATGAATGTTTGAAAAACAGAATTCTAGTCCTGCGTCTTTAGTCAATCAGTCCAGAGTCAAAATATTTTCAACTTTCAATTTTCAACTATCAATTTTCAACTATCAGCTATCAGCTATCAGCTATCAATTAACAACTAGTCTCAGAACCGAAGTACGACTGCCTTGATTTGCCTTCAAGATATACAAACCATTCGAAAGCTGCTTGTTGCGTAAGTCGATGGTGTACTCTCCTAACCCTTCATCTAAAGTTTGGCTAAATACCTCTCGGCCTTCTGAATTGTAAATGTTTATATCAACATGATTAAAACCATCTGCAAGCTTTAGTGTAAATAAGCCCGAATTGGGGTTGGGATAAACGTTAATAGTGGAGTTGTCTATGTTTTGAACGGCCGCTGAGTTAATAGTTATTGTTTTTGTAACCGTATCTATACAATCAAATGGAGACGCCACCATTAACGAAACATTGTAGTTACCGTCGTCGTAATAATGATGTTCAACATCAGTACCCATTGAGGTATCTGTTCCGTCATCGAATTCCCATATGTACTGGCCTTGATCAATTAGGCGAGAAGCAAAAGTGACATCTCTCCACGTGACTTGGTAATCATAGTTGGCGTCCGGCATAATCCGCCAATGAACCATATGATCCGTTTTACCTGTCAAACAGCCTTTATTGTCTATTTCGTAGGATACTTGAACATCTTCTGCCAATGGGTCAAGACTTAATGCATCACCACGACTTATCTCATTTCCTTCGTTATCATACCATATCACCGTCCCAACATCAGTTGAAACCTCTAATGTAGGCACCTGCATATCGCATGCTTGGGTATCTAAGGTCGAAGATTGAATTTTCCCAAATGGTATTGCCGTATAGTTCCATTGGTGTCTAACAGAGTCAATGCAGTTTCCTTGGTAGGTTTGAAGATAATATGTTTCAGATTTAACAATGCTAGAGAACAAGACTAATTTACCTTTAGTTATCAATTTTCCACCAACAGCACTGTCGTACCAGTCAATATTTCCAGGAATATCTTTATACTCCACAATGATATCCTCTCCAACACACGCCTCTTGATCAGCTATAGAAGACAATGTTGGGAAGTGGTTTACGGTTACCTTGATCGGCAGTCTACTACTAGGACAAATCCCATTATACGCGTCGACATATCGATAATAAGTTCCTCGTTCATTTGGTGTAAAGGTCAATGTTGTATCACCAGTAGCAATTGGGTTTCCGCCAGCAGCTACATCATACCAACGCAATGTATTGGCACCCGTTGCTTTTAACGTAATATCACCGTCTAACAAGCATATTGCGGTGTCTGAACTAATTTTTGGTTCGTCTGGAGCAAAGGCGTTACTAACAAATGCGTTTACTTTTACCCTACCTGCATGAGAACAATTACCGTTAACCGTTTTGGCATAAAAGAACGTGTCTTGTGTCAGCGGACCAACTTGGAAAAAATCACCCGTATGGTTCGAAATTAGCGTAGTAGAATCAACGTACCACCGCGTTGAACCAATTTTACTGGTTGCAACCAAGTTGGCCAATGAATTCAAACAAATCGAATCGTCTTTGATTGTTGGTAGTGTAGGTGTTTCAGTCACCGTAATAATCTGTCGTTTACGTGTTGATTTGCAATGCTTGTTGATGGCTTGGGCAAAAACAGTATCATTTTCCTGCAACGCATTTGGTGTCACATAGTCTGGCGAGATAAGCAACGGGGTTGTATCAACAACTGTTTTATACCAATGAATTTGCCCCGTACTTAGGCCAATCAATGTGGCTGTATTGCCAGAGCAAATGTCTTTATCTCCTTGTATTTCAACCTGATCCGGTTGAAACGAAAACGGTTTAACGGTGGTATCCTCACAAGCACGAGATCCCGTCATACTGTATAGAATACTTCTTAAACCGATGTTTACGTTTATTGGACTTGAAAATTTCGTACCTCCTTCTACTTGACTGTAATAAAATCCAGAACCGTAGCTCCAACGATGACAATATCTCTCATAGTTATAGCCTCTAAAGTCTTCATAAAACTTATAGATGTTATACTGTGGGCTAAAATAGAAAGGTGATGAGGTATTCTTAAAAAAAACAGAGTCTTTATAGTCGTAGCAATCTGTTAACCTAAACTCATTATGGAGTTTATACGATACGAAAGGTTCTAACAACATATCACAGTCCAACGTATTACCACCGATATTGAGATTCAGACTTCTATACCATCTGCCACCTATAGACCCACAGGCATAATTCTCTCCAAAACCATCTTGATTTATATAATCATTGGCCACCACGGCTACCCGCATGCTGTCTACACTTCGAACAACCACTATAAAAGGTTTGTCCGTTGTATACGGCTTAAAGCTGGCAAACTGAGCAATACTATCCAATACGCCGTTTCTGAAAGTGGAATCTATTCGCAGGGTATCTGCCCTTAAAGGTGTGCCTTTTGGCAGACTGTCTGCACCAGCTTCATATATTTCGCAATACACGTCAACAAAATTGGCAGAGGTGTCTAACGACCAAGCATAAAATTTAAAACCAGATATCGTCACGTCTCCAGGTGTTGTATAAAACTGGCCGAGTCTATAACCCAACGAAATGTTTATCGCACGTAATGAAGAGTTTGAACCATTCACATACAGATTTGCAATTAGCTTTTCATAGCCATAATCCAACGTATCAACACCGCATTGGGTTGGATGATTCGTTGCTTTACCATGACTTTGACTGCCTCCTGACCGGTTCTGATTATGCGTAAGCTGTACACTAGGTGAAGTGAATTGACTAAAAGAAACGAGTGAAAAAAGCAGCAAACAGGCGGTAATAACGGTTTTCAACATATTGTTGTTTTAATGAATTGCGTAAAGTTACCAAAAAAAATATACAGTTTCTAGTGCACCGGATTTACAGGGAATGGTATACTTGTATATGCCTAAAAAAGCATTCGTACTGTATGGTGTAATAAGCACCATTGTCATGTTGACTTTAACCTTGAATAAGAAAACAACGTAAAAATGAAAAACAACGCAATAAAATTTGGAGTTATAGCTGGTGCTATCACAGCACTTTTCACTGTTATTGGAGCCATAATTATGGCGAATGGTACTGGTGATGTGGGTTACAAAAATTCAGAACTAATAGGCTATTCAGGTATCTTTTTAGCATTCAGTATGATTATCGTTGGGATGATTAAAGAAAGACAGCTAAAAAATAATTTTATAACGTACAAAGAAGCCTTTATGGTTGGGCTAAAAATCAGTGCGATTACCACGGTTTTTTACGTTGCCGCATGGATGATTATGACTGCGATTTACCCGCAGGTTCTAGAAGGAATGTTCACCATGATGGAGGAAAACATTAAAAGTAGTGGTCTGGAATCTAAAGACTTGCAAGACCAACTTGATCAAATGGCCACTTGGAAAGGGTATTACGCCAATCCATTCCTAAAAGCATTAATGACCGCATTTGAAATATTCCCAATCGGTTTAGGGATATCACTCATCGCTGCCATATTCATACAGAAAAAACCTGTAGTATCTGTTGAATAATGCCAATAACAACCTATTTAACGGTAACCACAACTTCTACATTTTCCGTATCAACTAAGTTTCCGTTTTTAAATAAGTTGAGCTTATAGATTTGGGTAAACGACTCAGGTATACCACATGTAAATTCTAAGGTTGCAACTGTTGGTGCTCCACTGGTCGATAACCGCACATATTTCAATCCGTTGATAAATGAAATGTTTAAGCCATCGGTTCGGCCTTCAATGCTTACCGAATCTGCGCTGCAAGTCGTAAACTCGTCGTCTTTATGGCAAAATATTTGAAGTTTCGTCGTAACCGGTTGAGGGCAAGGATCGGTATCAATAATATGTGTATGGTTGATAACATCCGTCGCATAACCAGTGACCGTTGCAGTTGTTTCGTCGGGCTCTGGTGTCTCTTCCACGGGTCCACAACTATAGATGAGGGTGAAAGTGGAAATAAGTGGAAATAACAGGATGGAGAGCAGGGAACTTCGCTTTGTCATAATTGTACAAAATTGGTTACCCAAATATAACCTATTCGTAATACGCTCAATATAAGACAATTAACCAAAATCATGTTACATAAAACTATAGTACCGGACCTATAACGTTTATCCAAAATTTTTGCCTCACTACCGTGAATGCGCTTGTATTTTGGTGGTTTTAAATAAGTTTGCCCAAAACTTATAAAATGAAGAAGACACTAAGTTTATTTTTGGGGGTAGTCCTTTTGTTCTCTATAGCCAATGGGCAGGACAAAATGTTAACCATGCGTGAGGCCATCGCTGGCTATAACTTATACCCTTCTGGGCTTTCGCAGTTGCAGTGGGTGGATGATGAACATTATAGTTACCTCGATACCTTAGATGGTGAAAAAGTGATTGCAATCTTCGAAATCGAATCGACCAACAACGGCCTGTCGACCTATGTTAAACGTGCCGACATCGAATCAGGACTGTTAAGCATCAGCGAAGACAGTTTGCCGACTTTGCCACGCGGAGTTCGTTGGATGAACACCAATGGATTCAGATTTTACCACAACAATCAATATTTCTTTTACAACCGAAATACAAAAACCGTAAAAAAGTTACTTGACTATACACCAGGAGAAATGGCACATGCAGACATTGCATGGGATGCCAACAACGTGGCTTACGTATCAGAAGATAATCTTTGGGTTAATGGTCAGCAAGTCACCACAGACGGTGGAAACGGCATTGTGTACGCACAAGCAGTGCATAGAAGTGAATTTGGTATAACCAATGGCACGTTTTGGTCTGACCAAGGCGATATGCTTGCCTTCTACCGAATGGATGAATCCATGGTAACCGAATATCCCTTGCACCATTTAGGCTCAAAACCTGCCACAGCAGACATGATTCGCTATCCTGTTGCCGGAGATAAAAGTCACCACGTAACAGTAGGTGTTTATAACGTAGCGACACAAAACGTCACCTATTTAAAAACAGGAGAACCAAAAGAACAGTTTTTAACCAATGTTTCTTGGGGACCAAATGGGAAATACGTGTACATCGCGGTAGTTAATAGAGGCCAGAACCATATGTGGTTGAAACAGTTTCACGCAACAACCGGCGATTACGTAAAAACTTTGTTCGAAGAAACGCATGAAAAGTATGTAGAACCGGAACATGGTTTGATCTTTCTAAAAGAAAAAGAAGATCAATTTATATGGTGGAGCGAACGAGATGGATACACACACCTTTATCTGTACAACACTGAAGGTAAGCTGATTAGGGAGTTAACTAAGGGTTCGTGGGAAGTGATTGATTTTCATGGTTTTAGTGAAGATGGCAAGTCGTTATACATCACCGCAACCAAAGAATCACCCATTAACAGGGATTTGTATAAAGTGAGCTTTAGTAACTGCAAAAAAATCAAAAGAATAACGTCGAACGAAGGCACGCATCGTATAAACGCGAGCCCAAACAATAAGAACTTTATTGATGATTTTAGCAGCACTATCATACCAAGAGAAATTAGAGTGCTCGGCACTGGTGGGCAAAACTTAGGCGTATTGAAATCCGTTGATAATCCATTAAAGGAATACAAGCTTGGTGCAATGGAAATAGGCACTTTGACTGCCAACGATGGCAAAACGGATTTGTATTATCGCCTGTTTAAACCCATTGACTTCGATGCAACTAAAAAATACCCCGTTGTTGTTTATTTATACAATGGACCGCATGCACAAATGATTAATAACCGCTGGTTGGGTGGAGCAAATTTGTGGTTTCAATATATGGCTCAGCAAGGATTTGTGGTGTTCACAATCGATGGCAGAGGATCAGCCAACAGAGGAATTGAATTTGAAAATGCCATTTTCCGTCAGTGTGGAACTGTGGAAATGGAAGATCAACTGACAGGGGTTGAATTTCTTAAAAAACAGCCTTGGGTAGATGCCAATAGAATGGGAATTCATGGTTGGAGCTATGGTGGGTTTATGACTACATCTTTGATGACCAGAAAACCGGGTACGTTTCAAGTAGGTGTTGCTGGTGGGCCTGTTATTGACTGGCGTTATTACGAAATTATGTACACCGAACGTTATATGGACACGCCTGAAGAGAACCCTGAAGGATATAAAAACAACAACCTGCTGAATTATGTCGATAAACTTGAAGGCAAGCTCCTTATGATTCATGGTGGACAAGACAACGTTGTACTCTGGCAGCATAGTTTGATGTATTTGCAGAAAAACATACAAAGTGGCAATGCCAACTTAGACTATTTCGTATACCCGCATCATCCGCATAATGTTGGCGGTATGGATCGAGTTCATTTATATCAGAAAGTCACAGACTACTTCATTTTACATCTTAAATAGCTATGAAAAACCTACTCGCTGCACTTTTGATATTTTGTGCGTCATTCAGCTTTGCGCAAAACAAATCCGGTTACGTTATTTATAACGCTAAGGGTAAAAAAGTATCCTACAAAAAGATGCTTAAAACGTTATCTAAAAATGAAATTACGCTGTTTGGCGAATATCATGATAACCCGATTAGTCATTGGCTTGAATTAGAAGTAACCAAAGACCTATCTAAGAACTATGACCTTATTCTTGGTGCCGAAATGATTGAAAGAGACAATCAAGATGCGCTTAACTTGTACTTAAAAGACAGTATCAATCAAAAAGGTTTTGACACCACTGCAAGGCTATGGAACAATCATAAAACGGATTATAAACCATTGGTTGATTTTGCTAAAGATTCTGGTTATCAGTTCATTGCAACTAATATTCCGCGCCGTTATGCGAGCTTGGTATACAAAAAAGACTTCACTGCACTAGACACCTTGCCTGATGAAGAAAAGGCATGGATTGCTCCTTTACCTATTCCGTTTGACATAAATTTACCTAGATATCAAGCGATTTTAAAAATGATGGGAGACCATGGAAGTCCTAAGCTCATTAAAGCCCAAGCTGTGAAAGATGCTACCATGGCGCATTCGATTATAAACGCATTGAACACACAATTGTGCGACATATGTGACAACACCCGATTTATTCATTACAACGGGAGTTTTCATTCTGACTATTACGAAGGCATTTATTGGTACTTAGAGCAATACCGGCCTGGCACACGTGTGGCCACCATAGCAACAGTTACCCAAGAAGACAATAGCAGCCTAGACGAAGAATCGAAAGGACGCGCTGACTTTATTATTTGCGTGGATGAAGATATGACGAGGACTTACTAGGGTTGAGGGATTGAAGGATTGAAGGATTGAATGTCTGAAGGGCTGAATGATTGAGGGATTGAATGACTGAATGTGGAATGAGTGAATGTTTGATGAACAGAATTCTAGTCCTACGTCTTTAGTCAATCAGTCCAGAGTCAAAATATTATCAACTCTCAATTTTCAAATTTCAATTCTTAACAAACCAACTCCTGATGGATAGTTCCCAATGTCTGAAGGATTGAAGGATTGAATGACTGAATGAGTGAATGGGTCAATAATCGACGTCAGCATACCCAGTCTTTAGTCTTTCGTCTTTAGTCTTTAGTCTATATTCTTAACAAACCAACTCCTGATGGATAGTTCCCAATGACTGAATGTTTGAAGGGCTGAATGATTGAAGGATTGAAGGATTGAAGGTGGAATGAGTGAATGATTCACTAATCGACGTCAGTATATCCAGTCTTCCGTCTTCCGTCTTTAGTCCAAAACATTCTTGCACTTATCACATAAGGTGATGTGGCCAGCGTCAACAGTTCGAATGGTTTCAGCAGCATCATCCATCACACAGTTGAGTTTAGAGGTACAATGTTTCAAACCAAGGTTGTGTCCTAGTTCGTGCACAACTACCTTCTGCAGTCTTTCGATTGTCTTATTGGGCTTAGACAATCTATAGGAAGAAACCACACAGGCGCTGCCAGGACGATAACCTAAACCAAAGATTCCCCAATCTTCATACTTTGATTTGGGCTGCTTGATACGCCCTAATTTGTCCTTTTTCGTTGTTGAAATATCCGTGGCCGTTAAACCCAACATAAAATCAATAGAATCAGGTCGTATGCTTTTCAAATATTTCAACAGCTTGTCGGCGCGATATCTTGGTGATTTGATTTGTACAAAGCAATTTTCCGGTAGTTCTCGTTTTGGCAATACCACTACTTGGTAACCATATTGAGTTTGGATGGCAGATTGAATAGAATCGATCTGCACTTGAGGGAAACTACCCAGTGGCTGTATGCCTACCGTTTTATTCGTACGAGCAGACTTTAGCATAATCCACGTGGCAAAGCATGCTACAAGGATTAATACCCATACAAGATATGTTTTACTACGCTTCAAAACAGGTTGATTTATTACTTAACGAATAACTAGCTGTCTTTAACATAGGAATTCAAAATATTAATATGAGTGATGTTACCTTTAGAATTAGTTTATTTGCAATAGTGTCGAGAAACAAAATATTTATTTGCCTTTTAACCTTGGTATTAATGGTGATGGTTAGCCCTATTTCCAATTTTTTCGATGTTGCGCTCGACCTGTATGAGACAGTTGATACAGACTTTGAAGAGTCGTCGTGTAAGAAGGAGTGTGAAGATGAAAAAGATGAACTTTTTTCACAAACACAAGGTGACCAAACCTTGGCTAAATTCAAAAGGAATACAAGCAAAATGGCTGTAAACTTGCAGCACGCTCCTCCTCTGTTAGCCGTTGTATCGCCACCACCCGAATGTTAATGAAGTCTTCGTACTGGCACATTTGCCCATTCATTAATTTAAAACAATCAAAAAAGTAAGAATACATGTCAAAGGAATTTGATTTAAAGTTTTTAGGAAAAGATTTTTCCGCGAGTATAGTAGTTTTCCTAGTTGCCCTTCCGCTTTGTTTAGGGATTTCATTGGTATCTGAA
>CAJQIC010000010.1 GCA_905478335.1 uncultured Bacteroidia bacterium | reverse complement strand
TTCTCAAACTTGTTGCCACCGGCACTACGGTTATAATAGTTAGTAATACCATAGTAAGGTCCTGCACTGTTACCTGTAGAACCATTCCACATTTTACTGTTTGAGAATGTGTTGTACGATCCATGATTTCCCGCAGATCTGTTAGACGTAGTCGAAGCAGAGAAGGCAATGTATGCCGTACTGTTTGAGGTACTTGTGTATTTAGAAACGATAAACTCACAATTGTCAAAAGTGTTGTAATCTGCATTGTTTTGCATCAAAACACATTTTGTGTTGTTGCTTGTACCTGCTGCATCAATCTTTAGGTTGTTAACCGTGATACGGTCAGCACCATTTAGACGCATTACATACGTAGAAGACGTTGTTGTGATTGTGTTGCCATTACCATTAATTGTAATGGTGTTTGTCGCGCTAGTTCCAGTAATCGCACCAAAGGTTACCGATTCACTGTAAGGACCTGAAGAAGCAACCACATTAACCGTTACTGCACCTTTTACCCCGTTTGTTCCGAGGGCTGAGGCAAGGTCAGCGAACGATTTGAAGTTTGTTCCGCTAGTTGCGGAAGCTGCGTTGACGGTGTACGTACCGTCTAATTGCGCCATTGCCATTCCACTTACCAAAAGTAAGCTGACAGACATAAGCACTCCCCGATAAAGGGACGAAAGCCATTTCGTTTGTTGATGTTGTTTCATCTGTTTTTGTTAAATTAAAAATTATTTGTTATACCTACACAGGATACTAATAATAACTCCTGCAACGCGAATGTAATCATACTCAACAGGTAAATTCTATCTAAAATAACCGTATCTGGCAGTAAAAAGTTCTTTATGACAATGCTGTTACCTGTTTTAGCTGACCTGACACCGCAGTGAACCTACTTGTGACTGATTAAGCTCCATTAAATATGACAGTTATGGCGGGCTATTTGACATAAATGTAACATTTGGATGACAATTTGAATAAAAACGATTGAATCAAGGTGTCCAATTTATGTGATGCACGTCGCCTCTAGTTAATTTTACTAGTGTCTTTTTATCATTTCTGTTAAAATATTCTTAATCAGATGTTTATTCACTATTTCTTTAACTTTTATGTTTTTGTTTAATGTTTTTGTCAGACAAAATATGGCTTGGTTAGTTTCTTGTTTATTGTCACAAAATTGTAAAGTGTATGTTATTGCCATAGGCTTAAATGTTGGATATTTTATCTATTCTAGCCTTGATAATTAGAGATAGAAGGGTTTGAGTTTTGAGATTAATGCCGTATGCAGTGTTATACACTGAAAAAGAGTCTATTTGAGGATAATACGATTATTTATTATTGTTTTGTGTTGACTATTTAACTACTCGAAACGCAAATATTATAGATTAATATAGGAAGCAAATAAACCAAAAACTAAGACAAGAATTTCCATATAGCACGCAGCGATGCGCACTACTTCTAAAAGTTAAGTTAAACCTAGAAATAGGAATTACTGGCGCTCCTAGGCTACACACCTTGGAGCGTTTTTATTTTAAAACCAATCGTTGCGTAGCGTTATTTGCCTTAATCAAATATAATCCTGGCGATAAACGTGTTAAGTCAAGCGTGTGTGTTTGTGCGCCAAATCCGGACAATAATCTATTATGTACCTCTTGACCTTTAAGGTCTAGTACAGATACGGTTACTTCATCTCCTTTGTCGGCAGTATATCTCAGGGTTATTAATCCGGAAGTGGGATTAGGAAAAACACCCAAGTCATCGACCTTGGTTAAAATAGGATCCACAGAAGTGTTGATCAAGTTATCGGTTTGTGTAAAACGACCTTGGCTAAGATTATAGAAGCTACCAGATTTGGTTTCCTCTAATCGCACACCACGTACCATAAAATACACTGTGCCCTGATGAGGCGCATCGTTGGAGTAGGTTGTGCCACTTATCGGGTCTGGATTCCATTTGGTGTATGGTCCTAAAGAGTCTTTGCTATAATAAACATAATAGCCATCTGCTCCGTCAGCTGAAGCTGTCCAGCTTAGATTAACTGTCTGATTGGCGTCGGAAGTAGTGACTTTGAAATTTGTTGGTGGCGCATACATATGCATTCTTAGCGTCGGGTCACCCATTAATGCGACATGAATTTGATTGGTGAAAAAACCAGCATTGTATTCTGTCTTGTTATTTTGAGTCAGTTTCGCACAATATCCCGCAGTTTGGTTAAACGCCATTGGGTAAAAGTGCCAGTTTGGACGTCCGGCCCAAGCATTTGTCAATCCACCATTTTCTACAGCTAAAGGAGCACGTAAAAAATTATTAGAAATATCCCAATTACCAAAGAAACTGCCAAACAACATATTGAAGTATGCTGCTCCTTGATTGGTGACAAAATTGTCGGTAGTACCTATTCCACCTGCTGAGGTGTAAGAGCCAGGACCTGTTCCATAAGCAACAATATATTGTTCGTCTTTTAACGTCGACATGTAGTCATTCTTGTTAACATTTTCGATGCCCACCATTGCCCCAAAGCTTCTGTAACCACTTGCACCAAATTGCTCGTTGGCGTTCGCTCCAAAATTTTCGTCGATTAAGGCTTTTTGAACTGGTGACGAGATGGCATACCGATAATTGTGATTTTTAGTAATGTACTGTTTGGTGAGTTCAAGTTCAGACTTGGAGAATTTTGGCATCCGAGATAAATCAACACGACCAATTCCATATTCCACTTTTCCTGGAAGTATGATCTGATCAAACTTTCCATCGTTAGGCTCATTTTTGGTGTGCGGTCTAACGCCAGAAGTAACTGCGTAAATGTCACTCCAGCTTCCTGATAAAACACCATAATAAGCGTCAGCAGCCCATGCACCACAATGGTTTCCGCTACCTTCTTTGTGTCCGTCAGGTGGTACAACCCAATACGTGTCTTCACAATATATACCAGAATAAGGTACAGCAACGTGCCCAAGTATGTATACGTGATTTAGGTTTGGATATAGCTTTTTGTAATCGTCAATTTTCGATTTAATGGTGATGTGATCTGTTTTTTGTGAAACAACGTATTCTACAACCTGATTGCCGTCTGCCACTAAATCCATCCGCATCATACCTAACGATTCGTTTAATCCTTCTGCCAATGCAGAATCAATCACAAGTAAAACAACGCCACGGTCGTGAACAGCGTCAACTTGCGCACCAGCAGTGACGTAGCCATAGCCAACTAGGCCAGCAGCTCCTGTTTTTTTGATTTGGTAATCATACATTTTTCCTTTTTCGATTGCTCTATCTATAAAGGTTGAATCGTTAGCGCCTAAAGTAGCATATGCCGACCCCCAAGCCGCTGTCCCTAAATCCTTCCTGAAAATTTCATAACCAGTTGCATTGCTGGCTGGAATAAAATTAAGTGTTATTGCGGTTGCATCGCCATTTGCAATGGCTTCAGCAGTCACACTGTATTTGTCCGAACCTTGGGCAAAAGCAAGAAGGGAAAATAAAACGCAGAATAATGTAAGACCAAGTTTAGTAGTATGTTTCATTAGATGTCTGTTGAATAAAACGAAGATAATAAAACTGAGGAGAGGGCTGTTTGTGGCGTTTGCAATATTATTGGCATCTTCCCGTAAACCGTCTAATGCGTTAATCAACATATTGGGATGCAATTATTTGCATGTGTTGCCGTTTAGAGAGTAACTAAAAATTAAAGAATGAATTTTCGAGCAGTATGTACCATGTTAACCCTGGTTGTTTTGTTTTCTAGTTTTTCTACTAAAAATAAACCGATACGAAACAAAAACTTGCCGAAATATTTTGTTGAGGTTCAATCTGGTAAAGTATGGTTGCCAGTAAGAAATGATAGACCTATTAATACTCATAGTTGGGCGAAACGCGTCGATTCTTGTGAGACATTTTACATAGCGGAATCGGAAGTTTCAAATGGCGATTACAAATTGTATTTAAGCAGTCTAAAACAGAACGGCTTAATTCAGGAATATAATCTTGCACTGCCAGACACAACAGTATGGCGGCAAAAACTAACCTACCAAGAGCCATATGTTAAGTACTACTTTCAGCATCCGGCTTATACAGATTACCCTGTGGTTGGTGTATCTAAAAAGCAAGCATTAAACTATTGTAAATGGTTGACTGACTCTTTGCATGCAGAAGATCCTCAAGTAGGTATAAAAGTTACACTTCCAACAAGAAAGCAATGGATTCGTGCTGCACGAGGTAGCGAAGAGCACCAAAGTTACGCCATGTCGTTCCCTTCTGGGTTAAGAAATTCTAAGGGCGTTTTTATGTACAATCATAGAGTCATTGGAGGTGAAAACATTTACTTAGATGAAGAAACAAAGGAGTATAAGTTAGTCCCAAGAAACGTCATGTCTTTTTCTGTCTTTGGGGATGATGGAGGATTGATAGCCGCTCAAGTCAAATCTTACTGGCCAAATACGTTTGGTACTTACAACATGTGTGGTAATGTGGCAGAATTAATTGCTGATGATACCGTCGCACTTGGAGGAAGCTGGTTGGATCCCGGCTACGACATTCGTATTGAAAGCGAAAAACCTGCTGGTCAAGCTTCTTGTTTGATAGGATTTAGAGTAATTGCTTACATAAATTTACATGAATAATTACGTCTAAATTCCCATATTTGATTGCAATATGAAAAAATCATTTAAAATCACCAGCCTGTTGGCGTTTGTCCTACTCGTTGTGGGGTCTTCTTGTAATCTATCCAAGAAAGTTGTTGAGTCAGAAACGGAAACCAAAATTACTTGTAATGATCAAATTACATACTCTAGTACAATAAAAGGCATTTTCGATGCGCGTTGTACTGGCTGTCATTCTGGCCCAAAACCAGCAAACGCTATCGACTTGACGTCATACGAAACCGCTTCAAAAGTGGTTGCCCACAGGTTAAAATGTGTCATAACTTGGAGTGATAACTGTAATAGAATGCCTCCTTCTGGCGGCCAGTTATCATCAGAGGAAATTCAACAAATCAATTGTTGGATGGAGAATGGCTTCAAAAATTAAAGCCTAACAATACGTTTGGTGACGTGGTGCCCACCAGAATATATGTGCATAATGTAGATACCTGACTCGTCAGGTAAGTTAATTTGGCTGTCTTTTTTGAAAGCCGAGGCGCTAACTTTTTCACCTGTACAAGTGAATATCTCTACCTCGTATACGTCTGTTTTTGATTTTGGGGATACTGTTACGTATGACTGCGCTGGATTAGGGTATACATCAAACTGAGCAGTAGCAAATTCCTGTATAGACGAGTTTCTGTCTCGTACGTGAATAAAGTCTTCTTTTGTTTCTGTTGCTGAGCCATTCTTGTCAGTGGCTTTTAAGGTGACGGTATACCATCCCGTATCTTGGAATACAACTTTAGGATGCGCTTCATTTTCTGAAGTGCCATTGACGAAAACAAATCCGGTATTCGGGCTCATCGTCCAGACAAAAGAAAGGTCGTCTCCTTCTGATTTGTTTGTGAAATTAACAACGGTGCCTTGTTTTGGCGAAACTTTGTCTGATTCGAAATCAACCACTATTGGTGTTACCTTAGACCATTCATTTCTATACTGAACAACCGTCGGTGTAAACCGTCCTAAAACTTCGTTGCCTGTAATGGTCAGCATCGGTATTTTTTCCGTGGTACTTAGCCACTTGTATTCGATACGTGTAACATACTGTCCAAACTTAATGGAAGGCGTCGAAACACTTATGGAATCCAATTCAGTAATGACACTTTTCACACGAATACACTCTACGTCTTTGGCATATGGCGTTGATATTTTACCCCATCCGTCAACGGTCGTTACACGGTTTCCTTTTCTAATAAACGAGCCTAGTTTTATACCTGCAGATATGGGCACTTCCACATCAAAAGTTGTTGAGTCCTTATCTCCGTACTTAAGCGGAAATACAAATATTTCATCAGCATCTGTGTGTTTTCCTGTTTGCGGAAGCGGAATAGCGGCGAATTGAAATCCCATGCCTACATCACGAAAACTGGCATTTGAATTCTGAAAAAAATTATAAATATTTTTAAATTGGAAATTGCCAAAGCCAAGTGTGTCAGTCACTTTTTTCCCAAATGTTGTAAAGCCAAAATTTAGGATATATGGAGTTCTTAAGCTGCTCACATATTTGTCCATGTCGTCACCGGTATTGGTGAGTTTCGTATAATCCCATGATACGTTCTCACCTGTTTTGCTCACATCCACCCCAAAAGCTAAAGCTGTTGAGTATTCAATTTCGTCGCCAGAACTAGGCATGTGGTTTTTGTTGATTGTGATTTGGCCAAATACGTTGATTGCGGCCATACAACATAAAAGAATTGAAATGCGTAACATTGTGTTCTTGATTTAATTGGATATTTTACGAATTTAACGATACTATTTTAGAGAATGAGAAAGTTGAGTAAATATGGCATTCTGCTGGGTTTGCAAATAATTGCGGTTTCATGTTTTGGGCAAAAACCGATAGGTGATTTTCGATGTGGACACAGCCTTCAGTCCACTCAGTCTTATCAAAAGAAGTCTTCCCAAATTGATGTAATACACTATTTCATCGCATTGGATTTTACAGACTTTCAGAATCAAACACTTAAAGGGTTTACCGAACTCACGATTGTCGCAACAGAAACTATTAAAAACATTCAAGTACAACTTGAAGGATTAACCGTTGACAGTGTAATGAAAGAAGGTGTGTCATTAACGTATGCTCAAAATGGAATGAATCTGGACGTCGTTCTGCAGGAAACGCTTAAGGTGTCTGATACGATTAAACTAAAAGTGTACTACTACGGTAAACCTAAACGCGATGCGAGTTGGGGAGGTTTCTACTATTCTGGCGATTATGCGTTTAACTTGGGGGTCGCTTTTACGTCTAATCCGCATAATTATGGCCGTGTATGGTATCCCTGTTTAGATAATTTTACAGACCGCGCTACCTATTCATACCTCATTACGTGCACCGATGATAAAAAGGCCATGTGTAATGGTCTTTTATCAGGGGTTACAAACAATGGCAATGGAACCTCAACGTATCATTGGGAGTTGAAACAACCTATACCGACTTATTTGTCGAGCGTTGCAATAGCCCCCTACACATTGAATGAATATACGCACAATGGAATTCCTGTGATATTGAGCAGTATAGCCGAAGATTCAGTAGATATGGCGAAGTCATTCCGAAATCTAAATGGTTGTATTGATGCCTATCTATCTCGATATGGCACGCATACATTTGATCGAATAGGGTTTAACGCTGTGCCATTTAATGGTGGGGCCATGGAGCATGCAACAAATATTGCATATCCAAATTTTGGTGTCGATGGAGACTTAACCTATGAAACACTATATGCACACGAACTTGGTCATCATTGGTGGGGTAATACTGTGACTTGTCGCACGGCAGAAGATATGTGGATCAATGAAGGCTGGGCCTCATATTCAGAAAGGGTATTCCTTGAATGGATATATGGTAAGGAAAGGTACGACCAAGATATATCGTCTAACCATAGAGCTGTGTTGCATTATGCCCATCTGAGGGACGGCGACACCTTGCCAATTTCAGGAATAGGCCACACCCAAACATATGGTAGTCATGTATACGACAAAGGTGCTGATGTAGTACATACGCTCCGCGGGTACATGGGTGATTCGTCTTTTTTTGAAGCTGTTCAGACCTTTTTAGTGAAATATAAGTTTCAGGATGTGTCTAGTGCTGACTTGGAAGCACATTTTCAAACGTATACAGCTCAAAATTTGAAGTCGTTTTTTGATCAATGGGTGTACAATCCGGGATTTCCGCATTTTTCTGTTCTTGGTTATGAAGCTAAACCCAAAGGAGACAAATATCTTACCTCTTTAGTCGTTGGACAACGTAAGCGTTTTGCGCCAAAATTTTTCGACGATGTGCCGATGGATGTTACATTTTTCGCCAAAGATTTTTCAACTCAAACCTATACTATTCGCCTTGGAAAAGAAAGACAACAAATGATGCTGGAAACTGATTTTGTGCCGGTGTATGTTGCCATTGATATGCACAAAAAAATTAGTGATGCAATTACAGACGATTATAAATGGATAAAAGATACAGGTTCGTATGATTTTGGAGATGCAATGATGACGGTTGATGTAAAGTCAAGTAGCGATTCATCTTTGGTACGTGTTGAACACAATTGGGTAGGTGCCGATAACTATTTCAACAAAGGTTTACCTTTTATATCACGAGAGCGGTATTGGAGCGTTGACGGTGTTTGGGATTCAGATTTTAAAGCGGATGCTACCATCGAATATTTTGGTCGCGAAACAGGTAACAATTTTTTAATTGGATATTTAGACGTGGATTTAATCCGAAATACGGAAGAATCGATGGTGTTGATGTATCGGGCTAGTCCTAGTGCAAATTGGGAAGTTTGTGCAGATTATACTTGGGAGATGGGTTCTAAATTCGATAAACGAGGTTCTTTCACCATACATAATGTTCAGAAAGGCCAATACGCATTTGCGGTAAACGAGGCAGATCGTTTGAGTGTGAAACCAACACTTACGGAATCGACCAAATATGTGTCGGTTTATCCTAACCCAACCTCCGATACGTTAAACATGCAAATAAAAGATGCCAAAGGAAGTTTAGTTGAAATTACTGATGGTAACGGCCGCTTGGTTGCTCAGTTTACTTCTACCTCTGTTGATTTTAATAAAAAGATCAATGTCACCGGTTGGGCCAAGGGTATGTATTATATCGGCGTAGTAGTAAACGATAAGCCGTATCAACCCAAGCGCGTTTTAGTGCGATAGAGACAGCAGTGTGCTGTTCAGTCTAAAGACCAATTTATTGGTTGCTGTCCGTTATTATTTAGAAATTCATTGCACTTCGAAAAGTGTCGGTTTCCAAACCAATACCCTCTATTGGCACTCAATGGACTTGGGTGCCCGCTTTCTAAAACCAAGTGCTTTTTTCTGTCGAGCTTTTTTCCCTTTCGTTTGGCAAACCCACCCCAAAGCATAAAGACCATAGGATTGTTGCTGTTATTCAGACGTTCAATAATAGCATCGGTAAACTCCTCCCAACCTTTGTTTTGATGCGAACCTGCCTTTGCTTGTTCAACCGTTAATGTTGCGTTTAGCAACAGTACGCCTTGTTGAGCCCAGCCTGACAAATCTCCATGAGGGGCTGGTGATATAGACAAGTCGGCTTTAAGCTCTTTGTAAATATTGACCAATGAAGGTGGAATTGTAATGCCTTTCTTAACCGAAAAACACAATCCATTAGCTTGGCCTGAACCGTGATATGGGTCTTGTCCGATGATTATCACTTTGACGTGATTAAAATCACACGCATTCATGGCAGCAAAAATGTCATTACCTGGAGGGTAAATCGTTTTGCCTATTTTTTTCTCTTGCTTTAGGAAGCTTTTTAATTGCGTGAAATACGATTGCTCAAATTCGGATTGAAGTTCACGTAACCATGATTTTTCTAACTGAATGTTATTGGGCATGTTCTTCTATGTCATCCTTGGGGTAATATGGGCTTGGTTTAACAAGTGTGTTATACATGTAGTACGCTGATCCGGCAAGTACAATGACAAACAGTATTAATGCAACCAGTTTTTTAACTTGTGAAGATTTCATAGGCATAAAAAAGCCCAACAAATTTACACTTGTTGGGCTTCGAAATGGTTTTATTTTAATTCCCGTCGTTTCCTAAGAAACTATAGTTCTTGCTAAAATTGAGCATTTGCTCAACATATCCTTCCGTATGTGTAATTGTAAGATCTTCGAAAGCATCGCCATTCATCACAGGTGTTAAAGTAGGTTGAACAAATCCACTGTAAGGAGCTAAATTAAATTGCTCGTAACGGGCTTTCACTTCTTTCATTAAATCTTGGTCTGCGGTGATGCCATATCCTTCAACTAAGTTTTCAGCTGCCTCAAAGTCACCTTCAGATTTTAAACGTTGAATTTCGCGAAGTAATTTACCAAACAAAGTGCGTAGCTTATCGTAATCGTTCACAACGAAATAAGTCTTACCACCTTCTACCACTTTCTCGATTACATTTTCGTCTGCGCCTTTTTCATAACACCACGAAGCGATAAGTTGTCTGTTCCGCATATGATCTTCTTCCACATTATCACCAGGTTCTAATCTGCGTAATTGAAGCATCATACCGTTCATGATGTAACTGTCGTATTCCGATTTTCCAACATCAAGAGATTCCATTAAACCTAAGTCAACTAATTTTTGATCGTAGATGTAGTACAATGCAACTAAATCGGCTCGGGCTTCTTCAAGCGTATTGCTGTAATTTTTCAAAGTCTCTTTTGGTGTGCCTATGCCTTCATTTATCTTACCTGAAGCATGACCAATTACCTCGTGCATAGCAGTGTGCAATTTGCCAGCTAACTTGCCATGTTTCTTAACACGGTCTTGAGATTCTTTAGAGAGATAAAATTCTTCTGTTGAGCCGCTCCCAGATGCGTCACTATAGGCCTGAACAATGTTTCCAAGACTTACAGATTTTGAACCATGGTTGGCACGAATCCAGTTGCTGTTTGGTAGGTTAACACCAATTGGCGTTGCCGGTGCAGCGTCTCCACTTTCCATTACGGCATTTACAACCTTGTAGCTTACGCCTACAACGTTGGCTTTTTTGTGTTCATCCATGATAGGCGAGTTGTCTTCAAACCACTGTGCGTTTTGACTCATTATTTGCATCTGCTCTGAAGCCTGAAAGTCTTTTATTTCAATCACACCTTCAAAAGCACCTTTGTACCCTATAGCATCTCCATACACTTCAATAAAGCCAAGAATAAAGTCAATATCTCCATCGGTAGAATTAATCCATGCTAGGTTTGTTTTGTCCCATGTATTTAGGTCACCTGTTTGGAAGTATTCTATAAGCAGTTTAAGGTGATTCGCTTGTTCGTCGTTTTCAGCAACAGCACACGCTTTTTCGAGCCAATACACCATCTTCTCTAAAGCGCCTGAATACAAGCCACCAACTTTGTAAGTAAGGTCGGTTAGTTCACCGTCCACTTTTACCAGCCTTGAGTTTAGTCCATTTTCGATAGGCTCTTTGTTGCCTTCAATCATTTGACTTTTATAATGTGCAATGGCTTCAGCTTCGGTAATACCGTCACCATAATAATTGTTGGCTGAAGATTGAATCTTGTCAAACCCTTTATCTTTAACCACTTTCTTGGGTGCCATGGTATCGTCAAACATGAATGGCTTCAATTTTACGATCATCGCTTCACCATCTTCTCCTTCTATTGTTGGCCAGTTGGCATCTGGAGAGTTGGCAACCAATTCGTCGAAATAGGTATCAGAAAAAGCAGGAATAATCTTTTTTTCAGAATAGTGATGGTGGATGCCATTGCTAAACCAAATTCTTTTCAAATAAACTTCAAAATTTTTCCAGTCTTCAGTGGTTTTGTCACCAGTATAGTTTTGATAAATCTCTTCTAAAGTTCGTCGAATTTGAATATTGTGCTTGAAATTTGAAGCGTAAATGATGTCTCTACCGCTCAAAGCAGCTTGAGAAAGGTAATACACCAACTCCTTTTGTTTTACAGATAATTTATCAAATCCTGGAACCTGATATCTTAAGACCTGTAGGTCAGCAAATCGGTCTACTTTTACTTCGAAAGATGTTGAATCAGCGGTTGATTCAACTACTTCTGTATTGGTCGTATTGCTTTTGCAAGAGGCTAATCCAACCGCAATAGCAATAAATAATACAATCTTGTTTGTCATAATATTTTGAAATCTCTTTTTTTGTACTCGTGCAAATCAACCATTTTTTTTTGAGAAACCGATGTTCGGTCTAATACACAGCAATACTTAACGCCATATATGTTATACTACATAATCAAATTCACCTTACTGCTGTATTCAAGGATATACTTTAAAAGAATCTACATATCTGGGACAGAGCACATACCAAAGGATAAACCTGTATTCCTGGCCTCTAACCATAGCAACGGGTTTTTGGACGGGACTATGGTAAGTGCACTCATTTTCCCCAAATCAACTAGAATTTTTGTTCGTGGCGATGTGTTTGGAAAAGGTTGGGCAAATTTTTTACTACGCAGTTTGAAATTGATTCCAATCTTTAGAGCTAGAGATGGTGACACCCGAACCAATAGAGATGGAAACAACAGAAGTTTTGACCAACTGTATGAGGAATTCAAGAAAAACAGAATCGTTTTAATCTTTCCTGAAGCCGATGCTCAAATAGAAAAGCGTTTGAGGCCGCTGAAAAAGGGGATGGCTAGAATGATCATAGACATGGAGAATCGTGGTGACAAAAACATGGAAGTGGCCATTGTTCCGTTCGGTTTAAACTATACACATTACAAACGTCATAGAAACGAGTTAATGATTAGTTTTTCTAAGCCTGTGTATTTGAAGGACTATATGGAAGAAGGTGGAAACGAAAGGGCGGCGTATAATGCACTTACAACGGATGTTGGTGATCGGATTAGAAAAGAAATGGTTGATGTTAATCAGGGTGATGAAGAAGTAACTGAAACCGCGTTGCGTATTATTCGATCTGAACGGAGTGAACCAATCGTTAAGTTTTGGTTCGGCTCAAAGGCTAGATTACAGGCGGAAATTAACGCTGCCGACAGAATTAAATTCAGTGATTCAGGCAGTTCATTGCGTACTAAAATCATCGACTATCAAGATGCTCTTGACGTAGCAAATACAACGGAAATAGGGTCTCAACGTGTAAAAATTTGGGAGTATATCTTTTGGCTCATATTTATTATACCATCAAGTTTGTCTTGGCTGGTTTCGCGGTGGGGCTTGTATTTTGGTAAACGCTTGGTGGATGCCAAAGTGAAAAAAGATGAACTGTACGAAAGCATATATTTTGGCGTTGGACTGGCATACAACTGGATTTTGATGTTGGTCGGTTACCCATTGTGTGCCCTATTTTTTGGTTGGTGGGGTGTTTTGGGATGGTTTATATTCAGATGGTTGTCTATTCCGTATCAGCATTGCCAAGAAATTATGCAGCATGTTAAAGCACGTCAAGCATGGAAAAAGGACGCAAATGTGCTCAATCAATTGAGAAAGGAAGTCTTAGCAGAATTATCTTAACCATTTATTGTAACATTCGCTAAACACGTACATTTGCACCATGCCTAGCATTGCATTTTATACCCTTGGCTGTAAGCTTAATTTCTCAGAAACATCCACTATTGGTCGACAAGCCAAAAAGGAGGGATTCGAGGTAATAGATTTTTCGGAATCGGCTGATATCTATGTTATCAATACCTGTTCAGTTACAGAAAATGCCGATAAAAAATGCAAGCGTGTAGTTAAGGATGCGAAAAAAAACAATCCTGAATCTTCGGTGGTGGTGATTGGGTGTTATGCCCAACTCAAACCCAAAGAAATTATAGATATTGAAGGCGTTGATATGGTTCTTGGCGCGGCCGAGAAGTTCAATTTGATGGAACACCTTCAAAGCATCCAGAAGGAAGCGAAACAAGTATTTAATGCCAATATTAAGGAAACGAATGTCTTTATCCCTGGGTTTTCAGTGGGAGACAGGACGAGAAGTTTTATGAAGGTGCAGGATGGCTGCGACTACTTTTGTTCTTTTTGTACCATTCCATTGGCTAGAGGTAAAAGTAGAAGCAATACGATTGCCGAAACCATTAAAGTCGCAAACGAAGTAGCCCAAACAGAGGTAAAAGAAGTTGTTTTAACCGGCGTAAACATTGGTGATTTTGGGGTAGATACAGACGAATCATTTTATGACTTGGTTGAAGCATTGGATGAAGTTGAGGGCGTAGATCGTTTCCGAATAAGCAGTATAGAACCTAATTTGTTGGAGGACGGCATTATTGATTTTGTCGCCAGATCGAAACGTTTCGTTCCACATTTTCACGTTCCGTTGCAAAGTGGCAGTGATGAAGTGCTTCAAAAAATGCGGCGCAAGTACTTGTCAGATTTGTATGTCGATCGTGTGGCCAATATCAAAACGGCTATGCCACATGCGTGTATTGGCGTAGATGTTATTGTTGGTTTTCCTGGGGAGACAAAAGCCCATTTTTTAGAAACCTATAATTTCTTAAATGAGTTGGATATAAGCTACTTACACGTGTTTCCATATTCTGAACGTGCCAATACCACCGCAAAGAAATTAGCAGGAAAAATATCCAAGGCCGAGAAGACTGAGCGGGCGGACATGTTGCGAATTTTGTCGCATAAGAAGCGCATGGCTTTTTATAGAAACCATTTAGGGGAAACGAGGACTGTACTTTTTGAAGGAGAAAACAAAGATGGATTGATGTATGGTTTTACCGATAATTACATAAAAGTCGGTTTGCCTTTCGATAAAACATTGGTCAATCAGTTGGTTGACGTAAAGTTGGTTGACCTCAATGCAGACGGTGTGGTAACGATGGAACGTGTTGAAGCCAACAGTCTTGTTTAACGTTCGGCTATAAATTACCACTGCCGGACTAAATTGAATTAGCAATATCCATATTTTTTAAGGTATTTCGCACGAATTAGAAATCTATGTTTCCAAATTTTTATTATGTGTTCAAAGACTTACTTGGTATAGAAATACCAGCACTTGTTTTTGTAAATACATTTGGGTTTTTTGTGGCGATTGCCTTTCTACTTGCCAACTATACCATGCGTCTTGAGCTAAAGCGCAAAGAAGAGGATGGTTTATTGCAAGGAACTCCTGCAAAACAGTGGTTTGGTAAGCTACCGTCGCTAATGGATTATGTGTCGAACGCCTTTATGGGCTTCGTTTTTGGGTGGAAATTCTTATACCTTTTCACCAACGCCAGTAATCTTTTTGACGATCCACAGAGTCACATACTTAGCTGGGAAGGTTCAATTCCTTTAGGTATAGTAGCAGCGGCTTTGGCAGTTGGATTTAAATACTACGACGCTAAAAAAATCGCCAAAGAATATCCAAAACCGGTATTAAAAGATACAACGATTCATACCTACCAGCGCATGGGGGCCATTACCTTGGTTGCAGCTATTGCGGGTTTGCTGGGTGCAAAGATTTTTGATCATATGGAGCACTGGGACGAGTTTATCGAGAATCCCTTAAATGCGTTTTTAGACCCGTTTAGCGGTTTAACATTTTACGGCGGCTTGATTTGTGGTGGTGCAGCTGTACTGTGGTATGCTAAGAAGTACAACATTGGATGGAAGCATATGTTAGATGTTGGTGGGCCAGCGATGATGTTGTCATATGGAGTGGGAAGAATTGGCTGCCACATGTCTGGAGATGGTGATTGGGGTCAGGTAAACGAATTAGCAAAACCTAGTTTCTT
>CAJQIC010000009.1 GCA_905478335.1 uncultured Bacteroidia bacterium | reverse complement strand
ACTGCTTAGCGCAAGGCCAACACACAAAAGCCTTCCTCGATTTCTACAGAAAACTTCAAAGGTCATTTTCAATCGTGCATGATTTAAGGCGCCTCGGCCCACCAAAAATGCGGGGGACGCGCTGGCCGGTGTGTTAGGGAGCATATTTTTGGGGAGCGTTTTTGACTACTTTTTGCGCTCAAAAAGTTGGATCGGTTATAGGCTGATAAGCCTAATCGAAGAACAGAAGGCTGATAAGCCTAATGGACGAAGAGAAGGCTGGTAAGCACTTTGCTACTATCAAGTATTTTTCAAAGAATCATTTGACTCCAAATGATACGTCTTTGAAGCGATAATAATCGCAATAAAGCCCCACATCGGTACAGCAATTTTGTCGAATTCACTGTAATTGTTCAGGAAGCCGTGAATGAAATAGGTAACCAAGCCCAGAAGCGCACCGAGAACTAAACCCTTAATCCGGGTATTGTTAGATACATAGTATGCATGAAATCCTTGATGCATCGTTGCTAAAACAAGAGCAATCCAAAGGAGGCCACCAATCAAACCGGACTCAGCAAAAGGCCTTAGATATTCGCTATGAACATTACCCAAATCACCAGCATGGGTGCTAATGATAGACATTTCATGAGGAAGCTGATAAGGGCCATATTCATAGGTATACGTGCCAGGACCGAAACCAGTGATGGGTTTGTCCATAAACATTCGGTAAACACAACTCCATCTATTCAACCTTTCTAGGTTTGATGGGTCGGTGCTAACATTACTGAATGACTGTAAATGCGAGCCAATGTCATCATCGGAGTCTTGTTTGTTACGTGCCAATTCAGAAAAGATCAAACTTTGGAATAACAAGAAAACCGCCAAAAGGCTAACCCCAACCGTAATCACAGTTTTAAATTTCACTTTAGCTATGAGCAAAGCAAATACACCAAATGCAACCACTAGACTTAACCATGATGCTCGGGTAAATGAAAATACAACACCAAGGGCGATAACCAACGAGATGGACAATGCAACGGCCGTCCAAAACCACGACACCTTCATTTTTCTACCAAATACACCGATTACCAACATCGGCGGTAAGGCAAATGAAATCGCTGCAGCGTACATACCATGATCTGGGATGAAAGGCCGCATAGCCGTGTATGCATAGAGCCTTGTGAAACTTTCCGCGGCATGATTTTTTAACGTATACAAAGTGAGTATCACTGTTGCAATAGAAAACAACCAAACAAACAGCATCATTGCTTTTTCCGATTTAAAGAAATGTGTTAAAAGCAACAAGAATACCAGTATGTACCACGTGTAAGACAACGAATATTTGAAACTTACTAAAGGGTGCGTACTGGTTACTGTGGTCATAAACAACCACGCCATAGTTCCAAGCGCAATCAGTATTACTGGGTTTTTAAGTATGCGAACTTCGAAAACTTTACCACTAATGAGTTTAAATACAACGCCAAAAAATAGGAGTACAATTAATGGTTCAGTGGGTAGAGATAATCCAATGCCAGCACCAATGTCTTTAAAGGGGATAGATAATGGCGTTGCAAAGGCAAGAAACAGAATGACTTTATCTGTATGATGGACAAGAATGTATAAGAATATTGGGATTAAAGGCAGTGCGCTTAAATAGTAAAAATCAAAAATGAAACAGGCGACATGGGTTAATAAAAAAAGTAAACCAAGCCCATAGAACCACCTGACGTCTAACTTGCGCAACATGCTATGACTAAGCTGCTATTTTTTTGCGTTGCTCAACGAATAACAAATAGACACATGCCAATAACAGGGTTGATGCAGTAGCCAACAATACGATCAGCTTGCGGTTTGGCAGCGCTTTCTTTTCTGGAGCGCTGGCATTAGACACAACAAACTTATGTGGGATCGTTTTTTCAACGTCAACTTTCATTTTTTTGTGACGTTTTCGCAACATGCTTAGCTCTTCCAGTTCCAGAATTAACGTTTCATATAAATTGGTGTATTCTGAACCGTATTTGGCCAAGGTGTCTTTTTCAGCCTGCAATTCTTTTATCCGTGCTTGGCTGCTGGAATTACTAGCTTTCATTCCGTAAAGACTCTCGGTAATAGATTGCGCTTGTTTTTCGATGTCTAGAATCCCTTTTTCACCTAAATCTCGAAGGCCTAACTTTAGATTCCAAACTTCTTTTTCCTTGTTTCTGAACTCCTCGTCAACAATCGCAAAAGCTTCTTTGGCCACTTCACGTTGAATTTCAGTCTTTACCGAATCATACATGGCTGCAATCCCGTTTGCTAAAACTGCGGCCATTTCTGGATCTTCATCAAGCACTTTAATAGAAATTGAAAGGTATCGTGTCCTGTTGTACGAAATGTTTTTCTTCATTTTCTCTTGAAGCTTAGTACGTGGATATGCGCCACTTGGGTCAATATCGTAGTGCTTCATCAAGTCAAAGTTTTCGATGATTCTGTTCGATAGCTTATCAGATTTTAAAATTTGTAAGGCGTTTTCTGCTTCTTCTTCCTCACCAAAAGCCAAAACGTCAGATTCGCGCTTGTTTAAATCCGTAAACATCGCATTACCAATGGAGTTAACCGTTGTTGGATAAAAGACTACTTCAGCCTCATATTTCGGCGTGATGAGATAACTACCAGCTGCGCTAACAACTGCAGCAATAATGCCTATGATAATTAAATGTTTTTTCCAACGTAGGATAAACGTAAGAATATCAGAGAAAGTGAAATCAATAAAATTTTCTTGGGTGCTCATATTATTTAGCCATTCAAAAAAGTCTGCAAAAATAGATTAATTGTCCGAAGGATATTAGGTTTTACGACGACTTAGATTCTTCAGAACATTCAGATTAATTATTCCGCTGCCTACGACAAGCAAAACGGATAACAAACCTCCGAATGCAATATGAACGAAACTGCTTTCGAAAAATTGCATGGATGAATAAAATGTCAAGCTAAAAATGGCCAATATTATTAAAATCTTTACAACTGTTTTGGTGTCGATCATAATGTCAAAGGTCTTGTAACTGCTAGATATACAGCCAATTGCGAATATCCATTGCGTAATTAATGTGGCAACTGCAGCGCCTTTTATCCCATACATTGGAATCAATATAAAATTCAAAATGATGTTGATGATAGCGGAGGTTAGCGCAAGAATGTTCAGTTTTTTTAACTTGGCTCCTGCAGTCAAAAGAGTGCCAAAAACAAAAACAGAAGCTGACGCAACAAAACTAAATCCGAGTAAAGCAAATGTTGTTGGAGCAATAAGTCCGAGTTTGTTCGGATACATCAGGGTAAGAATTTCCGCCGTGTGCGGTAATAAAATTAGAGCGACTATGATGGCTGGCAGAATCAAAACCTTAGATGCCGTAGCAGCAAGTGATCCAATGGCTTTATTGTCTTTTATGATTCTAGCAAACATAGGGAGCAGCATGCCAGAGAACAAGGCTGCCATCATGTTGGCCGCATCTATCAATCGATAACACATAGCATATCGGTCGGTCTGAACGTCATCTATCATTTGGCCGATCATAACCGCATCCACCCGTGTAAAAATTGCCATTAACGTAATCAGAACAGCGTAGGGTAACGAAGCTTTTATAAGTCCGCCAAAATTGACTCGACTCAAGGTTCTGTCAGCTTCAATCGATTTGTGCTTTATCAGATTAATACCAAATGCGACCACCCAAGTAATACAAACCCCAGCGACTTGAACGAAAACGAAATTTTGAACAGTGAGGTAATCATTGTATTGAGGAAGCAATAACCAAGAACCACAAACCAGGATCACAAACAATCTATCGGCCACCGCCAAAAGTCCATCAAGCTTAAATAAATGCATGGCAGCCAGGTTTGACCTCAAATATTGGTTAAACGAGTTAATGGTTTGAAATATGGCTAAGCCTCCTAATAATAGGAGTTGTGTTGATGTGGCGCCTAAAAGCGTAGCCGCGATAAAAAGCAAGAGTGAATATCCGAGACTTAAAAGAACCTTAGTTGAAATGAAGGACTTGAAGTTTGTTTTGAAGTAACCCGGATTTTGAGATACCTCTTTGCTGTTCATATTGTTAAGTCCCAAATCCAAAACAATGACAAACAGAATTGAAAGACTTAACAATCGATAATAGGTGCCATAATCTTCTGCCGGCAGAAGGTTTTGGACAGATCGATCAATAACCAAAATCCAAATGGTTTTGATCAAAACATTTATGCCTTGAACAAAGATTAAATCAGACCAAAATTTCTTTTGCGCCATGGTTTAAGTAGGCAGTGCATTTGCACTAGATAAAATGTCAAGGACAAATGTTCTGTCCGTGATTTTATCTTCCCAACCATTGGCAATAATCTTTTTAACCAACGCAGTATTTTGAGCCCCTTGTGTTTGTGCTGTAGAATACGGGACATTGGTGAAAGTCACCATTTCGTACTGCGACTGAAACAAGTCAGGATGCAGTTCACATAAATTATGTTCCACTTGTTTGTAGTGGAGGAAATCTTCATCACCAACAGAATCACGCATTTCCATGAAATTTTGGATGGCTAAATCTGCAATGGCGTCTGCATTTATTTTTCTTGATTTCTGATACGCGTCAAACGCTTTGTCCAAGTCGCCATTGGCCTGATCGATACACTCATCTAAAACAACGCAATCTTCAAAGGCGCAGTTCATACCTTGGCCGTAAAATGGTACTACCGCGTGGCATGCATCGCCAAGCAAAGCAGCCTTACCTTTTACCCATGGGTAACACCGAACCGTAACTAAACTTCCTGTAGGGTTTTCAAAGAAATCCTCAACAAGTGTAGGCATTAACGGCACAGCATCCGCGAAGTGTGTATTGAAGAAACCTTCAACATCTTCTTTTGATTTTAAGGTGTAGAAACTAACTGGTCCAGTAAATGGATAGAATAAGGTACAGGTAAACGACTTGTCCGGGTTAGGAAGTGCAATCATCATGTACTCACCTCTTGGCCAAATATGAAGGGCGTTAGGTTCAATGGCAAATTTGCCGTCTGCGGTTGGTGGGATTGTTAATTCTTTATACCCATGTTCTAAATAGTCTTGAGTGAAGTTCAGTCTGCCTGATTTCATCATGCGCAACCGTACTTCAGAAAATGCGCCGTCAGAACCCAAAACAAAATCCGCTTTTTGGACAACCGTTTCACCTTTTTCATTGATGAACGTGGTCTCGCCTGACTTGAAGTCAATGTCAACACATTTGTGATTGAAAAACAAATGAACGTCTGGGTTTTCATCAGCAAGTTTGAGCAATTGAACATTGAGCCCTCCGCGAGAAACCGAGTTGATATACTGACCTTCCGTGCCATACGGTTGATACACCAAGTTGCCACTTTCGTCGTGCATTGTTCTCCCGTGCATTGCAATTGCTTCAGACATAATAGCCTCTTTTAAACCTACCTTTTCCAAGGCGCGTAAGCCTCGCGTAGACAGTGCAAGGTTAATTGACTTGCCAGCACTGATGTCTGCTTTGCGCATATCTGGTCTTCGTTCAAAAAGGTTTACTTCATACCCCTTTTTAGCAAAATAAACGGCCATTAACGAACCTGCTAACCCACCGCCAACTACTGTGATTGTTGTTTTCGACATTATGGTACAAGTTTAGGAAAGTTTTGTAGAATACCGCGAATGAGCAACCTATTTAAACACATGAATTTCGTCAGTGCGTTGGATTGTATGCGCAACAATTTCTGATGTTGAAAGTGTATAAATTATTCAAGCTATTTTCGAGCCATGAAAAAAGTACTTTTCTTTATTTGTCTTTGTATTAGTGCGGCTTCTTTTGGTCAGCAATTTGAACACGTCGTTGTCGATCCAGGTGGACAGCCGAGAGCGCATAAGCTAGATATTATCCATATGAAGGTAGACGTGCGGTTCGATCCTGCAAATGGGATTGTTCAGGGCGTTGTAGACCACACGTTTATTCCGTTACGCAAATCTGTAGATTCTGTGTTTTGGGATGCTCCAGGTATTCAAATCAAGTCTGCAGAATTGATTGACAAGAAAGGAAATCAAAATGTTAAGTTTAAGATTTCGCCAAAAGGGGTGACCACGTATTTTCAAACATCACTGGTTTGGGATAAGCAGTATACATTGGAATTTAAATATGAAGCGACACCTTCTAAAGGTATTTATTTTATCGGTTGGAATTCGCCGAAAGTAACAGATGCCAAAAACCAAACGCGTCAGCAGATTTGGACACAAGGCCAGGGAATTGACAATAGACATTGGATTCCCATGTATGATAACATGAACGATAAGTTTGTTACCGAAACTATAGTCACGTTCAATAGCGAATTTAAGGTTTTGTCGAATGGCGAGAAAAAAAGCGCTAAGTCCAATAAGGATGGCACAACCACTTGGCACTATCTGATGCCGCATCCACACGCCGGTTATTTGTTAATGCTAGCGATTGATCGATATGCGGTTAAAGAGACAAAGACCAAAAACGGAACGCCTATTCAATTCTGGTATTATCCGGAACATCCTGAAAAAGTGGAACCGACAAGTTTGTATACGGAGAAAATTATTGAATTCTTAGAGGAAGAAACCGGCTACCCATATCCTTGGGGGACATACAGCCAGGTGATGGTTCAAGATTTTATGTACGGTGCGATGGAAAATACATCGGCAACCATTTTTGGCGATTTTTTTAATGTCGATGAAAAAGGGTTTAACGATAGAAACTATGTTTCTGTTAATGCACATGAGGCAACACACCAGTGGTTTGGCGATTTAATTACAGCGAGGTCTAACAAAGGTACCTGGTTGCAAGAGAGCTATGCGACCTATTACGCGAAACTATTTATGAAATCCGTTTATGGGGACGATGAGTATGCTATAATAATGCGAAATGAAGTGAAAAGCGCACTTGCTGCAGGCAAGAAGGATCATATCCCTGTAGTGCATTCAAAATCGGGATCTGCTCGGGTATATCCAAAAGGTAGTACCATTATTCACATGCTTCGTTATGTGTTAGGAGACGAAGAGTACAAACGCGTAATCAAGCATTATTTGAATAAACATGCTTTTGGAAATGTGGAAACCAATGATTTAAATCAGGCCATCCAAGACGTCTTGGGTGTAAACCTGAATTGGTTCTTTGATCAATGGCTGTACCACGGAGGTGAGCCAAACTATGAAGTCAGCTATACCAATTATGGAAAACAAACGGTAATGAAAATCAACCAGATGCAGGCACAAGACCTGACTATTGGGTTGTTTGAAATGCCAATAAATTGTGGAGTTTACTTCACAGATGGTACTAAAATGGAGAAAAAGTATGTAGTCAAAAATCAATCAGAACAAGTGCTTTTTGATCATGATTCTGATAAAGAGATCGCCTATGTCCTTTTTGACATCAACAGTGAAGTGTTAAAGGAAGTGACTTTTGATAAGTCTCCTGAAGAATTGATGAATCAACTAGCGCAAGCGTCACATTTGATTGATCGTTATGATGCTGTCTTAGCCTTAAAATCTGTAGATATAGAGATTAAAAGACAGGCGTTACAGAAAGCGTTTGAAAAAGAAACGCATTATTCAATTAAAGGTGCTTTGGTAAAACAATTGATGTCTGATAGTAAAAGTAACTTCTTTTTAATCAGTAAGTTACCGAAAGAAGATGTCAAGGTTAAGCGTGTGCTGTTGTCTGATTGTAAGCAAGCCAAGGTTTTTAAATCAGTGTTCGAATCTAGTTTGTCAGACAAATCCTATGTAAATAAGGAAGCAGCCTTAAGATGTTTATGTGAAGACAAAGGGAAGAATCGAGATGCCTATTTCGATAGAACGAAAGAGGACATTGGGCTCGGACATAATGTTAGAATCACTTGGCTGAGCTATAAGTTGGATCAACTAAAATCAGATTCGGTAGAGCAACTCCGAGATAAATCGAGTAATTATTATTCGCATTTGAACGAGCTGACAGCCTATAGCTCAAAACTTTACGAATTCCGGACAAGGATTTCTGCGATGAGAGCCATAAAGAAGTTTAATTATCTCAATGCAAACGCTATTGTTAATGTATTGGAGGCTTGTACGAGCAATAACAGAAGGTTGGCTGGGCCGGCGGTGCAAACCCTGAAATGGTACAACGAACAATTGCTGATGAAAAATGCAATTCAGTCTGTGTTTAACCAATATCCATTTAGCGACGAACAGCGCAAGCGTTTAAGGGCCTCAGGTGTTGTCGAATAATAAATATCGGCAGCATAATTAAATCGTAAAATGGGCTAAATTCGCGCCTTATTTAAGCATATAGAAAAACATGTCATATTTTTTTACATCAGAGTCCGTTTCAGAAGGTCATCCAGATAAAGTAGCTGACCAAATATCAGATGCATTAATTGATCATTTCTTGGCATTTGACCCAGATTCAAAAGTAGCTTGCGAAACACTTGTTACAACGGGTCAGGTGGTTTTGGCTGGAGAAGTAAAGTCTAATACTTACTTGGACGTGCAGAAAATCACACGTGAGGTAATTAACAAGATTGGTTACACCAAAAGCGAGTATATGTTTGATGGTAATTCTTGTGGTGTTTTCTCTGCGATACACGAACAAAGCGAAGACATCAATAGAGGTGTAGACAAGGCGGATAGAATGGAACAAGGCGCTGGTGATCAGGGTATGATGTTCGGTTACGCTACCAGTGAAACTGATAACTATATGCCATTGGCGGTTGATTTGTCACACAAGATTCTTCAAGTGTTGGCCGATTATCGTCGTGAAGGCAATGAGATACCATATTTGCGACCGGATTCAAAGTCGCAGGTAACTATTGAATACAACGATGCGAACCAACCTGTTCGAATAGAAGCAATCGTTATTTCTACGCAACATGATGATTTTGATGAAGAAGTAACCATGTTGGACAAAATTAAAGCGGACATGATCAACATCGTTATCCCTAAGGTGAAATCAGGTTTAAGTTCTGAAATTCAGTCTTTGTTTGGAGACGACATAAAATACCATATCAACCCAACTGGTAAATTCGTCATAGGTGGACCTCATGGTGATACTGGTTTGACGGGGAGAAAAATAATTGTAGATACTTACGGTGGTAAAGGCGCACACGGTGGTGGAGCTTTCAGTGGCAAAGATCCAAGTAAGGTGGATAGAAGTGCTGCATATGCGACACGTCATATTGCTAAAAATATGGTTGCAGCCGGTTTGTGTGACGAAGTTCTTGTGCAAGTTTCTTACGCCATTGGCGTTGTAGAACCAATGGCAGTTTTTGTAGATACATACGGAACAGCTAAGGTTGATATGAACGACGGAGAAATCGCCGAGAAAATCAAAGGTATTTTTGACCTAAGACCTGCGGCAATAGAAGAGAGATTAAAATTGCGAACGCCAATTTACAGTGAAACTGCGGCCTATGGACATATGGGGCGAAACAATGAAACGGTAAATAAAACGTTTGTATCACCAGATGGTAAGGTGAAGAACGTAACTGTAGAGCTTTTCCCATGGGAGAAACTAGATTACGTCAATCAAATTAAAACTACATTTAACCTAAAATAGATAATTTATGTGCGGAATAGTTGCGTATACTGGAGACAATCAAGCATTTGATTTTTTAATCAAAGGTTTGCAGAGGCTTGAGTATAGAGGGTATGACAGTGCTGGAATTGCGCTTCTGAATGGACAACTAAACGTATATAAACAAAAGGGTAAAGTACAAGACCTCTTGGATGAGGCTATAGGTAAAGACGTGTCTGGCACCACCGGTATGGGGCATACACGTTGGGCTACTCATGGAGAGCCGAATCAAATCAATGCACACCCACATGTCAGTCAATCAGGAGATATTGCTGTCATCCATAATGGCATCATCGAAAACTTCGCTACCCTAAAGGAAGCCCTTGTTAAAAATGGTCATTCGTTTAAAAGTGAAACGGATACTGAAGTGCTCATTCATTTAATTGAAGATATCCAAATTCATGAAAAAGTGGATTTGTTTGAAGCAGTCCGATTGGCATTGAACGAGGTTGTTGGTGCGTACGCAATTGTTATCATGAGTAAGAACGACCCTGGCACGATTATCGGTGCAAGAAAAGGGAGCCCACTTGTCATAGGTATTGGCAAAGACAAGCAAGAGTATTTCATGGCCAGCGATGCAACGCCTATTGTAGAATATACGCGTGACGTAATTTACTTAGACGAGAATGAAATTGTTGAAATAAAAAACAACGAGCTTACTATCAAGACGATAGATAACGTTGTTAAAACACCGTACATGCAAAAATTGGAAGTGACGTTAGACGCGATAGAAAAAGGCGGATACGAGCACTTTATGCTTAAAGAGATTTACGAACAACCTAAGTCAATTTATGACAGTATGCGAGGAAGGTTTAATCAGGATGACCTCACATTTGCCATGCGTAGTTTAAGGGAGTACGAGTCGAAAATTAAAAATCTGCAGCGTATTATAATTGTTGGCTGCGGTACAAGCTGGCATGCCGGCTTGGTTGCGGAATACATCATTGAAGAATTTGCACGATTACCAGTTGAGGTAGAATATGCTTCAGAGTTTAGATACCGAGACCCTATCATTACAGAAGACGATATGGTTATTGCGGTGAGTCAGTCGGGAGAAACTGCTGATACACTTGCAGCCTTAGAAATGGCTAAGAAGAAGGGGGCAACGATCTATGGAATTTGCAATGTGGTTGGGTCTTCGATTCCAAGGCTTACAGATGCCGGAGCATATACCCATGCTGGGCCAGAAATAGGCGTAGCGTCAACGAAGGCATTTACAGCTCAAGTTACGGTTCTTACTTTAATTGCTTTAGGAATTGCAGACATAAGAGGAAAAATTAAGCGCGATAGGTTGCGTCAAATATTTGCTGAGCTGGAAGCGTTACCCAATAAAGTGCAACAGGTACTAGACAGTTGTGAAGACAAGGTGAAAGAGGTCGCTAACAAATACAAAGACGTGGATCACTGCTTATACCTAGGAAGGGGAGTGAATTTCCCAGTGGCTTTAGAAGGCGCACTCAAATTGAAAGAGATTTCCTACATACATGCCGAAGGGTATCCCGCAGCAGAAATGAAGCACGGCCCAATTGCTTTAATTGATGAAAACATGCCTGTAGTGGTTATTGCACCAAAACGGGGGTATTATGAAAAAGTCTTTAGTAATATTCAAGAGGTGAAAGCAAGAAAAGGAAACATCATTTCCATCGTTACTGAAGGAGATGAAAAGGTATCGGCTATTTCTGACTATTCAATTGAGATACCAGATACAGAAGATTGTCTTGTGCCTATTTTAGCTACAATCCCTTTGCAACTATTGTCTTATCATATGGCTGTATTGCGTGGATGTAATGTTGATCAGCCAAGAAATTTAGCCAAGTCTGTTACGGTAGAGTAGAATGAAACTTGTCATTGCATGGTTACTGGTAATAAGTATGCCTGTAATGGCGCTTAGTCAGTCTTTTGAAAAAATGGATGAATTGCCGTCTAAACTCTCGGAATCTAGTGGTCTTGAGGCTATTAACAACAATTTATTCCTTACACATAACGACGGCGGTGATGCAGCACGCGTTTATTTTCTGGATTCATTAGGAGTTATCCAAAGAGAAGTTTTAGTGGCTAACAGTCGAAATGTTGATTGGGAGGATATCAGTGTGGCTTCTGATGGTCGCGTCTTTATTGGCAACTTTGGAAATAATGGAAGCAATAGGGAAGATCTAGAAATATTGATTTTGCCAGACTACCGAAAATGGTTGACAGATACAGTTGATCCCGAAACGATAACATTTAAGTATGGTGATCAAACGGTGTTCCCACCACCTGCATCCAACAAAGTGTTCGACTGTGAGGCAATCGCTTTTTATCAAGACTCATTGTATTTATTCAATAAGAATTGGTCAAGCCCATTTTCTGGAATGACCAAAATGTATGTGTTGCCTGCTAAGCCTGGAGACTATACAGTTTATCCACGTGATTCAGTCCACCTTGGAATGATCAAAGAAATTGCTTGGGTAACGGCTGCCGATATCTCAGATAGTACATTGTATTTGTTAGGTAGTGCATTTATTTGGGAATTCGACTTTAGCCAGCAACCCAATCTTAAAAACCCAAAACAACTTAGCTTGGATCACTTTAGCCAAAAAGAGGCCCTTTCAATTTACAAAGGAGCATTATATGTTACAGATGAATCAACTGGGGGTTTTGGTAACTTGTATCGATATACGCCAGAACAGACTTCGTCTATTCCTAAATCTAGGCCAGAGAATGGTATAAAGGTCATCAGCACCACTACAAGCTGCTATATCGAAAACCCACGACTGTTGTCGCTGGAAATCGGATTATTTGATATGTCAGGGCGGTTAATAGGCCAAATCACTCAAAGAAATGGAAGGCGAATTGAGATAGAAAAAAATAATGGAAGAACCATAATAAGTCCTGGAATTTACTGGTTACATATACAACATAAGGGAACCAAGCCATTGGTTAAAAAAGTAGTTATTGGTAGATGAAAAAAATAGTACGTATATCTTTTTACTTGGGACTTCTGCTGTTGTGTGTTGTGGCATTCTGCGATACATTAGTGGAGTCTTCGAGTCAGGGCTGCGTGTTTACCAATTTGGACTCGGTCCCAGCTAAAAAGACGGCATTGGTTTTGGGAACGATATATAAAACTGGACAGGGTTACGTGAATCCCTATTTCAAAAATAGAATGATTGCCGCTGCCGAATTGTATAAAGCAGGCAAGGTGAAATACATCATTGTGAGCGGCGACAATGGGCGCGTAGGATATGACGAATCTTCAGACATGAAGCAGGTTCTCATCAGTTTGGGGGTTCCAGAATTTGTTATCTACCTTGATTACGCTGGATTTAGAACTTTAGATAGTGTAGTGCGTTGTAAAGAGGTGTTTGAGCAGAAAGACATCATTGTGGTTTCTCAGAAATTTCACAATCAACGGGCTGTGTTTTTGAGTAAAGTAAAGGGGCTTGAGGCCATTGGTTATAATGCACAAGATGTCACCTTTAGACAAGGATACGTCGTTCTTTTGCGCGAAAAATTGGCCAGAGTTAAGGCTGTGTTGGATGTATTGGTCGGCAAAGGGCCTAAGTTTTATGGACCTAAAGTAGCTATTGGAAATGCATAAATCATTAATATTATTAGCTGTCCTTGCCTTGGGATTTAAATCCGATGTTGGGCAGAAATTTGAAAATGACAATATCGGCTTCAGGTCTGCACAGTTGGAGTTCCCAAGAGTTAAAGTAGCGTTCGAAAACAAGGAAGTTGACGTCAAAACGAAGTTAAGACTGGCTGGAATTCAACCCGAACGCTTCGACCTTTATGTACGCGCGTTCAAGAAGGAGGAAAGTATAGAAGTTTGGGCGAAGAATAGGGCCGATAATATGTATACCTTAATTGAGACCTACCCGTTTTGCAGCAATGTGGGCGATTTGGGGCCAAAACGGCAACAAGGCGATAAGCAAATACCGGAGGGGTTTTATCATTTTAGTATGTTTAATCCAAACAGCAACTATCATTTGTCATTGAAGGTGAACTGCCCGAATAAGTCTGATAGTTTGTTAAGTGAACATAGCGATTTGGGAGGGCAAATATTTTTACACGGTGGATGTTTGACGATTGGTTGTATACCTATAACGGACGATAAAATTGAGGAATTGTATGTGATGTCGGTGTTGGCCAAAGACAATGGTCAAATGGAGATACCGATTCATATTTTTCCGAATCGAATGAATTACGCCAACTACAAATCTTTGTTGGCGCGATATCCAGATCGGGCGTTACATATCTTTTGGACCAACCTGAGACCGGTATATCAGCATTTCGAACAAACAGGTCAAATCATGCAAATTCAAATAAACCATCAAGGGCGTTATTTGTTTACAGAATAGTACAAGTCTAAAGCGTTGTTTTAGTCGATAGTATTGCTTTATAATTACATGTGTTCCGATTAAATTCGCGGCATATTCAAAAATCTCAAAATGAACTTTGAACAAACCGAAAATCAAAAAATGATTGCGGACATGATCCGTGATTTTGCAGCCAAAGAAATTAAACCAAACCTAATGGAGTGGGACGAGAGTCAACACTTTCCAGTAGACCTTTTTCGCAAAATGGGTGATTTGGGATTAATGGGCATTTTGGTACCAACAGAATATGGAGGCTCTGGGTTTGGTTACTTTGAATACATAACGGCCATTGTTGAAGTGTCCAAAGTATGCGGTAGTATCGGATTATCCATGGCTGCGCATAACTCTTTGTGTACGGGTCATATTATGGCATTTGGAAATGAAGAACAGAAACAAAAGTATCTTCCTAAGCTTGCAACAGGAGAGTGGATTGGTGCTTGGGGATTAACAGAGACCGGAACTGGTTCTGACGCAGGAGGGATGCACACAACAGCCGTCAAAGATGGCGACGAGTGGGTGTTAAATGGATCCAAAAATTTTATTACACATGCCATTAGCGGTGATGTGGCCGTGGTGATTGTGCGCACGGGTGAAAAAGGTGATTCTCGTGGAATGACCGCATTTATAGTTGAAAAAGGTACGCCAGGATTCAGTGGCGGTAAAAAGGAAAATAAATTAGGCATGCGTGCATCAGAGACAGCTTGTTTGTTTTTTGATGATTGCCGTATTCCGGCAGCCAACATGCTCGGTAATGAGGGTGAAGGGTTTATCCAGGCCATGAAGGTATTGGATGGAGGACGAATAAGTATTGCGTCCTTGGGAATTGGTATTGCAAAAGGAGCTTATGAAGCTGCGTTGCAATATTCAAAAGAAAGAGAGCAGTTTGGTAAACCTATCGGTCATTTCCAAGCCATTGGGTTTAAGCTGGCAGATATGGCAACCAAAATTGAATGTTCTGAGTTGCTGACATACCAGGCGGCCTATCTTAAAAACATTGGCAAACCGATGACAAAAGAGTCGGCTATGGCAAAGTATCATTCGTCAGAAACTTCAGTTGAGGTCAGTACCGATGCCGTGCAGATTTTTGGCGGGTATGGATATACCAAGGATTATCCGGTAGAGAAGTTTTATAGAGACTCCAAACTATGCACGATAGGCGAAGGGACATCTGAAATTCAGAAATTGGTAATTAGTCGCCATCTATTAAAATAAAAACGTTGCAATAGATGAAAATTAACCTCATATTTGCACCCCTTAAAAAATCAGAAGAAAAGAATGTTAGTTGTTAACGTAAAAGAAAACGAATCTGTAGAAAAAGCTTTAAAGAAGTTCAAGAAGAAATTTGAACGTACAGGGGTTTTGAGAGAATTGAGAGATAGAAAGCAATTCACAAAGCCATCTGTTAAAAGAAGAATGCAGATGATTAAGGCTAAATACAAGCAGAGCCTTAATAACTAATTCTTACAAAGTAATTCTGCTCAGAATTTCTTATCTTGCAGTAGCCTATGGTTACTACTGCTCATTTATTTCAAAATTTCCTCGACTATCTGAGTTTTCAGAAATCGTATTCGTCTCATACCGTAGACGCATATCTAAAGGATTTAGAGCAATTTGAAGTGTATCAAATTAAGGAGTTTGATGTCACCTCGTTTCAACAAACCAATACCGCGATAATTCGGTCATGGATTGTGTCTTTAATGGAGGCAAACATGAAGGCAACAACTGTCAATCGTAAACTTAGTACGTTAAAGTCTTTTTTTAAATACCTGAGGATGATGGGTTCTGTTGACATTAATCCAGCTGCCAAAGTTCGAAATCTGAAACTTCCATCTAAAGTTCCAACTTATGTACGTAAGTCTGAGGCAAATAAATTGTTCGACGACATTACTTCTTTGTCTGATGCCGGTACATTAGAATCTACGGTTATTGCGCTGTTGTACAATACAGGCATACGTCGTGCTGAATTGATTGGTTTGAAATCGGAAGATGTTGATCTTGTTCGAGGTCAGATAAAAGTATTTGGTAAAGGAAAGAAAGAGCGCATCGTTCCGATTGGGAAAGAGATGGTATCCTTGTTGAGCAAATACATCAATACAATTGAAAATCAAGATAATCCATCAAATCGCTTTTTTGTTCTACCAAATGGCAAACCACTTTACCCAAAATGGGTTTATAATTGTGTGAACAAATGGTTAAAACAGTATTCAAATGTGGAGAAGAAAAGCCCACATGTATTGAGACATAGTTTTGCGACACATTTGTTACAAAATGGAGCAGAAATTGCGGCGATAAAAGAATTGTTAGGTCACTCTAGTTTGGCTTCAACTCAAATATATGCCCAAAGCGATATCGCACATTTAAAGAAAGTACATAAGTTACACCCCAAATCTTAAAAGTTAAACCCTAAAACAAAATACAGTATGCACGTTGAAATTCAGTCAATCCATTTTAAAGCAGATCATAAATTAGTTGAGTATATAGAAAAAAAACTTTCTAAGTTAGAACAGTTTAGTGATGCAATCGTGGATTCACAAGTTTTTTTAAAAGTTGAGAACAATCGTTTGAAGGATAATAAAACGGTTGAAATAAAAGTAAACGTCCAGAATCAGAGCTTGTTTAAAACCCAAACATCACGGAGCTTTGAAGCAGCTACAGACCACGCAGTTGATGCATTAAAAGTTCAGATTAAAAAGTATAAAGAACGACTTGCTTCAACTTCTTAAAATATTTTCAAAAATCTTTTGAAAACAATTTAAATTAAATGTACTTTTGCCAACCCTAAAAATGACGGGAAAGGCTCGCTTAAATGATAGCGAGAATTGGAACGAATTTTTTAGGATAAAAAGCCGCCTTAGCTCAGTTGGTAGAGCAGCTGATTTGTAATCAGCCGGTCGTTGGTTCGAGTCCAATAGGCGGCTCTTTTTTTTATTGTTCTGGGGAGGTACCAGAGCGGTCAAATGGGACGGACTGTAAATCCGTTGCTTCGGCTACGTAGGTTCGAATCCTACCCTCCCCACTGCATTTGTTATTTGAAATGTCAAAAAAGTTAATGAGGATTTCTTTTTTGAAGATCGATTAGCAGAGGCATACATGCGGGAGTAGCTCAGTTGGTAGAGCGACAGCCTTCCAAGCTGTAGGTCGCGGGTTCGAGCCTCGTCTCCCGCTCACTGTTGTTGCCGATGTAACTCAGGCGTTGTCTGACAAAGTTGGCTTACAATAAGCCGACGTAGCTCAGGGGTAGAGCGTTTCCTTGGTAAGGAAGAGGTCGTGGGTTCAATTCCCATCGTTGGCTCTGAGTAGCGCAGCAAAAAATGTTTAAATAATCCTCAAAGGAAAAAAGTTTAAAAAAAAATTTTAAAAAGTAATTTATTTTAAGTCATGGCTAAAGAAACATTCGACCGTTCCAAACCACACGTAAACATTGGAACCATTGGTCACGTTGACCACGGTAAAACAACTTTAACAGCTGCTATTTCTAGCGTATTATCTAATGCAGGCCTTGCTGACAAGCAAGATTTTGCTGCTATTGACTCTGCTCCAGAGGAAAAAGAAAGAGGTATTACGATTAATACAGCTCACATTGAGTATCAAACAGAGAACAGACACTACGCTCACGTAGATTGTCCTGGTCACGCGGATTATGTAAAGAACATGGTTACGGGTGCGGCGCAAATGGACGGTGCTATTCTTGTAGTTGCGGCTACAGATGGTCCTATGCCACAAACAAAGGAACACATCCTTCTTGCACGTCAGGTTGGTGTACCTCGTTTGGTTATCTTTATGAACAAAGTTGACATGGTCGACGACGAAGAATTATTAGAGTTAGTTGAAATGGAAATCAGAGAACTTCTTGATTTCTACGGATTCGATGCTGACAACACACCAATCATCCAAGGATCTGCATTAGGTGGATTGAATGGAGAAGATAAGTGGGTGTCTACCATTAACGAATTGATGGAAGCGGTTGACTCATGGATTCCAATTCCTCCAAGATTGGTTGATCAAGATTTCTTGATGCCAGTTGAGGATGTATTCTCTATTACTGGTCGTGGTACTGTTGCTACGGGTAGAATCGAAAGAGGAACAATCAACGTTGGTGATCCAGTTGAAATCATCGGTATGGGTGCTGAGAAAATGGCATCTACATGTACTGGGGTTGAGATGTTTAGAAAATTACTAGACAGAGGTGAAGCAGGTGATAACGCAGGTATCTTATTAAGAGGTGTTGAGAAAACCGACATCAAAAGAGGTATGGTTATCGTTAAGCCAGGTTCAGTAACTCCACACATGAAGTTCAAGGCTGAGGTTTATGTATTGTCGAAAGAAGAAGGTGGACGTCACACTCCATTCTTTAACAAATACCGTCCACAGTTCTACTTAAGAACAACTGACGTAACTGGAGAAATCAAGTTGCCAGAAGGTACTGAAATGGTTATGCCAGGTGATAACGTAACGATCACTGTTGACTTAATCAACAAAGTAGCGATGGAAAAAGGATTGAAATTTGCAATCCGTGAAGGTGGCCGTACAGTTGGTGCTGGACAGGTTACTGAGATTTTAGATTAATAATAAAATAATATATATCAAGTAGCTGGCAATTTTTATTGCCGGCTACATGATTATAGGAGAGTAGTTCAATTGGTAGAGCAGCGGTCTCCAAAACCGCAAGTTGCAGGTTCGATCCCTGTCTCTCCTGCAGCAAAGGTTTCTTACCAAAAGAAGTAATAAAATGGGTAAACTTAAAAATTTGTGGAATGTTACTTACGACGAACTCGTAAACAAAGTAACATGGCCAAGTTGGGATGATTTAGTTCAATCCACAATCATCGTATTGGTAGCATCAATCATTTTCGCATTGGCTATTTATATCCTTGATAAAGGCTTTGACTTCATTACAAATTTCTTATACAAGTTAATCTAGTAATTAGAAATCTTAGAGGGTTAGAATCATGGAACAAGCGACAAGCGAATTTAAGTGGTACGTAGTTAGAGCAATCACCGGCCAAGAAAAAAAGGTTAAGGCAATGATTGAGTCTGAACTCGATTTCGAAAAGCTTACGCAATACGTTCCTCAAATCTTGATTCCAACGACTAAGGTGTATGAAATCCGAAACGGAAAGAAAACCTCTAGAGAAAAGAATTTTTACCCAGGATACATTTATGTAAACGCCAACTTAGTAGGAGAGGTTCTACCTACTATTAAAGGCATAAATGGGGTTGTAGGATTTTTAGGAGATGAGCAAGGAACGCCTATCCCAGTAAGAAAATCAGAAATGAACCGAATTTTAGGTCAGGTTGATGAAGCCAACGAAAGTGGCGAAAGCATGATCGAACCGTTTATTGTTGGCGAAATGGTTAAAGTGAACGATGGCCCTTTCAGTGGATTCAATGGAATTATTGAAGAGGTCAACGAAGAAAAGAAAAAATTAAAAGTGATGGTGAAGATTTTCGGAAGAAAAACGCCACTAGAACTGAACTACGTTCAAGTAGAAAAAGAATAATACAATGGCAAAGGAAATTACAGGTTACGTAAAGTTACAAGTTAGAGGTGGTGCAGCTAATCCAGCACCTCCAATTGGTCCTGCTCTTGGAGCGAAAGGGGTTAATATTGTTGACTTTTGTAAGCAATTCAATGCAAGAACTCAGGATAAAGCAGGTAAGGTTTTACCAGTTGTTATTACTGTGTATCAAGACAAGTCATTCGACTTCATCATTAAAACTCCTCCTGTAGCTTCTCAATTGTTAGAAGCAAGCAAGATTAAGAGTGGATCTGCTGAGCCGAACAGAGTTAAAGTAGCGAAAGTTACTTGGGCTCAAGTAAAAGAAATAGCTGAAGCTAAAATGCCTGACTTAAACGCTTTTGAAGTTACTTCTGCAATGCGCATGGTAGCAGGTACAGCAAGAAGTATGGGTATTACTGTGACCGGACAGTTTCCGGCAGATAACTAAAAGTTAATCGATAACATTAATGGGAAAAATTTCTAAAAAAAGAAAAGAAGCCCTTGCAAAAGTTGAGAAAGACAAACTTTACTCTCTAAGCGAGGCATCTGATTTAGTGAAACAAGTAACCTTCACTAAGTTTGATTCATCTGTTGATTTAGATGTAAAATTAGGTGTAGATCCACGTCAAGCCAATCAAATGGTTAGAGGCGTTGCTTCTTTACCTCATGGAACAGGTAAAAACGTTCGCGTTCTTGTTTTGTGTAATCCTGACAAAGAAGAAGAAGCCAAAGCGGCTGGCGCTGATCATGTAGGATTAGATGAGTTCATCGAAAAAATCCAAGGTGGTTGGGTAGACGTTGATGTGATTATCACACAACCAAGTGTAATGGGTAAACTAGGTCGTTTAGGACGAATCTTAGGACCAAGAAACTTAATGCCTAATCCAAAGTCAGGAACTGTAACTATGGAAATTGGTAAAGCAGTAACTGAGGTAAAAGCAGGTAAAATTGATTTTAAAGTTGACAAAGCCGGTATCATCCACAGTTCAGTGGGTAAATCCTCTTTCGATGCGGATAAAATTAATGAAAACGCACTTGAGTTTATTCAAACCTTGCACCGATTGAAACCATCGGCTGCTAAAGGAACATATTTTCAATCAATCACTATCTCCAGTACGATGAGTCCTGGAATTAAAGTGGACGTGAATACCATTCCGGGAATTTAATTGTAAAGAGAACGAAAATGACACGAGAAGAAAAACAAATAGTGATTGATCAACTTGTAGATAGTTTAAACAACTACGAGTTTATCTACGTTACAGATAGTTCAGAATTGACAGCCAATACGAACAATGATCTGAGACGCTTACTTCATAAAAATGGAGTAAAAATGCAAGTAGCAAAGAACACCCTTATCAGACAGGCATTAGTGAGAGCCGAAAAAGACTGGGGTGAACTTACTGATACCCTTAAAGGGACAACCGCACTCTTATTCGCTTCCAATCCAAAAGCACCAGCTATTGCCATTAAAGACTTCCGAAAGAAGGGCAAAAGGCCAGTGTTAAAGGGTGCATACCTAGATAGCGCAGTCTACATTGGTGATGACCAACTAGACAACTTATCGAAGTACAAATCAAAAGAAGATTTGATTGGGGAGATTATCGGATTACTTCAATCGCCTGCTAAAAATGTTATTTCATCACTTAAATCTGGTGGATCAACTTTATCAGGACTTCTTAAAACTTTATCCGAAAAAGAAAATTAATTAAAACAAAAACTTTAAAAAGTTAACGAAAAATGGCAGACTTAAAAGAATTTGCAGAACAGTTAGTAAATCTTACCGTAAAAGAGGTAAACGAATTAGCTGACATCTTAAAAGATGAGTATGGTATTGAGCCAGCAGCGGCAGCAGCAGTTGCGGTTGCAGGACCAGCAGGTGACGGTGCAGCAGCAGGAGGCGAAGAACAAACAGAATTTACTGTTATATTGAAATCTGCAGGCGCAGCGAAGCTTCAAGTAGTTAAAGCTGTAAAAGAACTTACAGGTTTAGGCTTGAAAGAAGCAAAAGAAATAGTTGACTCAGCTCCAAAAGAAATCAAGGAAAACGTAGCTAAAGACGAAGCAGATGCTTTGAAGGCTAAACTTGAAGAAGCAGGAGCTGAAGTTGAAATCAAGTAAGATTACAATTTATTAACGCAATAGACCCCAGAGAAATCTGCGGGTCTATCTGTGTTTGAACGCACTTGTGTTTTTTTTACGCACTAACCCCTAAATAATTATAACCTTGTCAACAGTTCAAAAAAGAGAAAGAATAAGTTTTGCACGCATACCGGAAATCATTAAATATCCTGATTTCTTAGATGTTCAAGTGCAATCATTTCAGGAGTTTTTCCAATTGGAAACCTCTTCTGAAGATAGAGCCAATGAAGGGCTCTTTAAAGTGTTTAGCGAAAACTTCCCAATCACGGATTCACGAAACATCTTTGTTTTAGAATTCTTGGATTACTTCGTAGATCCGCCAAGATACACTATGGCAGAATGCATTGACCGAGGTTTGACCTATGCCGTTCCATTAAAAGCGAAGTTAAAGCTTTCGTGTAACGACATCGAGCACGAGGATTTTGAAACTATAGTTCAAGACGTGTATTTGGGAACCATCCCTTACATGACGCCTCGAGGTACCTTTATTATTAATGGTGCTGAGCGTGTAATTGTTTCTCAGTTACACCGTTCTCCTGGGGTTTTCTTTGCACAATCATACCACACCAATGGTACTAAATTGTACTCTGCGAGAGTAATACCATTTAAAGGTAGTTGGATTGAATTTGCTACAGACGTAAACAACGTGATGTACGCATATATCGATAGAAAGAAGAAGTTTCCTGTAACAACATTGTTACGTTCTATCGGTTATGAAACGGATAAGGACATCCTTGATATCTTTGGTCTTGCTGAAGAAGTTAAGGTTTCTAAGGCTGGGTTGAAACGTTGCATTGGCAGAAAATTAGCTGCGAGAGTACTTCGATCTTGGATTGAGGATTTCGTGGATGAGGATACAGGTGAGGTTGTTTCTATTGAAAGAAACGAAGTTGTCATTGAAAGAGACACGGTAATCGAAGAAGAGCATGTTGCTGAAATCATCGATTCAGGTGTTAAGACAATTATTTTGAGCAAAGAGATTGATAACAAAAACGATTTTGCTATCATTCACAATACGCTTCAAAAAGATACATCAAACAGTGGAAAAGAAGCTGTTGAGCATATCTATCGTCAATTGAGAAATACTGATCCACCTGATGAAGAAACAGCTCGTGGTATTATTGACCGATTATTCTTCTCAGACAAACGTTATGATTTAGGAGAAGTAGGACGTTATAGAATCAATAAGAAATTAAAACTTGATACTTCATCGGATACACGTGTATTAACCAATGAAGACATCATTTTAATTATTCAATACCTTATTGAATTGAGTAACTCAAGAACAGACGTCGATGATATTGACCACTTGAGTAACAGACGTGTTAGAACGGTAGGTGAGCAATTGTATTCTCAGTTTGGTGTTGGTCTTGCGCGTATGGCAAGAACAATTCGTGAGCGAATGAATATTCGTGACAACGAAGTGTTTACCCCAACAGACTTGATTAATGCACGAACACTATCGTCTGTAATCAACTCTTTCTTTGGTACAAACCAACTTTCTCAGTTTATGGATCAAACGAATCCGCTGGCTGAGATTACGCATAAGCGTAGAATGTCAGCCTTAGGACCTGGTGGTCTATCTAGAGATAGAGCAGGTTTCGAGGTTCGTGACGTTCACTATACGCACTATGGTCGTCTGTGTACGATTGAAACACCTGAAGGACCGAACATTGGTTTGATTTCTTCTTTGTGTGTGCATGCGAAGATTAATAGCATGGGATTCATCGAAACACCTTACCGAAAAGTAACGAAAGGTAAGGTTGAAGACGGCGTAATATTCCTAAGTGCAGAAGAAGAAGATACACATATCATCGCACAAGCAAATGCGCCAATCGGTAAGGATGGGAAATTTGTAAACGATGAAATAAAGGCAAGAAACGAAGGAGACTTCCCAATCGTAAAACCTGAAGAGGTGCACTATATGGATGTAGCGCCGAATCAGATTGTATCGATTGCAGCGTCGTTGATTCCTTTCTTAGAGCATGATGATGCGAACAGAGCCCTGATGGGATCTAACATGCAGCGTCAAGCCGTGCCATTGTTAAGACCTGAAGCACCAATCGTTGGTACAGGTCTTGAGCAAAAAATTGCAGAAGATTCAAGAAACTTGATTAACGCTGAAGGCGATGGGGTTGTTGAATATGTTGATGCAAAGGAAATCAGAGTACGATACGACTTGTCTGACAACGAAAGAACAGTGTCTTTCATTGGTGAAGTGAAGTCATACCCGGTAACTAAATTCCAACGTACCAACCAAAACACTTGTATCAACTTGCGACCTATCGTGAAGAAAGGCGATCGTGTTGTTAAAGGTCAAGTTTTATGTGATGGTTATGCAACCGACAATGGTGAATTGGCTTTAGGACGTAACTTGAAGGTGGCATTTATGCCATGGCAAGGGTACAACTTTGAGGATGCGATTGTAATATCTGAAAAAGTTGTTAAAGACGATTACTACACTTCAGTACATATTGTAGAATATGAATTAGAAGTTCGAGATACAAAACGTGGGGAAGAAGAATTAACAAACGATATTCCTAACGTTAGTGAAGAGGCAACAAAGAATTTGGACGAAAACGGTCTTATTCGTATTGGAGCTAGAATTAAAGAAGGGGACATCCTAATTGGTAAAATTACACCAAAGGGCGAGTCAGAACCTTCTCCAGAAGAAAAGTTATTGCGTGCAATCTTTGGAGATAAAGCAGGTGACGTGAAAGACGCTAGTTTGAAAGCTTCACCATCGACTCAGGGTATTGTTATCGATAAAAAACTTTTCACAAGAGTTAAAAAGGATAAAGCCACTAAGGCAGACGATAAAGTTAAACTGGCTAAGTTAGACGCAGAGCACGATAAAAATCTTGCTAAGTTGAAAACTACGTTGGTAGAAAAGCTTTTCAAAATTGTGAACGGTAGAACGTCGCAAGGTGTAAGTAATGTATACTTCGAAGAAGTAATTCCTAAGGGAACTAAATTTACACAAAAAGCATTGGCTGAAATCGATTTTGCTACTGTGTCTTATAATGGTTGGACAGCAGACGATAAGAAAAATGAACTTATCGCTGAAACGTTGAACAACTATAAGCTTCGAATTAATGAAGTTACAACAGATTATAAGAGACAACATTTCGCAATTAGTGTAGGGGATGAATTACCTACAGGAATTTTGCAAATGGCTAAGGTTTATCTGGCTAAAAAGAGAAAACTTAAAGTAGGAGATAAGATGGCAGGTCGTCACGGTAACAAGGGTATTGTTGCTCGTATTGTACCAGAAGCGGATATGCCATTCTTAGAAGACGGAACTCCAGTTGATATCGTACTTAACCCACTTGGTGTACCATCGCGTATGAACTTGGGACAGATTTACGAAACTGTTTTAGGCTGGGCCGGAGAAGAATTAGGTATCAACTTTGCTACCCCAATTTTTGACGGAGCTACCGAGAAAGACATTGAAGACTACGTAAGCAAAGCAGGTGTTCCTGCAAACGGTTCTACGTATCTATACAATGGATTAACAGGTGAACGTTTCGATCAACCTACTACAGTTGGAATCATTTACATGTTGAAGCTAGGTCACATGGTTGATGACAAAATGCACTCTCGTTCTATTGGACCTTACTCGTTAATTACGCAACAGCCATTGGGTGGTAAAGCTCAGTTTGGTGGTCAGCGTTTTGGTGAGATGGAGGTTTGGGCACTTGAAGCATTTGGTGCGTCAAACATTTTACGTGAGATTTTGACTGTGAAATCGGATGATATTATCGGAAGAGCTAAAACGTATGAGGCAATCGTAAAAGGAGACAACAGTGTTGAGCCAGGATTGCCAGAATCATTTAACGTATTGCTTCACGAGCTCAGAGGTTTAGGTCTCGAGTTAACATTTGATTGATCAGTAGTTTAGGTTTTAGTTTCAATTTATTTAGAAAAACACAACATGGCTTACAATAAAAAAGAGCAAAAAATAAAAAGTAACTTCAAAAGTGTTCGTATCGGATTGTCTTCTCCTGAAGTAATCTTGCAAAGATCAAATGGTGAAGTTATTAAACCGGAAACCATCAACTACCGTTCGTATAAGCCAGAAATGGGCGGTTTATTCTGCGAAAGAATATTCGGACCTGTAAAGGATTACGAATGTCATTGTGGTAAATACAAACGTATTCGATACAAAGGAATCGTTTGTGACCGGTGTGGTGTTGAAGTAACTGAAAAGAAAGTACGTCGTGAGCGTATGGGACACATCGAATTGGTTGTTCCTGTTGCTCATATTTGGTACTTCCGTTCATTACCAAACAAAATTGGTTACTTATTGGGGTTACCTTCTAAGAAACTTGATATGATTATATACTACGAACGTTACGTAGTTATTCAATCAGGAGTTAAAGAAGAGGATGGAATCAATTATTTAGACTTCCTTACAGAAGAAGAATACCTAGATATACTGGATACCCTTCCAAAGGAAAATCAATATTTAGAGGATAACGATCCGAACAAATTCGTAGCAAAAATGGGCGCAGATGCAATCTGGGACCTTTTAGGAAGATTGAATTTAGATGAATTGTCATATCAACTACGTCATCAAGCAGCAAACGAAACTTCTCAACAGCGTAAGGCAGAAGCCTTGAAGCGTTTGAAGGTTATCGAAGGCTTTAGAGATGCAAATTCTAGGTTTGAAAACAAACCGGAATGGATGATTATGAAGATTCTTCCTGTAATTCCACCAGAATTAAGACCATTGGTGCCTTTAGATGGTGGACGTTTTGCAACATCGGATCTTAACGACTTATACCGTCGTGTAATCATACGAAATAATCGTTTGAAGCGCCTGATGGAAATCAAGGCGCCAGAAGTTATCTTGCGTAACGAAAAGCGAATGCTTCAAGAAGCGGTGGATAGCTTATTGGATAATACAAGACGTGCCAATGCAGTTAAAGCAAGCGGTAACAGACCATTGAAATCATTAAGCGATATGCTTAAAGGTAAGCAAGGTCGTTTCCGTCAAAACTTATTGGGTAAGCGGGTTGATTATTCTGGTCGTTCTGTTATCGTTGTTGGACCAACTCTTCAATTGCATGAATGTGGTTTACCAAAAGGAATGGCAAGTGAGCTTTTCAAACCATTTATCATACGGAAGTTAATTGAACGTGGAATTGTTAAAACGGTAAAATCTGCAAAGAAAATTGTAGACCGTAAGGATCCTGTTATTTGGGAAATTCTTGAGAATATCTTAAAAGGGCATCCAATCTTACTTAACCGTGCTCCAACGCTTCACAGATTGGGTATACAAGCCTTCCAACCAAAATTGGTTGAGGGTAAAGCGATTCGACTACACCCATTAGTTTGTACAGGTTTTAACGCGGATTTTGACGGTGATCAAATGGCTGTTCACGTACCACTAGGTAATGCAGCTGTTTTAGAAGCTCAAATCTTAATGTTGGCGCCACATAATATTCTTAACCCTGCAAACGGTGCTCCTATTGCGGTGCCATCGCAAGACATGGTGTTGGGATTATATTATTTAACTAAAGGTAGAAAGTCGACCAAAGCTAAACCAGTTGCTGGTGAAGGGTTAACATTCTATTCTCATGATGAGCTTACAGTAGCGCATAACGAAGGTCGTGCTGCACTTCACGCAAATATTAAGATTAAAACCAATGTCAAACAAGATGGCGAATTAGTTAATAAGATTATTGAAACCACTGTTGGACGTGTAATCTTTAACCAGTTCGTTCCTGAAGCCATGGGCTTTATCAATGAACTTCTGACTAAGAAGTCATTGAGAACAATCATTGGTGACATGGTTAAAGAGGTTGGGATTGCAAAAACTGCTGATTTCCTTGATAATATCAAGAATTTAGGGTTTCAATACTCGTTTAAAGGAGGATTGTCGTTTAACATTAGTGACGTTGTACTTCCTGATACGAAAGAAGGCTTAATTGAAGCCGCTAAGGTTGAGGTTGACGAGATTTGGGAGAACTATAACAATGGTTTCATTACAAACAACGAGCGATATAACCAGATAATTGATATCTGGACACGTGTTAACTCTAAAGTATCTGATGCACTTTTACAGAAGCTAACCGCAGATGATCAAGGATTCAACCCAATCTATATGATGTTGGATTCTGGTGCAAGGGGATCTAAAGAGCAAATTCGTCAGTTAGGTGGTATGCGTGGATTGATGGCGAAACCACAAAAGAAAACAGGTCATGGTGGAACAGGAGAGATTATCGAGAATCCGATTCTTTCGAATTTCCGTCAAGGACTGTCGATTTTAGAGTACTTTATTTCTACTCACGGTGCACGTAAAGGTCTTGCCGATACAGCACTTAAAACGGCGGATGCGGGTTATCTTACAAGACGTCTTCATGATGTTGCACAAGATGTCGTTATTAACGCTGTAGATTGTGAAACGCTTCGTGGAATTGAGGTAACAGCGCTTAAAGAAAATGAAGAAATCGTTGAAAGCTTGTACGACAGAATTCTAGGACGTACAAACCTTCATGATATAGAAGATCCAAAGACTAAGGAAGTAATACTTGAGGCCGGTTCAGAAATTACTGAGGAGGTTGCTCAAATGATCACGGATGCAGGAATAGATCGATTAGAGATTAGATCGGTTATGACTTGTGAAAACGAACGTGGTGTTTGTACCAAGTGTTATGGACGAAGCTTACCAACAGGCAGAATGGTTCAAAGAGGAGAAGCAGTTGGTGTAATTGCAGCTCAATCAATTGGAGAGCCAGGAACGCAGTTGACGTTGCGTACATTCCACGTTGGGGGTACAGCGTCTAACATCGCATCAGAGTCTGAAATGACTGTACGTTATAACGGTACACTAGAGTTTGACGAAATCAAAACGGTTGACCGTATAACAGAAGATGGAGAGAAAGAAGAAGTGGTAGTTGGTCGGTCTGGTGAAATCAAAGTGTTGGATTCTAAGTCAAAGGAATTACTAAACACCTTGAACGTACCTTATGGTTCATTAATTAAAGTTAAGAATAAGCAAAAAGTGAAAAAAGGCGACGTAATTTGTAACTGGGATCCATATAACGCGGTAATTGTCAGTGATTCGGAAGGTAAAATTGCCTTTAAAGATATCATCGATGGTATCACGTATAAAGATGAAATTGACGAACAAACTGGATTTAAGGAAAAAGTCTTGGTTGAAAACCGCGACAAGAAATTAATTCCAGCGGTGTTACTACAGGATAAAAAAGGTGAAACACTGCGTGAGTTCAACTTACCAGTAGGCGCACACATATCTGTTGAAGATAATGCCAAAATTAAGTCTGGTGAGATTATCGCTAAGATACCACGTGTATTAGGGAAAACGGGCGATATCACGGGTGGTCTGCCAAGAGTAACGGAGCTTTTCGAAGCACGTAACCCTTCTAACCCAGCTGTAGTTTCTGAAATTGACGGTGTTGTTAGTTATGGCGGTATTAAACGTGGTAACAGAGAAATACTGATTGAATCAAAAGAAGGCGTTAAGAAGAAATATCTTGTTTCGCTTTCGAAACACATCCTGGTTCAGGATAATGACTTTGTTAAGGCAGGTACGCCATTATCAGATGGTTCCATTACACCGAAGGATATTTTGGCAATTGAAGGTCCAAGTGCTGTACACAATTACATCGTAAATGGAATTCAAGAAGTATACCGACTACAAGGGGTAAAAATCAACGACAAACACATTGAGGTAATTGTGCGTCAGATGATGCAGAAAGTTACGATAGTTGATCCAGGAGATACCAAGTTCTTAGAAGGTGAAGGTGTTGCAAAACATGACTTCAAAGAGCAAAACAACTGGATATATGACAAAAAAGTTGTTGTTGAAGCAGGTGACTCAAATGAGTTGAAGCCAGGTCAAATAGTGAGCTTGCGTCGACTACGTGATGTTAACTCTGTGCTGAAGCGTAAAGATCTTAAAGCCGTTGAGGTAAGAGATGCTGTGCCAGCGACATCAGAGCCATTATTGATGGGTATCACCAAGGCATCGTTAGGTACTCAAAGCTTTATGTCTGCAGCGTCGTTCCAAGAAACCACAAAGGTCTTGAACGAAGCGGCAATTGCAGGTAAGGTCGATTACCTAACAGGCTTAAAAGAAAACGTTATCGTTGGTCATTCAATACCAGCTGGTACAGGTCTACGCGACTATGAAGACGTCATTGTCGGTTCTCAAGAAGAATACGATTTATTGATGAGTTCAAAAGAAGAGGAGACTCAAACGGTTGGAGAAGTTGGTGCCGCGAACTAATTTTATTTAAACTTTTTACGGAAATGCCCCAGAAATGGGGCATTTTTGTTTTACACGAAAAAAATGGAAGAACAAAAAGAAAAACAAGGCAATCAAATTGATATAGAGTTAAGCGAAGAAGTTGCAGACGGAACATATTCTAACTTAGCAATCATTTCACATTCTAATTCCGAGTTTATTGTAGACTTCGTTAGAATGATGCCAGGCACGCCAAAGGCCAAAGTGAAACAACGCATTATCTTGTCTCCACAACATGCAAAACGATTAATGTTTGCATTGGGAGAAAACATCAACAAGTACGAAGCAAACTTTGGAGAAATTGAATCGCACGATCAAGTGCCTAATTTCCCAATGAACTTTGGACCTGCAGGGGAAGCATAAAAATGTAGATATGGATATTACACAGTTATTATTAGAGCAACTAGGGAATGGTGGAATTGATTCCATGGCTGGTAAAATTGGAGCAAACAGTCAACAAACGACAAGCGCTCTTGAGGGTATAGTACCTACCTTATTAGGTGCAATGTCCAACAATTCACAATCAGAATCTGGAGCTTCAGGACTTTTAGGAGCGCTTGACCGTGATCACGATGGTAGCATCCTTGATGATGTGTCGGGGTTTATCGGTAACAGTGACAAAGGTCCTGGAGAAGGAATACTGAAGCACGTTTTAGGAGATAACAGGAATTCCGTAGAAAATGGCTTGAGTGCCAAAACAGGACTTAATACAAGTCAAGTTGGGCAGCTCTTAAAGATGGCTGCACCATTAATTATGGGTTATTTAGGTAAACAAAAAAAACAACAAGGGTCGGGTTTTGATCTTGGTGGGATCGCTGGATTATTGGGCGGGATGTCTAAAACATCAGACAATAGCACAGGTCTTGATTTAGGCGATATTCTTCAAGTAGTTGGAGGCTTAAGTGGTGGCAATTCTGGTGGTCAAAAAAGCGCAGGAATTGGAGGCCTATTAGGCAAACTATTTGGAAAATAATTTTATGACATTTAAACAAGAAAAGCGGCCTAGGCCGCTTTTCTTGTTTAAGGACCTGATTGTCAGGGTTTTTGTTTCGTTATGCGGTTTGTAGAAGCGTGCTAATTAAACAGTGCTATTGGATATTAGCACGTCCTTAATTATTTTAGTGAGGATAAATAGTAAAATTTTCACTTAACAACTGCTATATGATTGCTTCTGCTCAGCGCACCGCGCGTACCATGGCTGGCATTGATGCCTATACAGGGTCATGGACAAATAATGAAGTCTTACACCTTTTGCGCCGAACAATGTTTGGAGCCACCAAATCTGATATAAATTATTTTGCATCTAAAAGCATGTCCGATGCGGTTGATGAATTGCTGAACCCGTCGTCGTTCAAACCATCACCTCCGGTTAATAATTACAACAATGGAAGAATTACCGACCCAGACATTGCTTTGGGAGACACATGGGTAAATGGTCCTACAAATCAAGCGCTACAAAATGCGCGTGTTAATTCTTTACGGTCATGGTGGTATGGTCAAATGCTAGGTCAAGACAGAAGCATCTTAGAGAAGATGACGCTATTTTGGCACAATCACTTTGCAACGGAAACGCAAGTCTATAGAGACCCAATATATGGGTATAATCACCAACAACTATTGAGAGAAAACAGTTTAGGTGATTTTAAGAACTTGGTCAAACTGATCACCATTGATCCTGCAATGTTGGTTTATCTCAATGGAGAAAGAAACACACGACGCGCACCTGACGAGAACTATGCTAGAGAGTTACAAGAACTGTTTACTTTGGGTAAAGGGGAAGATTCTAAATATACAGAGCTCGATGTTCAACAGGCAGCCAGAGTCTTGACAGGGTGGAGAGTGAACCGCACCAATTACACCAGCTACTTTTTGCCAAACCTACACGATGCCGATGATAAGACTTTCTCGTCATTCTTTGGCAGTAAAACGATAACCGGCCAATCAGGAGCAGACGGAGCTAACGAACTTGACGCGTTAATTGATATGATTTTCTTGCAAACGGAAGTGTCCAAATATATTTGTCGTAAGCTCTATCGGTGGTTTGTGTATTATGATATCGATGCAGCGGCAGAAACAAATGTTATTGAGCCGTTAGCTACAATATTTAGAAATAACAACTATCAAGTTAAACCAGTACTAGAAGCATTATTTAAAAGTGAGCATTTCTTTGACGTAGTGAACCAAGGCTGTTTAATTAAAAGTCCTATCGACTATTCAGTTGGGATGATGCGACACAGTGGGGTTGAATTCCCAACTTCAGCGAATGTCGTAGAACAATATTATATGTGGCAAATTGTTGGACAGGTATGTGCCCTCCAACAACAAAATGTAGGTGATCCACCAAATGTCGCGGGATGGCCCGCGTATTATCAAATTCCTCAATACCATGAAATTTGGATTAATACCGACACCCTGCCAAAGAGAAATCAAATCTCGGACATCATGATTCTGACTGGTATTACACGTAATAGGCAAACGATAGTAATCGATCCAATAGTGGTTGCTGAGATGTTTGATAAACCCGAAGACGCAGCTGTGCTTGTTGAAGACATGGTTGACTATTATTATACTTTGGATATTAGTAGTGACCAAAAGGAGTATATGCGTTCATTCTTACTATCTGGTCAAGCGGCATCGTATTGGACAGACGCTTGGAACGCGTACAAAGCAGATCCAACCAATGATTCGTTGAAGAATGTGGTAAAGGTTAGGCTTCAAGGTTTAGTCAAGTATTTAATGAATTTATCAGAGTATCAATTGTCGTAAATAAAGCGTAGTAAAATGAAAAGAAGAGATTTTTTAAAAGCAACCGCCCCATTTGCGACACTACCTGTGTTGATGAATGGACTACCTATTCATGCGTTAGGAAACCCTGAAACAATGAATATTTTGAGCAATGCATTTGTGAATACAGATCATGTGCTTGTACTGATACAAATGAACGGAGGAAATGATGGTCTAAATACTGTAATTCCGACCGACCAATACACCAACCTGACCAAGGCAAGATCAAATATAATGATACCTATATCCAAGGTTTTGGTGCTGGACGATGTTGAGGGAACGGGTCTTCACCCGTCGATGACAGGTATGCGAGACTTATTTAATGATGAGAAACTAGGTATTGTTCAGGGTGTAGGATATCCGAACCCAAACTTTTCTCACTTTAGAAGTACGGATATTTGGCACACGGCGTCTGATTCTAACGAAGAATTGCACTCAGGCTGGATTGGCCGATATTTAAGTCATGAATTTCCTAACTATCCTGTTGGTTTTCCAAATACAGATATGCCAGACCCTTTGGTATTGCAAATCGGCTCAGTGGTATCGACGGTATGTCAAGGAGTGAGTGTTAACATGGGTATGGCCATTAGCGATCCAAGTGCATACTACCAATTGGTTACGGGTAATTACACCCCATCTCCAAATTCTAAAGCCGGCAAAGAGTTGGATTATATCCGACAGGTAGCTGGACAAAGTAATGAATATGGACAGGCTGTAAAAACAGCTGGTGAAAAAGGGAACAATAAAAGTACTAAGTACCCAGATCAGGGCAATAACCGGTTGGCAGACCAACTAAAAATTGTCGCTCAATTAATTTCTGGAGGATTAAAAACAAGAATTTTTGTAGTAAACATAAATGGTTTTGATACACATGCGGGGCAGGTGCCTACCACTGGAGGTACTGAAACGGGTAACCACGCCAATTTGTTGGGGCAACTGAGTGAGGCGATTGATGCCTTCCAAGACGACGTTGAATTATTAGGATTGAAAGACCGTGTGTTAGGTATGACTTATTCTGAATTTGGTCGTCGGATTATGGCCAACTTTAGTTCAGGTACCGATCACGGAGCAGCAGCGCCTATGTTCTTGTTTGGTACAAATGTAAAACCAGGTATTTTAGGGAAGAATCCTACAATTGCCGATAAGGTTGAGGTGAATGATAATTTACCTATGCAGTACGACTTTAGGTCTGTTTATGCAAGTGTGTTAAAAGATTGGTTCTGTTTGGAAGATACCGAAGTAGACTCGGTCATGACCAAAACACATCAACAATTGCCGGTCTTAAACGACAGCTGTAATACAAGCTCAAGCGCGCGTAAAGCTTTAAGAAAATCTGGTGAGGCTTATGTGCTGAACTATCCAAATCCATTTAGTCATGCAACGACGATTAAATTCGAATCGTCTGGAGGACATATTTTGGTTCAGGTGTTCAATCCACAGGGTCAGCTTATAGAAACTTTAGTGGACTCTGAGATGCCCGTTGGCGAGCATGAAGTTGTATTCAATGCTGGAAATTTAGCGAGTGGAACCTACTATTATAGATACCAAAACGGAAGTCTACAGCAAACAAAACCAATGATATTGGCGAAGTAATCTTGTGGGATCTATTGTCTTGTCAAGGCAAATCACAATGGTTGTTTGAGAAGATGTTTATAGGCTCTAGAATTAGGCATATTGGGTGCAATTCTCAACCAGCCCGTTTACCAAACTTTGGGGTACGGTATTTGTTGTAGGATTATGGACATTCATTGATAAAAAATGCAACAGAATTTAGTTCGAATAAGTAGGGTATTTCTAGCAGTTATGTTCTTATTCTCTGGGATAAGTAAATTATTGTCTATGCCATTTTTTGATGGCATGGTGGCAGAGTTGTTTCTTGGACTAACCTATTATGACAACCCCACTGGAATGTTTTACACGCAAATACTTAGTCGTGTATTAATAGCGATTGAACTTACGCTTGGTGTTGCCATTTTAATAGACAAATGGATGAAAAAGTTCACACTGCCCGCACTTTTTGGGACATTATTATTGTTTACGGTTCATCTGTTTTACGAAGGCATAACGAGCGATAAAGGTTTTATCGAAGGCAACTGTGGTTGCTTTGGAGATGTGCTTCCGATGAATAACCTTGAAAGCATTGTGAAAAATGTTGTTGCTATGGTCGCAACAGCTTTTGTATATGTTAAACTAAAAGCAGACGATAAAATAGCTGTATGGAGTTCGCCAGTAGTTATTGGGTTGGTGACCTTACTCACTTTATTGATGGGTGTGAAAAAATATCAATCTTCCGAAGTAACACCCCTTGAACCTCAAGTGATAGTAAGTCAAGACAGTTTGCTTACTAAGGTCTCGGATTCTTCAATAATCGATTCAGGCGTAATTATAGATTCCAGTGCTAAGGTGGACGAAACAAAAGTCAATGAGCCCGAAAAGGTCATTCCAAATGCACCGAAGAAATTGCCCATTCTGGAAAGACTTGAGCAAATGGGTGAAATGTCGGACGGGAGCGAAATGAACTTAACTAAGGGTACTGTGATGGTTTGCTTGTTTAGCATGACCTGTGGGCATTGCCAAGACTCTTACCGGGAACTGTGTGAACTAAGTGCGCGCGCAACATTGCCTAAAATGTATCTTGTCAACTACGGAAAGGCGCTTGAGCAACAATACTTTTTTAATCAAGCTGGGAATTGTCGACACCCGTATGTACGCACAGAAGACTATACCAAATTTAACCGATTGCTAGAAGGCAAAGGGTTTCCTCGGATTCTCGTTTTTCAAGAAGGTAAAATTGTCCAAGATTGGAACATTGATTCCTATAACCTCGATGCGTTTAAGACACACTTTAGCATAGAAGACAACGTTCAAAATGCGGAAGACGGGCTAAACCTGAAGAAGAAAGATGACTCTTTCGATGAGTTTGAAAAAAATCCGTGGGATTAAGGTAATTGATCCAATTCCTTTTGGAAATCATATTGTAAATCCTCATGAATGCTCGACATGGATTTACGGATTAATGCGAGTTGCCGATTATACAAATTCCAAAGTGTTGTGTTGTGTTTTATTGAAGGATCTAATTCCAAAAGTTTTTGACAGAAAAACAGTAAGAGCTCAATCTCAGTTTCTTTCTTTTTAGAATACCGAATGTACTTTTTTGTGTTTCTCAACACCTTCCGGATGGTTTTTTTCATCCAGTAATACGTCTGGGTGTTTATGTCGGCCAGACCCTCAACAATGCCTTCTTTAACAGCAGCGATGTATCCAGATTCATTATTGGCATTAAATAATAGGTAGGTGAGCAACTCCTTATTTTCTTTTTTGAAACGGGATAACTGAAGCACAAGATCAGTCAACTGTCCTTCAGAAAGATGTTTTAGTTCATCTTTTATTTGTTTTAACGACGCGGCCTTCATTTAGATGATTGGTGTACAAACCTATTACTTTGGAATGTGTAATACGGTATCAGGCATAAAAAAGCCTGATTGAAAAATAATCAGGCTTGATAATTTTTAGCAAATGTAATTATGCTTCAGCTGCCTCTTCATACTCTGAAAGAGGTAAGCAAGCACAAACTAAATTTCGATCACCGTATGTGTTGTCAACACGTGATACACTTGGCCAAAACTTGCGATCCATAACCCAAGGTCTTGGATATGCGGCCATTTCTCGTGTGTATTTGTGGTCCCAGATAGACGACATTACCCTTGCAGCTGTATGTGGCGCATTAACCAGTAAATTGTCTTCTTTAGAATAAACACCGTCGGCTATTGCTTTTATTTCTTCTCTAATTGATAACAAGGCGTCACAGAATCTGTCCAATTCTTCTTTGCTTTCAGACTCCGTCGGCTCTACCATAAGCGTTCCAGCAATAGGGAAAGAAACGGTAGGTGCGTGATAACCATAGTCCATCAATCGCTTGGCGATGTCTTCCACTTGTACACCAGAATCTGCTTTTAGTACACGGGTGTCAACAATCATTTCATGAGCAACGGTTCCGTTTTTACCAGTATAAAGCAATTGGTAAGGGCCATCTAGTTTAGCCTTAATGTAGTTGGCATTAAGTATAGCAATTTTGGTTGCCTCAACAAGTCCTTTTGCACCCATCATTTTGATGTATGCATAAGATATCAGTAAGATACTTGCACTGCCAAATGGCGCTGCCGATATCGCTGACATTGCATTTTTTCCGCCAGTAGGAACAATGGTATGTCCAGGTAAAAAGGGCACCAAATGCGCCGCAACACCAATTGGTCCCATGCCAGGTCCACCACCACCGTGTGGTATGCAGAATGTTTTATGTAAGTTTAAGTGGCAAACGTCGGCGCCAATCAAGCCAGGGTTAGTTAGTCCCACTTGCGCATTCATATTGGCTCCGTCCATATATACCTGACCACCGTGATTATGTATGATAGACGTAATTTCTCTAATGGTTTCCTCATAAACGCCGTTGGTAGACGGATATGTTACCATTAAACACGCTAAGTCATCAGCGTGCAAATCAGCTTTTTCTTTAAGGTCGTCTACGTCGATGTACCCGTTTTCTAATGTTTTTACTACAACGACTTTCATGCCAGCCATTACCGCACTTGCCGGGTTTGTTCCGTGAGCACTTGCAGGAATTAACGCGATGTTTCTATGTGATTCCCCACGATCTTCAAAGTACGCTCGAATAACCATTAAGCCAGCATATTCTCCTTGTGCACCAGAGTTAGGTTGCATGCTCATGTCTGCAAAACCAGTGATTTCAGAAAGGTCAGCAGTTAGCTCTTCGATGATTTCGTGGTAACCTTCTACTTGGTTCTTAGGCACAAACGGGTGAATGGAATTGAATTCTGGCCATGTAACCGGAATCATTTCCGTAGTTGCATTCAGTTTCATCGTACAACTGCCCAACGAAATCATGGAGTGGGTTAGCGAAAGGTCTTTGTTTTCAAGTCTTTTGATGTATCTAAGCATTTCATGCTCGATATGATAGCTGCTAAACACTTCATGGGTCATGAAATCTGTTTTTCGCACAAACTGTTTGTCCCAGTCTATGGTTAACCCTTCAGATAGATCTTCTACATCTATTGATTGTCCATTGATAGCCGCAAATACGTTTGCAATGACTTGAATGTCTTCAATTTCGGTCGTTTCGTCAATCGAAACCCCAATAAAGTCAACACCGTTTCGCAAGTTGATCTGATTGTCTTCAGCCGTTTTTAGTATTGAACTAATTTGCTCGGCCGATAGTCCATCAACACGCAGTGTATCAAAATAATGTTTGTTGCTCTGAGTATATCCAAGTTTGTTAAGTGCTTCATCTAACACTTTGGTCAAGCCATGAATTTTGCCAGCAATACGCTTTAATCCATCTGGTCCATGATATACACCATACATGCCCGCCATAATGGCAAGCAATACCTGCGCTGTACAAATGTTTGAAGTCGCTTTATCTCTTTTGATATGTTGTTCGCGAGTTTGAAGCGCCATACGCAGCGCTCTTTTGCCTGTAGCATCTTTACTTACACCGATAATTCGCCCAGGAATTTGTCTTTTGTATGCTTCTTTTGTTGCGAAGTACGCCGCATGTGGTCCTCCAAAACCAAGAGGTACACCAAATCTTTGGGTGTTACCCATAACTGCGTCAGCACCCCATTCTCCTGGAGATTCTAGCAATGTTAACGCCATCAAATCAGCAACCGCACCAACCAATACGCCAGCGTCATGCGCTTTGGCGGTAAAGTCTTTATAATTTCGAATCTCCCCATTCGAGTCTGGATATTGAACCAAGGCCCCGAAAAATGATTCGTCTAACTCAACCTGTGTAAAGTCCCCAAATACCAATTCAATTCCAACCGGTGTTGCGCGCGTCTTGATAATATCAATCGATTGAGGGAAGATATTGTTGTCAACAAAAAACTTGTTCGCTTCTTTACGTTTGCAAATATTGTGGAACATGGTCATAGTTTCTGCGGCAGCTGTTCCTTCATCTAGTAAAGAAGCATTGGCCAATTCCATGCCTGTTAAATCCATTACCATTGTTTGGAAATTTAGCAACGCTTCAAGTCTGCCTTGGGCGATTTCCGCTTGATAAGGTGTATACTGTGTGTACCACCCTGGATTTTCCATTATATTTCTTAAAATTACTGCTGGAGTGTGCGTGTTGTAGTAACCCATTCCAATGTAATTCTTATACAACTTGTTCTTCTCAGCTTTCTTTTTAAGCTCAGCCAAAAAAACTTGTTCGCTCTGTGCTTTAGAGACCTTAAGTGCTCTGTTCAATCTAATGTCTTCAGGAATTGTACGTTCAACCAGTTCATCTAGACTTTTTACGCCAATTACATCAAGCATTGCTTCTTGATCTGCCTTTGAAAGACCATTGTGACGGTCTTGAAAGAAATCGATTTGATTTACGTTTAGTTGCATGTTGGGGTGTTTAAAATGTGCGGCAAAAATAATGGTTATTTAAGGAATTTTTGCCCTTTTGTAGGCCTATGATATCGCCTCGGTTTACTTCATATTTTGGATAGAATCCCGTTTCAATTCTTGACTAAATTCGAGGTTAGATTGGGCAAGTTCTTTGAGCACGTTGCTAACGCTATTACTAATTCTTTGGTATTCAGGCTCTAATGCATGAATAGATTTGTTAATGCGTTCTGAAAATGCAAGATTGTTGTTGATGTCGGTCAATTCTGTTTGGTAATACTGCTTAAATGTACTCTTATCTAAATCATTATTACTTACAGATTCTCTGAGATCGGCGGCCTGTTTTTCTAACGCCTTCATTTCATTAAAAACAACCGGATAATTCTTTATGAAATTAGAGTAGGTTTTTCTTATCCCTTTGTACTTGGTTAAGTTGTTGCCCAATTCTTGTGTGTAAGTTTTGTTGTAATACTTACGCATGTAGCGCAACTGTTTTATAATCGTCTTTTCTCTATTTTCAATCGTTGTAAAATCTATACTTAAAAGTTCTGCATTTAATTGCAATTTCATATCCAAGGTGTCCAGTCGTGTGCTGTATTTTTCACTCACTGAATTGCAACCAGTTTGGAAAATAGACGTAAAAAAGAGGGTGATGATGGAGAAGGTTAAAACAAGTTCTTTTTTTGACTTCGTCATATTTTTGTCTTAGATTTATCGCTTTTCAAATCTATGGCTTCAAGCGGGGCAAAAGTAAAAAAAATAAAACGCATCATATTTCTTAAAGATGTGATGGTGATTGCTTTGTCGGCATTTGGCGGACCATCTATGCATATTGCGCTGTTTCAGAAAAGAATGGTGGAGCGAAAAAGGTATTTGACCGATCAGGAACTGTTGGAATTGTACTCTTTAGCTCAAATGTTGCCAGGGCCAAGCAGCACGCAAACGATAACCTCGATGGGTTATAAGTTTGGGGGCCCAGTACTTGCGTTTTTAACCTTAATGATTTGGGTGCTGCCAGCATTTGTCCTTATGACCATGTGTTCGTTTCTATTCGTGTGGTTGGATATGGAAGTGACCAATAAAGTATTTCGTTTCATTCAACCATTAGCGGTAGCGTTCGTTGTCACAGCAGGTATTGGGATGGCGAAAAAGGTAACCAAAGGGAGTTTGCGGCTGATCCTTATGCTTGCAGCTTTTATAATTGTCGCCTTGCTCAGACATCCTCTGGAGCAATATGTGAAAACGCCTTGGATGTTTCCTGTGCTGATTGTTGGTGGCGGCGTTGTCAGTTATTTCCTGAATAAAAAAGAGCATCAAACTGCGGTGCAAGATGCTTCAAACAAACCAAAGATCGTGACCAAATGGACCTATCTTATTGTATTTGCAGCGATTTTTATATTGGTAGCCGTTGCGGGTAAAGTTACTGAGAATCAGTTTTTTGTGGTTTTTGAAAACATGTATCGCTTTGGTTCCTTGGTGTTTGGTGGAGGGAATGTTTTGGTTCCGATGATGTTTGATCAATTTGTTCAATTTCAGTCTTGGATAAAGCCAGATGAATTTCTTACAGGTATCGGATTAAATCAAGCTGTACCTGGGCCAATATTCACAGTTGCCACGTATTGTGGTGGTTTAATTATGCGAGATGGGGGATTTACAAATCAAATTCTTGGTTGTGTAGTTGGGACAATAGGCATATTCTTACCAGGAACATTGATGATATTTTTTGTCTATCCAATGTGGGATAGTATTAAAAATCTTAAAATAATACGTCGTTCTTTGGATGGAGTCATTGCCGTATCAGCTGGGTTGGTTTTGGCAGCCGGATATTTGCTGTTTTTACCTGTGGCTTTTAACTGGATAGTGCCCAATAGTTTTCATTATACGAATCTGCAACAAGAAAGTTTTGTGAACTATTTCGATATTGGTTTGGTTATTGTATTGTCACTTATGCTTACGAAGTTTAAAATTCCAACCCCTGTTTGGGTGGTTCTTGCTATTTTAGCAGGTATCCTTTTGTAAACTTGTACGTATAACTAAAAAACATCTTTGAAAAAGTACATCATATATTGTTTAACCTTCTTGTTAGCAGGGTTTTATTCTGCTAAAGCGCAGAGTGAAGATAGTACAGTAACAGATAATGCCTTAGTTCAATTTTCTGGTGTGGTTATGACATCGGATAGTTTAATTGGTATTCCTTACGTAAGTGTTGTGACGCGAAGAACAAAGATGGGGAGTTATAGTGATTACAATGGTTATTTTAATTTCGTTGCGCATAAAGGCGACACCATTGACTTTGCTTGTATCGGGTTTAAAGAGTCGTATTACATCATTCCAGACACCTTGAAGAGTCAGAAGTACTCAATGGTTAAACTAATGACGGCGGATACGGTGTATTTAGATGTTTCTGTAATTACGCCACTGCCCAAACGCGACATGTTTGATTATTACTTTGTAAAGGCAAACATCCCAGATGACGACATGGAAAGAGCGCGTAAAAACCTCGAACGCGAACGTTTAAAGGAAGAAAGCGAAACCCTTCAAGCAGATGGGAGTGAAGCAGGGAAGTTCCACTTGCAGCAACAAGCACGAGCCTACTATTCAGCAGGGCAAATAGCGCCAAATAATTTGTTAAATCCTTTGGCTTGGGCGCAATTTTTTGAAGCGTGGAAGCGTGGTGACTTCAAGAAGAAAGACAAAAAGATAACAGGAGAAGAGTAGTTATTTTACGTTGGACACATGCTGTCTCACCCACGTTTTACCCCATTCACTGACTTCATTTTCTGACCACAATTCTGGAAAAAATATGCGTTTCTGAAACCTTGGTGGAAGATATTTTTGCCAATTAGTACCTCCAGTTGCCGCAATATCAGTAGGGTTGCGTTGTAAATAAGCCACAGCGGTTTTGTAATGCGCCAAAGGCCAATTCACGTTTACGTTTAAATCCAAGTCACGCAAGGCAGAGATAAGGTTTTCGTCTTTCTGATCTTCTTTAGGCAGTTGCTTGAATCTAGCCCACAAGTTTGTGTTTTTGTAATCAACAGCCATTTGAATTAATTGGTCGTTGTATTTCTTCTCAAACTGCATGAGCGTAAGCGTTTTTTCGCCTGTCGACAAAACGGTAGCTCCGGCTTGCCAATAGATGTATTTGTACATCTCTTCAATGTCGGAGTTTCTGTCAAATTTGCTTCTGAAATCTTTTCCGACTAAGTGTACAAAGTCTGTTGATGCAATTTCAACCATACGATACTGTGCTGACTGAAACCCAGAAGCTGGCAAAAGAGCCATTCTAAATTCAAGGAATTGTTGTTGTTCCATTCCCTCACTCATAACAGTGAAGGAGTCAGTTAAAATGATAAAGTAACGGTTGATGCGTTTTAGTTTTTCAATGAGATATTCTTTAGAAACGACAGGTTCGTTTGCCACCTGTTCAATCTCATGTAAGATCATCTTGAAGTATAATTCTGTTACTTGATGATACATGATGAAGATCTGCTCATCAGGAATATCCGTTTTGGGTTTTTGTAGTGTGAGCAACGTGTCGAGATGCACATAGTCCCAGTATGGCACATAGTTTTCGTACAGTCGACCCTCTAAATAAGAAGCAAGGTCTTGACCCATGCTTTTGTATTTTTCTTCCAACTTGTGGACTAGATCCTCAACTTTTTTATCTAAATGTGCCATTAAAACGGAGATGTAAATTCCTTAAAAGGTTTGAATAATAAATCTTTATCCGACAGTTGAACCTCGTCAAGGGCCCAAGAAATGTTTAATGATGGGTCGTTGTAAGGGATGCCGTCTTCGCTGGAAGGGTGGTACAAGTTGGTGCACTTGTAAGAAAAAATGGTATTGTCTTGAAGCGTGCAAAAGCCATGAGCGAAACCTGGTGGAATCCAGAACATCAAATTGTTCTCACCGCTGAGTTCTATGTCAAAGGCGCTGCCATAGGTTGGGCTGTCTTTTCTTATGTCCACAATAACGTCTTGCACGGCACCAGCAATGACGCGCACAAGCTTTCCTTGGTCGAAGGGTGGTTTTTGAAAATGTAAACCGCGTAGCACACCTTTGTGTGACATAGATTGATTATCCTGTACAAAATCCAAATCAAGACCTGCAGATTTGAAGTCGCCGTCGTTATAACTTTCAAAAAAATAACCCCTGCTGTCACCAAATACTTTGGGTGTTATTACTTTAGGTCCTTCGATGTTTATTGATGTAAATTCCAATGTTTTTCTTGTTGGCACAAATTTGTAAAACTTTTGGGGATATTGTTGATAAGAATGGTCAAATTTCACAAGAACGGGTTTTAAGTGAACATACTTTTGAATTATGGATGAGCAACACCAAGCGGACTATCTTAAGGGGTTGAATGACCCGCAACGCGAAGCCGTGCTTCAAACAAAGGGTCCGGTGATGATTGTTGCTGGAGCAGGTTCTGGGAAAACGCGGGTGTTGACCTATCGCATTGCACATATGATTGCCTCAGGCATTGATCCATTTAATATCCTGGCACTAACATTCACCAATAAGGCTGCAAAAGAAATGCGCAACCGGATTGAAAAGGTAATTGGTGCGGAAGCGAAGAATATTTGGATGGGTACTTTTCACTCTGTATTTGCCAAAATTTTAAGGTTTGAGGCCGACAAGTTAGGCTATCCTTCGAACTTCACCATTTACGATACTGATGACTCTAAAAGCCTGTTAAAAACAATTATAAAGGAGTTAAAGTTAGATGACAAAGCGTACAAACCCAATGTTGTCCTTAGTCGCATAAGTGCGGCTAAAAATGTCTTAATCACGCACAAGATGTATCAAAATGCAGATGAGCTTACTGCGTACGATTCTGTAAGTGGAAAGCCTGAGATTGCCAAGATTTATGCCATGTATGCAAAAAGATGCTTTATGGCTGGAGCGATGGATTTTGACGACTTGCTGCTTAAGACCTTTGAGCTATTTACCAAGCACGTGGATGTGCTGAATAAATATCAGCATAAATTTAAGTATGTAATGGTTGATGAGTATCAGGATACGAATCACTGTCAGTACATGATTGTTAAAAAGCTAGCTGCGGTTAACGAAAATATTTGTGTGGTTGGCGACGATGCTCAGAGTATATATTCTTTTCGAGGCGCAACAATTCGGAACATTCTCAACTTTGAAAAGGATTATCCTGATTTAAAGGTGTATAAACTAGAACAAAACTATCGGTCTACGCAAACCATAGTTAATGCCGCAGAGTCAATTATTGCCAACAATAAGGATCAGTTGGAAAAAAAGGTTTGGACTTCAAATCAGCTTGGAGAAAAGATTAAAGTTATTCGGGCAGTAACCGATAACGAAGAAGGTCGATTCATTGCACAGTCCATTTTTGAGGAAAAGATGAAAAGCCAAGCGAACCACACGGAATTTGCTATTTTGTATCGCACGAATGCACAAAGTCGGAGTCTGGAAGAGGCTTTAAGAAAGCTCAACTTGCCTTATCGAATCTACGGAGGGACGTCTTTTTACCAGCGCAAAGAAGTGAAAGATCTGCTGGCTTATTTACGTTTGACGGTAAACCATAAAGATGAAGAGAGCCTAAAGCGCGTTATAAATTATCCAGCAAGGGGTATTGGAAAAACGACTTTGGATAAAATTCAGCTTCACGCCAGTGAGCAAGGTGTGTCGTGGTGGGATATCGTTTGTAATGCGGAGGTTTTTGCCAATTTAGGGTCGGCTAAAACCAGGCTCGCAGATTTTGCCACAAAGATCAAAAGCTTTGCAACCATGTTGGCAAGTAAAGACGCTTACGAGTTGTCGATGCATATTGCCAAGTCAACCAGTTTGTTGAAGAACTTGTATGACGACAAAACGGTTGAAGGAATCAGCAGGTACGAGAATGTAGTGGAACTGCTCAATGGTATAAAAGAGTTTGTTGAGGATGATGAGTCTGAATTGGACAAGAATTTAGGTGTGTATCTTCAGGATATCGCTTTGATTACCGATGCCGATAAAGATGATGGTTCTGATGAAAAGATTTCTTTAATGACTATTCACGCAGCCAAAGGTCTTGAGTTTCCTTATGTGTATATCTCTGGAATGGAGGAAAACTTGTTTCCATCTCAAATGAGTAGTGGCAGTCGTAAAGACTTGGAAGAAGAACGTCGATTGTTTTATGTTGGGATGACCCGTGCCGAGCGGAAATTAACATTGTCGTACGCAAATTCTAGGTTTCGATTTGGGCAGCTACTTCCTTGTGAGCCTAGTCGTTTCATTAGTGAGATTGTGAATGATTTTATCGAGCTTGACAAAAAGACATTTAAACAGAAAGTTGATCCTGACGAGTCAAGATTGAGTGGAGGCAGAAGTTTTGCTGCAAAGTCTAAGCCTAGTTTTCAGAATAAATATGGCCGTTCAAACAAGCCTTCGCCTAATAAGCCATTACCACCTCCTATAGAGGACTTTGTTCCTGATGACACCAAAGACATTAAAGTTGGTGACAGTGTAGAGCACCAGCGGTTTGGGAAGGGTTCGGTGGAGAAGATAGATGGAGATTTTGGTAACAAAAAAGCCACCATCGTCTTTGATCAATTCGGTAAAAAGCAGCTGGTCTTAAAGTTTGCTAAATTGAGGTTTGTTAAGTCTTAAGCAGACTGTTTAAACTTGTTAATCATTCCCCAAATCTCCTGCATCGCTTGTGGTTTTAACATGTAATCATTCATGCCAGAGTTAAGCGCTTTTGGTAAAACTTCTTCTTCAGGTAAGCTAGTAAAGGCAATGATAGGCACCTTCGGACTCATGAGTCTTAAGGCCTTAGCTACATCGTACCCATCGTGATTTGGCATTTGAATATCAAGAAGGATGAGCGTATACGAATTGTCTTTCAGTAAGTTGATCGCTTGTTGCTTGTTGGTAGCCACGTCAAATGGAATGCCAAGTTTAGTAAACATGTACCCAGTAAAAAGGCTGTTGATCTCGTGATCATCAATAAGTAGGATCTTAAGTTCAGTTGTCATAGTCGTAGTAATCATAGTGCATCATTAATTACAATACAGATGCCAATGATTGTTTTATTTCTTAAGTAACTGAAAAAGAGCAAATTAACAAAAGTCAATAATTGGAAATATTCCCAAAAGTAGACTGATGGTTAATTTTGAGACATTTTAAATGTTGTTTTGAGGCATTCCCAGAGAAGTCTTTTTTTGCTCGTGTCAGTCATAATTGTATGAATCGAATCAAAATCGCAAGTTGTGATTCCATCTTGTTTAGTAGTTGTATATAGGTCAGAGGTGTTCGTGTTAACGCCAAATCGCAAAGCTACTTCCGGTGCAATGTCACTTGTGTCCTGGTTCCAATAGACGTCAAAGTCAGTTTCAGACTTATTTACCGATTGCATGACTTTTGAAATAAACAGACTTGTTTGGGTGGATGGTTCTTCGTTAAGGATAATACCAATTGATTTCGAGTTCTTGTTTTGCTTAGGGGAGCTTTCCTTACGCTGTAATTTGGGTTGTACATCATATAGATCGTCCAGCAGGAACAAGGTCTCGTCGTTAGATATTTTCCATTGTTTGTCCATTTTAAGCAAAGCTATTAAAACAGCCTTCTGTAGCCTTAAATTGTGGATTAATTCTCAGAAAGTTGAATGTAATCCCGAAATGGGACGAAATATAACTACTGTATGCCTTGAATAATAACAATAACGATATAAATATACTGTTATTCTAAAAAATAGACTAAATATTCCCAAAATGAATCACTTTAAGGTGGTGAAAAACGTTAAAGTGCTGATATTCAGGATATATGAGTATGGCATATACTTCGCTTGTAACAAGTTGTAGCTTTCGAGAGAAAGAGCACATGGTTAATAATTTTCATCATAAGTAGTAGTTTAGTATTTTATCTTTGATTTTAAGTCCTGACCTATATGGTCGGGGCTTGTCATTTATACAATCTTTCGAAGATACAAGGAAAATATTGAACCTTCAGGCCTAGCCTTGAAATATTGGGCACCATGTTTGCGTTTATCAAGTTGTTCATGACACTCTTACAGAATATTCGGAAGTATTCAGTTGCGCTATTCCTTATGCCCGCTGTACTGAGTCTTATGGTCACTCAGGTGAATGCCCAGTCTTTTAATCAGAAGTCCCTCAGTATTTATTTCCCCTCTAACGGATATGCACTCAACACGCAGTCAAAATCATTGATTCGAAAAGCAATTCTCGAAATACAACCCAAAATTATCAGAGAAATATATATCGAAGGTCATACGGATAGTGATGCGTCAATGACGTACAACGTTGGATTGTCTAATAGGAGAGCAGCCAATGCGCAAACGTATCTAATCTCACAAGGTGTTAAACCTGCAATCATAAAAATTGGTGCTTTTGGAGAAAGTCAACTGATAAGTAAAGTCAAGCATAAAAATCGGAGGGTGATGATAACCATAGTGTATGAAGACGAAACATATCCTCCTGAGATTCCTGAATTGAAAACGGATGAAGTAAAATTTGTCAAAATTGAAACCTTTAATTCAAATACGAAAACACGCCTGCCTTGCGATTATGTTATTGAAAGACAACATAGAAATGTGTTTGCTCGAACGAGTAGTAATGCGGTTTGTGTTTTTAGTCGTAAGAAATACCCAACATTAAACATTACGTTCTCTAAGTCGGGTTACTTGAATGAGGTCATACATGTGGAACCTAGTAGCGTCAGACAGCAGGGAGATACGTTAACCCTTCAGGTTTACTTGAAACCCGTTGCCGTAGTCCAGAAATTGAGATATGACCATATCTATTTCTACACAGACACGGATAATTTTAAACCTGAGGCGATGCCAGAACTCGAGAAGTTGGTTCAAATGCTGGCAGAAGACCAAAATCTCTTTATTGAGATTCAGGGGCATATGAATTTTTCCAAATCGAGGACAGCCAATATAATGCAGCGTATTTATAACCACGATTTAAGCCATAAGCGTGCTAAGGCTGTATTCCAATATTTAATATCACGTGGTATAGAAAAGAAGCGTCTTACCTACAAGGGATTAAGTAACTATAAGATGATTTACCCGATTCCTGCCAACAATAAAGAAGCAGATCAGAACAAACGTGTTGAGGTGTGGACACTTCAGCTACTTGGCGATTCTTAATCAAACAAGCGCCAATTCACCCCAAATTGGAATGTGCGTCCGATGAGCACATAATTGGAAGCCATAAAAGAATCGTTAATAAAGAAACCTTGACCGACATGGTTCGTAGAGACGTAAAGTTCCATTGATCGAACCTCACTATTGATAAACACATCAACTATTGGAAAACCACCGATTTCATTGTTCGACAAGGTCATTTGTCTAACAATAGGGTTGTAGCTTGTACCTGTATATGGTGAGAAGTATTGAATATCCAGACCAATTCTAGCCCACATATTTTTATTAAATAGAAACCCTTCTTTATAGAGTCGCGTCTTAACGCTAAACGTTGGTAACGCCAAAACCTCGCTTGAAGCCCATTGATAGGTTACACGATTTTTAAAATACCAAGACGATCCTAATCGAAGTTGAAAAACTGCATTGACTCTAGCATGTTGCAATACATTGTCAAATTGTTGTACCATCCCGTTCGAGTCATAATAAACGAATTGGTCAATAGTGTACAAGCTAACATCCAGGAACTGGGATGATTTTTTACTTGATATTCGGCCAGTTACTTGACCTGTTAACGTTTTATTTAATGAACTATTCCAATAATAATTATTACTACCAAAAAATTGATCATTGTAATCTGGTCGTCGTCGTGTAAGACTAATTTCAGAACGCAGGTCAATGCGCTTTAACATTGATTCAAATCTATACAAACCTTTAAAGTCTCCACTGTAAAAGCCCAATGCTGAGCCATGTGCATATAGATAGTGGTGCTTGTTCTCTCCACTTTTACGGATATCGCCGCCAAACCTAAGGTGGTTGAAACTACTGTTATGAAAATACTGTTGTTTTACCTGAATGGCTTCGTGTAACATCCAAATCTTCGTTAGCATAGAATTGACATGAAATGCTTTTCCTACTTTGTTGGATAAAACAGAATGGAAAATGGAATCGTGTGTTTCAAGAGAAACAAATCTTGTTGGGAACAAGATGGTGTTCGGGTCTCCATCAGTAAACCTGTTTACGTGCCTTCTGTACCGCAGTTGATGAAACCATTGAGATGAAATATTGGAAGTGCTTGTGTCTGGTCCAGTAGTGGTGTCATTCACTTGAATGGTTCTTTCGCCAGGTCTAAAAAACTGTGTCACCGACCAGATTCTATCAATGAACAAATTTGACGCGTCGTAAAAGTTAGCCTCACCCGCAAACGTTTTGGCTCTTCCGGATAATTGGTCAAACTCATCCGGGTTGGCAATGCCAAAGGTTTCTTTTACCGTGTTTTTACTATTGACAAAATTTGCGAATACTTCGTATTTGTGATTGGGTGTGTGAAAATGTGAGTAAACACCAGTGCTAAACAGATTGGTCATTCTTTCCTGATTGAATGCCGGTAAGTTGTTATGGAATAAATTATGAGACTTTGTTCGGTTATAAATCAATCCAAAACTCCAATTTGGAGCGATGCTTTGCGAATGACTAGCGGCTAAGTGTAACAAATTCCCCGTACCCTGGGCATAGGTTAAGTCCGTACGCGGTGTATGCGAGCTGTGGTAAACTATGCTATCGGGATTGTAGAACCAGCTGCTGAACAGAGGAGTCGAGAGCTGAAATTGATCCGTTGTTGGTGCTTGGTAAATCAGTGGCCTAGAAGGACTTGCGATCCGACCTGTATGTAAAGCAATGGGGGTTTCAATAAAAGCATCGTTGATTCGGTGACCAAATTTTAAGAGGGTGTCTTCATTCGTTTTGTTAAACCGCATATGCAAGACGTCATCAACCTTTACATAAGATGATAAATCTTTGTGATAGGTTGTCGTATCAAACATTTGGCCAAAACCGAACGCAGTTAGCGATAGAATCAATATGGTTGTCAGTAGAACGCGCACAACTAAAACACGGCGGCAAAAGTAACCACCTTTTGCATTTCTTTCGGCTTTAAAAGACTACTATCATACGCAATTCGGTAAACTTCAACGAAGTATCTTTGCTGCAATGGTTAACGGTGTTTATGATTATTTAATAATTGGGCAGGGCGTGGCAGGTTCTGTTTTGGCTATGACGTTGCATGAACAAGGTAAATCTGTTTGTATTGTTGACAGCCCTAAGCCAAATACATCGTCTCGTGTTGCAGCAGGAATTATGAACCCTGTAACCGGTAAACGAATGACCCTCACATGGGAAGCGGATACTTTTTTTCCTACAGCAAAGTCCTTTTATAAAAGGATGGAATCGATGGCAGACCGAAGATTTTTATTCGAACACCCTATCGTTAGGATTTTTAGTTCGATTGGCGAACAGAATGACTGGTCTGGCAAATGGACTGACGAAAAGTATAAAAATTTCATCACCACCGGAGCGTTGGACTCTCCAATGTTCGAGGGAGTTTCAGCGCCTTATGGCAGTATGGCCGTGACTGGCGGAGGACGAGTGGATACAAATGCATTTCTAGATTTTGTGAGACTATATTTTGAATCTCTTGGCCAGTTCGCTGAAAGCGAAATCGAACTAGAAGACATTCAACCATCGAGCCAGGGTATTAGCTGGCAAAATGTTTCTGCTGCAAACGTTGTGTACTGTGTGGGTGCTAATGCGATGCATTGGGGTTACTTACCTTTCACGCCTATGAAAGGCGAGGTTCTAGAAGTAACGTCAAAAAAACTGGATCAAGACCACATTTTTGTAGGTGGGTGTTTTCTATGCCCAACGCAACAGGGTAGCTTTTATGCAGGTGCTACCTACGATTGGCGAAATACAAACCTTGAGAAAACGGAAAAAGCCAGAGTAGAAATACTAGACAAGGTTTCGAAATTTACATCATCTCCGCTCCAAATAAAGGAGCATCGTGTTGGAATTCGACCCGCGGTTAAAGACAGACGACCGTTGTTAGGTCGTCACCCATCAAAGAACAATCAATATTTGTTTAGTGGACTTGGTAGCAAAGGGGTATCAATGGCGCCAAGTTTAGCGATGCAACTATACAGTCATATAGAACACGGGACAGCACTTCATGCTGAGGTTGACATTAAAAGATTTGACTCATGAAAACAGTTCGACTAAGTATACTGTTGTTTTTATTTTATACGATTTTTTTCTTGGTCGGGAGAGTGTCTTTCTATCTCCTCAATATCCAAGACAGCGGGCTTGACCTGGCACTACTTGTTAGTGCTAGTGCACATGGCTTGCCAATGGATTTTTCAATGGCAGGTTACGTCACCCTCTTGAATGTGCTGGTCATTTTGGTGTGTAACGTATTTACATTTAAACCATTACCAAAGATTCTTCTTTGGATGAATCGATTGTTGGTTTTCGTAATGGCAGGTTTTCTAATCATCAACGGCCGACTCTATAGTTATTGGGGTTATCACATTGACAGATCTATTTTAGAATATCTTAAAACGCCGAAGGAAGCTTTCGCATCTGCGAATTTGTATGATTGGGGGATAGTCGTTTTGGTGGCAATTGTTTTTACCTACCTCATGCTCAGGTGTTATCGGTATGGCATAACGAGATTTCTTAGAAATTATGAAGTAAACCGAGGTGCAAGCATATGGGCCCTGTTTTTAGCTGGAATTTTGATAGTGCCGATTCGTGGTGGATTAGACGTGGCTACCATGAACGTGAGTACGGTGTATTATTCTAGCCAACCTTTTGCCAATCATTTAGCGGTTAATCCGGTTTGGAACGCTGCATTTTCTTTAACGGAAAGCGAAGTTTCGACGTTTAATTTTACCGACAATAAATCCATGCAAAGAGGGTACAATTCAGCCTATCCAGCAGCACCTGATACTTCCGCAGTGGTATTTGAGAAGAATTGTAATGTCGTTTTTATTGTATTAGAAAGTTTTACAGCCAACGTTGTTTCGAGTATTGGTGGGATTGATGGAATAACGCCTAATCTTAATAAATGGATGCAAACCGGGTTGTCATTTGAGCAATGCTATGCTAGCGGCGACCGTTCGGACAAAGGATTGACTACTTTGTTTACCGGTTATCCGGCATTGCCCAATGCCAGATTGCTTAGTCATCCCAACAAATTAGTAAAAGTGCCTAAGGTTTATAAGGGGTTCAAAGACGCAGGATATAACACGTCGTTTTATTATGGGGGCAATTTGGATTTTGCCAATTTGAAGCTATTATTCAGTGATGGCAATGTAGATGATGTGGTTACTGGTAACGACATTTCAACCAACAACGAAGGGAAATGGGGTGTACGGGATGAGGATATGTTTGCACATTATTACAACGATATCGTTAATTCAAAAAAGCCATTTTTTTCGACCTTATATACGTTAAGTAGCCACGAACCTTTCGACATACCGGCAGTATCATATACCTCAGACTCCTTAACCTCAGACTTTTATAAAGCCATTTACTATACAGATAGTTGCTTTGGGGTTTTTATGGATAAGTTAAGTGCTTCCCCTGTTTGGGAGAATACATTGGTCGTTGTGACAGCCGATCATGGGGTCAAGAATCCTGGTAATTTGGTTCTTTTGAGTCCAAGAAAATTTAGGGTGCCTTTGTTATTGACAGGCGGAGCAGTGAAACACACTAAAAGGTATACGCATTACTGTTCTCATACAGATATCCCACTGTCTTTGCACGAGAGTATCCTGCATACACCTACCGACCAATATGAGTTTAGTAAGTCAATTTTTGATAGCAACAATTCTAACGCTTTGTATTATTACGTGTTGGGTGCAGGGATTATTAACGAAAACGGATGTATCGTTTATGATATAAAAGGAAGTTTGTTTTTAGTTAACACTACAGAGAACGACTCCATATCAGACCTAATGCAAAACCAACTTCTTGGCGTCACGCAATTTGCATCAGAAAAATTTAGAGATTATTAAAGCGTCAGTTTAGGGCAAAAAGAAGCCCCGCTCTAATGAGCAGGGCAAATAAACCAAACTAACCATGAAAAAATGCCTCCTTTCGAAGGCGAAGCAAAGATAAGGTCATTCACTTGTGAATTGCAAGAATTAACAGATTATTTATAGTACATGTGACTATATGTGCAAATTGTGACTAAAAAGAAGCCCCGCTCTAATGAGCAGGGCAAATAAACCAAACTAACCATGAAAAAATGCCTCCTCACAAAGGCTAGACAAAGAAAGTGTAAATTTTATGAATCACAAATTATTTCTAGTAAAACATTGCTAGCACAACTGATTGACTACCAGTCGTTTGATAGTTTGAGACGGGTTTCAATCACGTTTCTAACGCAACCTTTGCCTCCAACGTTGGGAGATTGATAGTCTACGGCATCTTTAACTTTTTGAACCGAATCTGACGGACAGCAAGAAAAGCCTACAGCAGCCATTACTTTTAAATCAGGCTCATCATCGCCCATCATTAAACAGTCTTCACGCTGATAATTATTTTTCATCAACCAACTGTCTAAAACCTCAAGCTTGTTTTTAACGTGTAAGAAAACATCGTCAACGCCAAGACGATTTAGTCTAATTTTTACACCTTCGGCGGATCCACCACTGATAACAACGATTTTAAATCCTGCTTTAAGTGCTTTGGCTATACCATACCCATCTTTCACGCTTGTAGATCTGAAAAAAACTCCGTCATCGGTAACATTGATATTACCGTCGGTTAACACCCCGTCTATGTCAAAGACGAATACTTTTATGTGTTTGAGTTTCTGTAAGTATATTTCTGCCACAACGATTATTGATTGTCACGCCACTCGTATACCCAGTTTGATTGAATCATTTCTAGGTGGCCTTCGTTACAATCTTCTTTTGTTCCAGCGAAATTAGGGATTTCCATCACCCAACTCAATAAATCAGTAAATCGAATGCGGTATATTTTACCTTCGTTAAAGTCGTCTCCAAACTTTTCGTATAAAGTCATGGCGATGTCTTCATAGTCAGACCACTCTATAGGTAATTCAAATGTCTCCATCTTAGTGTCCGTTAAATTGTTCTTGATCAGGAATAGTGACTGTCAAATCACTTGATATTTTACATTGACAGGCCAATCGAGAATTAATGCTAGGATTAATAGCCCGATCAATAAAGTCTTCTTCTTTGTCTGTAATTTCAGGCAAGCTGTCCATACCCTCTTCAATGTATACGTGGCAGGTTGAACATGCACAAACTGCCCCACAATTGTGGTGCAACTCAATGTCATGATCATGCGCTACATCCAAAATGGAATCACCTGAATCACAATCTACCTCTTTCGACTTGAGGTCACTGTTTTCAAAAAGAAATCGAATTTTATGTGCCATAAAGCGTGCAAAACTACTATTTTAAAACATTCTAAATAAAAAAATGTTCGGCTATTCATACTATTCATTTTCATTCACGTTTATTTGTATAGAAGTCTACATGAAATACATTACAAAAGGAGTCTTTTTAGCAATACTTGTTGCGAGTAGTTTGGTTGGTTTTGGACAAGCCAAGCCAACAGAAGAGATAAAAACGAGCCCATATTTATATATGTTGGGTCAAATTGCCACGTATCCTCCACTTACCGCGTTAATTCAGTCTTTAGACTCGGGACAGTTAGAAGAAATATTTTCCTTAGCAAACAACGAGTATGAAATGCGTTCGTACGAAAAAGGGATTAGTTTAATCTTCAATCAAAATTTTGTCCTTAAGGAAGTTCAATTCTACGATTCGGGATATGTGTTTAGTCCTTTTGAAGGTGAGTTGCCGATGGCGCTAGATTTTTCTATGCGGTTATCTGATTTTGCAAATTATACTTATGATGCGTTCGAAGTTGACACCTTCAATAAGTTCATTTACCACGGCGATTTAGGCGTGGGGCACGCCAAAGTATATTTTAAAAACAAAAATATTGAGTTGGTAAAGTTTAGCGTAAACGATAGTTTTTTGACAGCTCAAAATCAATTGCTACAATCGGAATGGGGGATGCGCATTATACCTGGTGGTCAGTGCATATCTGGTGATTGTTTTGTTGGTAAAGGTGAGATGAGGTGGCCCACGTCGCTTCAATACAATGGCAATTGGGAGAGTGGGATACCCAATGGACAAGGGACATTTTCGGATTCCACCGGGATGGCCTACACAGGTAACTTTAGACTTGGCTTCCTTTGGGGAGAAGGTGTATTAAGCGTTCCCAAAGGGGTACTGTATCAAGGTGATTTTATATTGGGTCGTCGAACTGGTTATGGAAATGCAACTTTTTCGAATGGTACGCGATACGAGGGTCAATGGTACCGTGATTTAATGCATGGAGATGGCCATTTTTGGTTTTCAGAGAAGTATCACTACGAAGGAGAGTTTCGGAACAATCAATTCAACGGAAAAGGCAAGTTGGTGAGTCCTGAAGGATATGTTGATGGCAGTTTTAGGAATGGCAAACCACATGGATATTGCAAACAGGTTGTCAATGGAAGCCAAACATCTTTAAGCGGCACCTGGGTGAATGGCAAGAAAGAAGGAGACTTTGAGCTATACAGTCCAATTAGTGGCTCTGTCACTGTTCAATTTGAAAACGATATTGAAATGAGGTAACGTATTATGAAAACAAACAAACGCAGCATCACTTGGATATTTGTATTGACCAGTTTCTTTTTTACGAATTGTAAAGCTCAAAAAATGACAACGACAACAGCAGATCAAACTAGAACCATCAATGTAACCGGAACGGCTGAGAAAAAAATTGTTCCAGATATTATTGAGTTCACCATCAATATTAAAGAATACTGGAAAGAAGAATTTGAGCCTGGTAAGAAGTACGAAGACTATAAAACCAAAATATCGATAACCACTATTGAACCTTTAATTTTAGGGCAGCTTAAGAAGGCAGGGGTAAAGGATAACCAGATTAAAGTGAGTGCAGCGGGTAATTATTATCGGCCCGCAGGGAAAGAATTGTTGGTAAACAAAACACTTGTGCTAACGCTAAGTGATTTTAAAACTGTGGACCAAATTATCAAAACGATTGATGCAAAAGGAGTAGCCAACATGCAAATCAGTGCATTAAGACACTCTAAGATGGAGTCGATAAAAAAGGAAGTAAAAATTGCGGCACTTAAAAATGCAAAAGACAAAGCTTCTTATTTATTAGAGAGCTTAGACCAAAAATGTGGTGCAGTTCTTATGATTAGTGAAGCAGAATATGGCTACAACCCGCCTGTTCCGTTTGCAAGAGAAAAAAGGGTAATGAATACCCAATCCAATCAATCGTCTGGAGCAACTGAACTCCGAGAGATTACCATAAAGTATGAGATCAACGCGACCTTTGCTATTGAAGAATAACCTGTAATGCGTTTTGCGTTCGGTGCTCAAGAATTACCTTTTTACCTTCCCCGATACTAGACAAATTTGAATCGCTAGACGGGTTAAACACAGTCAAGAGCTTTAGTTTTTCTGTTTTTTCTATCAAGTAGGTTTCTCCTACGATAGACAGGAAATTATCAATACGCATGGCGTCGTTGTTTACACATATGGTAAACGAAATGGCCGTGTTTTGCATCAAGTTTATTTGAATGCCACTCGAGGCAAGTGCACTGAATATATGACTAAGGTTGTCTTCAACAATAAAGGCAAAATCTTTTGACGACAACGAAAGCATAACTTGATTGTCTTTTACAATGTAACACGGAACCTCAACCACATTTTGAAGACCGTGGTCTTGCACAATGGTTCCAGCAGCATGTTCATCAACGAATGAACGAACGTATAATGGAATCGATTTTTTTAATAAGGGCTGTATCGTTTTTGGGTGTATAACAGATGCCCCGTAGTAAGCCAATTCAATTGCTTCTTTAAAAGAAATGTCGGGTAACAATGTTGTGTTGTCGAGTAATTTTGGGTCGCCATTCATCACGCCAGGTACGTCTTTCCAAATGGTGACAGACGCCGCATCCAGACAAAATGCAAAAATGGCCGCTGAATAGTCACTCCCTTCACGGCCCAGTGTTGACGTCGTATTGTCTATTGTTCGGCCGATGAAGCCTTGTGTGATGGTCAACTGCTTTTCGATTAGCTTTTTGGCTCTTTTACTAATCAGGTTTTTGGTTGTGTCCCAATCCACTCTAGCTCTTCGATGATCGGAAGAGGTGACAACAAAATTTCTGGCATCTAGCCAGCGATTCGTAACGTCATTCTCATTCAAGAAATGGCTAATAATTCGTGTAGAAATCAATTCGCCGTAAGGCACAATTTGATCATAGACGAAGTCATAACCGTTGCTTAACATGTCTGTATCTAAAGCACATTCCAATTCAATGAGCAGGTTCTCAACTTCATAGAACTGTTGTGAGTTTTCGCCGATTAAATCTTGTGTTATTTTTCGATGAAAAGATTTTACCTCATCAAGAATTGAATTGAAGTCTTTCTGATTAATGTAGGCATCAACCAATGATTCCATTAGGTTCGTTGTTTTGCCCATGGCAGAAACTACGACCAAAATTTGTTCGTTTTGATAACGCTGTAAGATGTTTGCTACGTTGCGAACCGATTTTGCATCTTTAACAGATGCCCCTCCAAATTTGAATACTAACATTCAACCAAGTTTATTGCTGTTTGTGGACTTATATTTGCCACTGCAAAATTACGTTTTTACCACTACTAAAGCGTTTGTGAAGAATAACCAAAATGAGAAACAGAAACACCGTCATAACTTTAAGTCAGTTTGTGGCTAACGAGCAAGCTAAACACCCAGGAGCTTCAGGTAACTTATCTAAAATTTTTCGTGATATAAAGTTTGCGACCAAACTGGTAAATCGAGATGTGCGGAAAGCAGGTCTTGTAGACGTGCTAGGCGAGCATGGGTCTACCAATATCCAGGGTGAGGAGGTTAAAAAGCTGGATGTGATTGCCAACGACGAGTTTATTTCTTCTCTGTCAGCTGGTGGCGATTGTTGTGCCATTATAAGTGAGGAAGAGGATTATATCAGACACCTAAACCCTGACGCTAAGTATGTCTTAGCCATGGACCCATTAGATGGGTCGTCTAATATTGATGTGAATGCACCTATTGGAACAATTTTTTCAATTTACAGAAGGGTGTCTCCAGTTGGAACAAAAGCCACTGATGCCGATTGTTTACAAAAAGGGGTAAATCAAATTGCTGCAGGCTATATCATTTACGGATCTAGCACGATGTTGGTTTACACAACTGGTGCTGGTGTTAACGGGTTTACACTTGACATGTCGATTGGCGATTTTTGCTTGAGTCACCCCAATATGCATACACCAGAAATGGGTGCCATTTATTCCGTTAATGAAGGCAACTATAAGACCTTCCCTGAAGGCATTAAGCAATACATTGATGCGTGTAAAGAAGCTAAAATGTCGGCACGTTATATTGGCTCAATGGTGGCAGATTTTCACAGAAACTTAATAAAAGGTGGGATCTTTATGTATCCGGCCAGTGCTTCAGCACCAAACGGTAAGTTGCGCTTAATGTATGAATGCAATCCGATGGCGTTTCTTACCGAGCAAGCTGGCGGGAAAGCCTCTACTGGCGATCAACGCATTATGGAGGTTGAGCCATCAGAACTTCATCAACGCGTTCCTGTAATAATGGGTTCAACACACATGGTTGATGACGTATTAAAGCGTTGTAATTGATTAAGATACTCGTCATCTGTAATCCTTTTGCGGGTGGGGGAACCGCCAAGAAAGTTGGTGCAGATTATGAGACTTTTGCGAAACAGCATAAACAACACAATTTTATATTTTATTATACCGAAAAACCCAACGATTTAACTGCGATACAGGAGCAAATACAACTTGCTCAACCCGATGTGGTTTCTATTGTAGGGGGAGACGGAACGGTCAATGAGGTTTTGAATGTGACCGATGTGCACAACCGAACCATTCATTTGGTCCCGGCTGGAAGTGGTAACGATTTTTATCGATTGGTGTATGGGCCAATTTCTATTGCTGAGTCGATACAGGCTGTGATGCGCACAGGAAGAGACGACTACGACTTCGGGATTTGTAACAACAGATATTTTCTTAATGGGGTGGGTATTGGCTTCGACGGCAGTGTGGCAAGAGAAACGATGCGCATGAAGGTCCCATTTGTTTCGAGCAAATGGAAGTATTGGATAGCCATTTTTAAGAACGTACTCTTTTATAGAAGCGTAGAGGTTGAGGTTAAAACGTCAAATGAACAAATCAAAAAACGTTTGTTTATGATTGCTATTGCTAATGGCACAGAGTATGGTGGAGGATTTAGAATATCACCAGAAAGTGATGCGCAAGATGGTTTGTTAAACTTAATTTTGATTGATGCGCTATCGCCTCTAAAAAGATTGTTTAACATCCCCAAAGTGGAATCTGGCGAGCATCTTAGTGCACCATTTGTTTCACAATACAAGGTTAAAAAAGTGCAGGTTAGTTCACAATCACTCATGTATGCGCACTTAGATGGGGAGCAAATGTCAGCAAACGTCTTCGACATCGAAATTAGAAGCGGTATTACGTTTGTCGTATAGATTGAAGCCTTTCTCCAAATCAGGTCAGTAAATATCATTTTATATGTAAATTGCGTACGTTGTAAAACACAAGCATGACCTTAGGTTTAATCATATTTTTCATTGCAATTGGCCTGGTATTTCTTTTGGTAGAAATATTAGTGACTCCGGGTGTGGTGTTAGGCATTATTGGCCTTGGGTTTATCAGCTTTGGGGTCTATCAAGCCTATAACGTGTATGGAAACACAACAGGTAACGTGGTGTTATTCTCTGTGGGCATTGTAACCATTAGTGTCGTTCTATTTGCGCTAAAAAGTGGCGTTTGGACAAAAATGGCATCTACAGGCACCATTGCCAGTAAGGCAAAGAAAGATGCTGTAGACTTGGTGAAGGTAGGCGATCAAGGTCGTGCACTTTCGGCCATGCGGCCACTGGGAACAGGGCTAATCAACGGTAAAAAAGTCGAAGTCAGTTCAGAAGGAGAGGCCATAGAAACGGGAAGCTCCATTGAAGTGATTCGAATTAATCAGAATAAAATATTTATTAAAAAGTTAGACATATGAATGCATCATTATTGCTCGCCATTGGCGCAATTCTCATTTTCCTTTTTGTGTTTTTGTACTTTGTCCCAATTGGATTGTGGTTTACGGCATTGGTGTCTGGAGCGCGAACAAGTATTGTGCAATTGATATTAATGCGCATTCGTAAAGTGCCGCCATCACTTATCATTAACGCTCAAATCAACTCTGTGAAAGCTGGTTTGAATACGGGTGTTAACGACTTGGAAACGCACTACATGGCAGGAGGAAATGTAAACAATGTAATCAAAGCACTTATTAGTGCCGACAAAGCAAATATCCCACTAGATTTTAACCTTGCTGCGGCAATTGATCTTGCAGGACGTGACGTGTTTGACGCGGTACAGCTTAGTGTTAACCCGAGGGTTATCAATACACCTCCGGTTGCGGCCGTAGCCAAAGACGGAATTCAGTTAATTGCTAAAGCGCGTGTGACGGTAAGAGCAAACATTCATCAATTGGTTGGTGGTGCTGGTGAAGAAACCATACTGGCTCGTGTTGGTGAAGGTATTGTTACAACGATTGGTTCTGCCACTGATCACAAATCTGTGTTGGAAAATCCAGATCGTATTTCGAAAACGGTTCTTTCCAAAGGACTGGATGCGGGAACGGCTTTTGAGATATTAAGTATTGATATTGCCGACATTGATATAGGAAAAAATATTGGCGCTGAATTACAGACAGATCAAGCTGAAGCGGATTTAAAAGTCGCCAATGCAAAAGCAGAAGAGCGACGTGCAATGGCTGTTGCAAGCGAACAAGAAATGAAGGCTGAATCTCAGCGTGCAAGAGCACAAGTAATTTTGGCCGAGTCAGAGATACCTAAGGCGATTGCCGAGGCATTTAGATCAGGTAATTTAGGTGTAATGGATTATTATAAGCTGAGAAATATTGAAGCAGACACAAGTATGCGTGATTCTATCTCTAAGCCTAATAAGAAGAAAACCGACGGCTAGATTGTAACCATAAGGCGTCAGATTCGTATATATTTTGTAAATTGTAGAACAAATTAACAAGAGTACCATGAAAAAACTAAGTGTAGCAGTAGCACTAATAGCCTCAGCCGGGATGGTGATGGCGCAGTCAAACTATCCATGTGTTGTTAAAAAAGACAGCGACTGGAAAATTTCAAATTATAGTACCTCAGATGGAGAATTTGACAAACCATCAGTTTCGCTAGGTACTGACTATAGCCGTAACACATTCATTAAATACGCTGGACAAGAGCAATATGCCTATGCTAGTTTTGATGGAACGTCATCAACAATTCACGTTAGAAATGAGGCTGGTGGACACTTTAAGTCAACCCGGTTATACGACCATGTGTTGTCGTTAAATTTTGTTGAGTCGAAGAACAAGCTGGTCTATTTAGCGACGTCTAAAGTTCCTAATTATTATGACTTTTTAACGGAAGATGTGAGCATTACCATACTTGATTTGGTGGACAACACGGCGAACAAAGTAAAAATTCCGACTTTTTCGATATTCGTTCCTACGCTGCCTTGTGTGGGAGAGCAGACAAAAAATGACGCAGCAGGATTAACACAAAAACATAACTTCTCAATCAGCCTACCAACTATTAATACGGATAAATCAGAATTCCTGTTTGTGGCAAAAGACATTCCTGGATTTAATCGCTTGGTGAAGCTTCATTTAAATACAAACAAGACCAGAACAGTTTCTGTTCAAGTGGATGTCCTGTCTTTGGCATATTGTAATACAACCAAAACGCTAAAAGCGATAATTGTTGAAGCCGACAAATCAGGTTCAACAAGTTTTTACATCGCTGATTTGAATGACGTAACCGGCGAGGTTACCCAAAAGTCTTTACTAGGCGTTGAAGCAAAGTCAAAATTGGTTGAGCAAAATGGCACCATTCAGTACGACGCTGAAATGGACAAATTGTTTGTATCTAAAGTGGTGAATGGCGTGTCGACGGCATACCAAATTAACGCAGAAACCAATACGGTTGAAGAAACGACTGAGATGACTGAAAATGCAGACATCTTTATCCCTCAACAGACCAATAGAGATGCAGCTAGATTGCATACACTGGCCAACAGTGTTAAAGTTTATCCAAATCCAACACAGGATGTGATTAGTGTTGAAAGTGATGCTGATATGTTGGTCGATGCTATTGTGTTAACAGACGCAGCCGGACAAGTATTACGCAATATTTCAGTGCAAAGCGGACTTGTAACCAACCAGATTGATATATCAAACGTTGCTCAAGGTATTTATTACCTAAAGGTGAAATCTGGTGCTGAAGTACACGTAGAAAAAATCGTGAAATACTAAAGGAAAAGAATTCAGTTAACGCCTAAAACCTCTGGTTTTAGGCGTTTTTTTAAGCTGTATATTTGAGCCATGAATGTATTCGATATATCACGGCAAACGCGTAAAAACATAGAGAAGGTAATTGCTGGACTATCCTTAGAACAACTCAATACGATACCTACTGGGTTCAATAACAATTTGCTTTGGAACTTGGGGCATGTTGTGGTCACACAGCAGGCTTTAACCAATCGGTTGGGTGGTTTACCCATGAACCTAGATTCAAATATTGTTAACCACTTTAAGAAAGGAACAATGGCGTCGGATTATGATCAGGATATGCTTGATTTTATCAAATCGAACCTAATGTCATTGGTTGATACGTTGGAGAATGATTACAATCAAGGGAAGTTCAAAAGCTTCCAAGAATACCCAACAAGTTATGGACTTACCCTCACAAGCATTGAAGATGCGCTGTCGTTTAATAATGCCCACGAAGCCCTTCATTTAGGATACATGATGGCATTAAGACGACGTGTTGTAAAATAAAAAAGAGACTGGCGAACCAGTCCCTCTTAAAAGTAAAGTTAAACCATAAATTCTAATTAATGAGTATTATGCTTTATAAAAAATTGAAAGTAGTCGAAGTTAATCCATAATAATCGAATTACCAAGTCGTTTTTTTTTATTACTTGCGGCATGTTTCGAATCAAAGTCCAACGCGTAAAAACCGTATTCATTTTTCCGATATTACTCTTAAGCCTTGCATTCTCATCGGTAAATTCCTCGGCGGCCACTGTAATTGATAGCATCTCTGATGACACAGAACTACCATCTTTCGTATTTGGTCATGCCCCCGGTTATTTGGATTTGTCTGAATCCGAATCATGGGTAATAGATTTTCCTTCCCAATGGTATAATGCGTCGTCGTACGTCTTTTTTATGAATGAAGACAGCATGGTTTTGTCGTCATTGAAGCCTGTAGTTGTTTCTCTTCCTGGATCAGGAGAGGTCGCGTTTACGCTGCAGGAAGTTGGTGGAAGCGCCAAAAAAATGAAGGTCGATGTCATCAAAAAGGCGCCATTAGTCAAAAATAATGCGGTGGTTTTGGGTCTATTGTTGTTGTGTTTGGCATTCGTTTTTTACACCAGTACATCAAACAACAAGCTCTTAAAGAAATTTTATACCGTAATACCAGCCTTGTTAATGTGTTACCTATTGCCATCAATTTTAGCAAGCTTAGGAATCGTTAACAGCGTGCAGTCTCACAGCATATACTTTATAGCCACAAGGTACTTGTTACCAACAGCATTGGTGCTTATGACCTTAAGCATCGATCTTAAAGGCATTATCAATTTAGGACCTAAGAGTTTAATAATGTTTTTTACGGGTACGATTGGAATTATCGTTGGCGGGCCAATTGCTATTTTATTGGTCTCTACTTTTTCTCCTGAAACGGTTGGCGGCCAAGGACCTGAGGCAGTTTGGAGAGGATTGTCGACGCTTGCGGGTAGTTGGATTGGTGGAGGAGCCAATCAAACCGCCATGCTCGAGGTTTATGGATACGCACAGAGTAAGTATGGCGGAATGGTCTTGGTAGATATCGTAGTGGCCAACATTTGGATGGCTGTTCTTTTATATGGTGCAGGTAAAGCCGATAAAGTAGATAAATGGCTGAAGGCAGATAGTTCTGCAATTAAGGAGCTTCAAGAAAAAATGGAGCACTTTACCCAAAGCATAAGCAAGAACCCAACACTTCGTGACATCTTATTGGTATTGGGAATCGCCTTTGGTGCAACAGCATTTTCACACTTGTCGTCAAAATGGTTTACTGGCTATTTTAGTGGGATAGAGGCATTAAAAGGAACAACACTAACCAGTTCCTTCTTTTGGTTGGTGGTAATGGCAACAACTATAGGATTGGTACTAAGTTTTACCAAAGCCAGAAAACTAGAAGCCTATGGGGCTTCCAAATTGGGTAGCGTATTCATTTATATTCTAGTGGCAACCATTGGTATGAAAATGGATTTACGGCAAATTGTAGACAATCCATTACTGATAGTGGTTGGTTTAATCTGGATGGCCTTCCATGCAGGCTTGCTTCTTCTTGTAGCCAAATTGATCAGAGCACCATTCTTCTTTTTGGCGGTTGGGAGTAAGGCCAACGTTGGCGGAGCAGCATCGGCGCCCGTAGTTGCAGCAGCATTTCACCCATCTTTAGCACCGGTAGGCGTTTTGCTTGCGGTATTAGGGTATGCTTTAGGTACTTATGGTGCTTGGTTATGTGCCGTGCTAATGGAAGGTGTCGCACCGTTGTAAACTTAAGGACTAAGGACTAGCTGACGCATGAGCGTTGACAAGAATTCAATCCTTCAGTCCCTCAATCCCTCAATCCTTCAATCCTTCAATCCCTCAATCCTTCAATCCTTCACTCCCTCACTCCCTCAACCATTCGCGCGTTCTAAATTTTATCACTTTATTATATATATTTGAAGAGGTCTGCAAGGCCTTATTAGTGTAATTAATATGAAGTTCAGTCGATGAATACGCTTTTCTTGTCTTTCTTTTTAAGTCACTGATTAGTGAACTTGTACTTTTCTTGTTTACCATTAAGGTTGATTTAAAAGGTTATAAATATATTAAATAACCCTCTCTTAAATCATAACCCCTATAAGTTCACTTTTTGCTGACGTCGAACAATTTTGTCCCGTTCAATTTTACAGAGATTGTAAACGCATACGCAACTTTCGACAACCACTTTATGCTGGCACAACGAAACGGCACTATTATTGAAACAGATGAAAATTTTGATATAATTAATAAGTTTGAAACAGATTGGCAACAGCAACAGCTGTGTAAACTGTATAATGGGGATTATATTCTGGCCGTAAATAAAAATAAGATTATTTACCTTCTTCATTACGACGCTAACGGAACGATAAAATGAAAAATGTAAACCTTATAATCTCCGTTTTGGTACTGCTTAATTGTTCGTGCAATGAAGATGAAACCGATCTGTCAAGGCTTCATATAAGCGGTACGAGTGGGTTCTATGTTTCCTCCATACAAGAAGGACCAAACGATGAAACAATTTGTGTCGGTACTTATGGTTTTCTGATTCTACCGTAATTTATCGCTACGATAGAAATCTGCGTTTAATAGAAATAATCCCTATTAGTAGTATGGAGAATTTTGGAGGTCAACTGAGTATAACATGTTTGAAGGAAAATGGATGGATTATTAACAGTGTTCCGGAATCATCATCTCCACAAGTAATGATACAGAAAGTAGGCCGGGATTTTAATATAGAACATGCACATGTTTGGAATGGCGCTTCCGATTATGATATGCGACTATTTAAGATTAGTCAGTTAAGTTCTGGGGGATACCTTATGTCCATAGATTACCCTGAAGAAGGTCCGTTTGGTAACCGTATCGGAATATTAGTGTGGTTGGATGAAAATTTAGATGAGATCAGGTCTCATACTATAGCAGAAGGGCATAGTTGCCGTTTTATCGAATTGCCAGACAATACTGTCGTAATTGGCACTATCAGACAGTCGGGTTGGGTCCAGTTGGGGCCTGGGCGGTTTGGATATGATCCAAATAATGTGAGAACAATACAACTTTTGGAATCCAATGGTGCGATTCGTTATTCAGTCAAGGATACCCTTGAAGCTACTCATATGGAGGTTATAGGTTTATCCTATACGGGTAGTTCGTTTGTATACAATGCTGTAATAAATGATGAACACTTACAGCATTATTCAGCGATTGATGTTCAAACAGGTGAGCAAACGGATGAATCTTTACTTCCAGCCAATTACATCAACAACCAATTGGTTAGGTCTTACTCTAATGGTCATTTCCCAATAGGTCAAGCCAATTCGTTGCCTGAATTTTTAGGGCCAGGGCAAGGACATGTGATTTACTCGGAAGTAGACAAAAAGCTCAAATTTCTATCAGTTGACAAAGACGCAAATACAAATTTGAATTTTACCTTACCCGTTCCCGATTTTTCAGAGGTGTATTCGTATAGGCAGATGTTTACTGATGCAGGTACCATGGTGGTAGGAACGAGCTATAAATATGAGGGTGAAGATTACTTTACGCTACTAGAATTGGATATGCTAGGAAACATCGTTTCTGAGTAGATCAACTTACCACAGCTATTTCTACTACGGCTTACTTTGGTCGTTAACCACTTAAATCAATTATCTTTGGTCAATGACTGCTATTCGCGTATTTCTGCTGATTTCTGCTATGTTGTTTTCGGCCTTTGCTTCAGCGCAACTCGAATTGATAGATGCACCAAAAGAAGGTGCCTTTTTAGCGCAGAACGTCAAATCTAAAAGTGCGAATTACCTGCTGACTGGTGTAGTCAAAGATGTGTCTTACAATACCTTATTTATCACTGTGTATCAATCGGGTAGGCAGATGAGTAGATCAAAGGTGAGATTAGCGTTTAGCGGTTCCCAATATACTTTTAAGCAGATGATATTTCTACCAGCCGGAAAGTACATCTATAAGATTTCTTATCAATTGATTGGGCCAACAACCGTTATGCAAAACATTGACGACATTGTTGTTGGTGACGTGTTCCTTATCCAAGGACAAAGCAATGCTGTAGCCGCCTCTTACAATAAATTTGATACTGCGTATTACGATAAGTATTGCCGTTCGTTTGGTACGAGTTCTACAAACGGAACCGCGGTAAGTGCTGATTCCAATTGGTACAGAACGTATGCTGATGGCGCATATACGCGTGGGTCAGTTGGGCAATGGGGTGCCGTAATGGCGCAGGTGCTGGTGGATTCCTTCTCGGTGCCAATCTGCTTGATCAATGGAGCTGTTGGGGGGACACGAATAACACAACACCAACGGGATCCGAACAATCCAACTAACTTAAGTACAATTTACGGTCGATTGCTCCATCGGGTGAGAAAAGCCAACCTTGATCAACACATTCGAGGCATTTTATATTTTCAAGGAGAGAGTGACGGCCGGAACGCACCCTTACACGATACACTGTTTCAGAAGCTTCATGGATTTTGGAAAACCGATTACCCAAACTTTGAGAAACTGTATGTTATTCAAGTTCGGGCAGGTTGTGGAGGACCATCTATCCAACTGCGCGACAAGCAAAGACTGCTTGAAGAAGTGCTGCCTAATTGCCAGACTGTTAGTGCCAATGGTTTGAACAGTCATGACGGCTGCCATTACGGGTTTGTAAACGGCTACGAGTTATTGGGTCATCAAATGAGCGCCTTGGTTGGTAGGGATTTTTACGGAAGCACACGACAACACATTAATGCGCCAAGCATTAAGTCTTGTGTTTATGCGAATGCCGACCAAACCGAAGTCACCTTGCAGATGAAATATCCAAACGACAGCATATTTGCTGATAACGGGTTTACGAAGTTGTTTAGAACAGAAGGAGATCCTACTGTCTTAATAACGGGAGGGTTTATACGCAACAACCAAGTGGTGTTGCAACTCAATAAAAGCAGTTGCGGTGTTACCGGTGTTACTTACGACGGATTGGCCCGCACGCAACCCTGGGTAAAAGGTAAAACGGGCATGGGGTTGGTCAGTTTTTATAACGTGCCTATACACCTGCCAAAGCCTCCAGAAACCTATCACCTATGTAAAAACGCGAAAGTTGACATTGGGGTTGAAACTATTAAAGGTTGCAGTTATTCTTGGCAAGAGCTACCAACTGGTAGAACATACAACACGTCAAAAGCCACAATTAGCGCATACGACAGTACGTCTTTTCTATTTGTAACCCAATATGCTTCATCAGCTTGTGTGACGTCAGATTCTACATGGATAACTATCGTGCCAGACCCAATAGAAGTGCCAAAGTTGGGCAACGATGTCCATTTGTGTTTGGGTGATCAGATAACATTTGAACCCGATACAACGGGATTTCGACGGTTTACCTGGAACAATTCCAACGGCACGTCACAGTCTTTCCAATACGTTACGGACTCGGCTGAAACAGTAAGACTCTCCGCTCGGAGCCTACAAGGATGTATGTATGCGGACACGGTTGAGGTTACCTACTCTAATCCGTTGGTAAAACTGCCTAATGCCATTAAGCTTTGTCCAGACCACGATACCCTGATTGAGGTGACAAACAAATTCAAAAGTTATGTATGGAATAACGTTCCAAATGGAAACACTTATCGAGCAACTCAAGGTGATTTAAAACTAACGGTTATGGATGCATTTGGATGCAGTCATACGGATAGTGTAACGATAGCTGAATATGAAGAACGACAGTCGCTTATTACGAAAGACCGCATTTGTGATGGTGATTTTGTAGTAATCGACAAACCCAATGGTATAAAACGGTGGTATTTCGATTCAATTGAAAAGGAAGATCGATGGGAGCTGAAAAAAACTACAGGAGGTGCGATAGATATTCTTGATTCTAATGGATGCTGGTCGGTTGATAGCATCCAAATTGAGGTATTGGAATTACCATATTTTGAATTGGGAAATGACACCGGTTTGTGTGTTGGAGAATCAATTACCATACATCGCCCTGAAGGTGAGCGTTTTTATTGGCAAAATGAATTGGTTGCGTCTAACAAAGTAGAGGTAGATATGCCTGATACCTATGTGGCAAAGGTGCTGAATAAAGAGGGGTGCGCGTATAGCGATACCCTCACTATATGGCAGTATGCCTTGCCAACACTCCATCAGTTTTACGACACAACCATATGTCAAGATTCAATGTGGAATATACCGCTTTCGGATTCTATTGAGTATGTCGTTAATGGCGAAAGCGCGACAGATACATTGAACATGAGTCAAAGCGGGAAATACACCATTCGTGCTCAAAATGCTGACGGCTGCATCAGTGTTAAAAGCATTGACGTTAAAACGGTAAAATGTCAACTCGGTCTTGAAACCTTGCTGATAGATTCAACCCTTACTGTATTTCCTAACCCATTTTTTACGTCTATAACCATTCAACACTTTTTTAATAAAGATGCAACGGTAAGACTGTTTAACGTTAACGGAGTGCAGGTTTGGGAGTCTGATTTATCAGACAACGTTTCGTCTTTCGATTTGTCACATTTAGAGTCTGGGGTTTATTTTATGAAAATCGGCAGGTCAGCATTTCGTTTAATTAAGGAATAGGCGGGTAGTAAATACGGGTGTGTCTGATTTCCACTATGCATAAAGATAAAGCTTTTACAAAACCACTTTCAACGAGAAATCAATCGCAAACAATTGTAAAAGATTACAAATTAAAGATTACAAATTGTTCAAACCGTATCTTTGAGTGATGCGCGTTTTAACTTTACTACTAGTTGTTATCCTGTCTGGAAATTCAAGCTATTCAGACTCCACTGACGAGGCAATTGAGTCTGAAAGAATCGACGTTAAACTCAGAAACATTGGGCATCAGATTCTGCTCAGTCATGGAGATTCAACTACACGGGTGTTGCCAGTCCAGTTCGTAGAAGGCGAATATATCATCGGCTTTGCCAAACCCATTTCTATTCTTCCGAGCGATTTGGTGGACGCCATTGAAGAGTCATTTGCACAAACCAACCTTGCTGCCGAGTATATCGTCCAAGTTAAAACCTGCGACACAGCAGATGTAGTATATAGCTATGAGCGAGATACAACAACACGGTCTGATTTAATCCAATGCCGTAGTCGGGTTTTAGAAACGGGATGTTACCAAGTGCATATAAGATTCTCAGGTCAACGAAGTACAAAGAACATGGGACTGTTGATCATAGGTTTGATGGTGTTGGGCGTTGTAATAGGATTTGCCCTATACAGATACGTTTTCAAGCCCAAAACGAACTTAGTTCGCATTGGCCGTTATCGATTTGATACTAAGGCGATGTATTTGGTGTACGAAGGGGAGCGGGTTAACATGACGACACGAGAATCGGATTTACTTCATCTCCTTTATAAATCAATAAACAACACAGTAAAAAAGGAGCATATCTTAAAAGAAATATGGGGCGATGAAGGAAGCTATGATGGTAGGACGTTGGATGTATTTATCTCAAAACTCAGAAAAAAATTGGCATACGATCCGCGCGTAAAACTGGTGAATGTGAAAGGTGTTGGCTACAAAATGGTCATTGAAGACTGAAGTGTTGTGTTCGATAATCAAGAACCAAAAACACCGAATGAAACACCGAATCCAAAACCACCTGTATTGTTGTCAAACCGTTCATCATCATCTGGTGGGTTAGAATGATTGATTAAATCTTCTATTTCTGAAACGTTACGGTTTAATAAGCCAAAAGTGTAGTGCAAAGACAACGCAGCCAATCCTCCGTCTTCTCCAAAAAATATCTTGAGTACGGGTCCTGTATTCACCATTAAACCCATGTCATATTTCTCCCAATCCGATTTGGAGCCATTCGTTTCGTACAACCGGGTGTTTATTTTCTGATTTCCAAACTCTGTCCGCAAGCCAAATGCAACACCACCACTGCCTTCTACAAACATGCCGCCGGTGCTCACGGCAAACGCATTCTGCCTATGCTTTACCTGCCTGGTCACATCGTCTCCAGCTGCATCAATTCCGTCGGCAAATCGTTTCTGAGCCCTTAAGGCATACTCCATATCAATCGATCCGCCACCAAAACCAGCGCCCAGCGTAACAGAAATACCATCTAAATACGAAAACGATTTCATCTCTTTATTTAGCCAAGACCGTGTTGCGTTATAATTCTCTACAAACTGGTTTAAACCTTTGGGATTGGTAAAACTTCCGCCGTATCCGTAGGTGAAATAGATCTGGCTATAACTTTGAAAGGAAATACACAGTACAAAACAAAAGAGACTAATACGTCGCATAGCGTTTTACATTTTGGTATAACTAAATATACAAAATGCCTTGCACTACCTCTTTTTGTTCTCAGTAGTGGAAACCCATTATACTTGCAGTAATGAACAACATCATCATTTACGGTGCTTACGGATATACCGGAAAACTCATTGTTGAAGAAGCCTTAAAAAGGGGTATGACTCCAACTATTGCGGGCAGAAATGCCGAATTGGTCGAGCAGTTGGCCAAATCGCATAACCTGCCATTTGTAGCTTTTAAGTATGACGATCAAGCTGCATGGGACAAGGCCTTAAGCAATCATGAATTGTTAATCAATTGTGCCGGACCTTTTTCACTCACCATACATGAAATACTTCCGGCATGCATCCGAAACAAAACACATTATACCGATATAAATGGTGAGGTTTTGGTATTCGAATACATTCATTCGCTCGAGCATCAAGCCAAAGAGGCAGGCGTCACCTTGTTGCCTGGGGCTGGTTTCGACGTTGTGCCCACAGATTGTTTGGCTAAATATTTGTCTGAGCAGTTACCATCAGCTACACACTTAGAACTGGCCTTCGATTCAAGTTCTGGGCTGTCACGTGGTACGGCACTGTCGGTTTTAAATAGGTTTCATCAAGGCAGTTCGGTGCGTATTGATGGACAAATCGTAGAACAACGTACGGCATCTGTTAACAAAACTCTGCTGTTTCAAGGCAAAGAAAGAAATGTGGTAGGCATTGCGTGGGGAGATATTTTTACTGCGTTTCACACCACCGGAATTCCAAACATCTCTGTCTTTACCGGGATGCCTGTAAAAACCATGAACACAATGCGCCGTGCGTCTAAATGGGCTTGGTTGATTAAGACGTCTTTGATACAAAAAATAGGTCGATACATTATTCGCAAAAAGATTGACGGGCCAAGTCAAGAAAAACGCAATAGCTTAACGGCACAGTTGTACGGGCGCGTTTGGGATAGCAACGGTAACGAAGTTGTCGCAGAAATGGTCACGCCAGAATCGTATGCTTTAACGGCAAAAACGGCCATTATGTGTGCGGAGAAAATATTGAATAAAGAAGTAGGAGCAGGTTATTTTACACCAGCCGGGGCTTTTGGCGCTGATTTTATTATGAACTTTGAGGGAGTTACGCGTAAAATGGAATAGTACAGTTAGGCTAGCATAATTGTTAAAACTCGACGAGGTGTAAAACCAACCAAATCTCAGTTTTCTCCTTTTCCGAAAGAGTTTTGACTTCATATCTTTTGACTTGGTTTAGGTTAAAGTAGGTAGAGCCAATTCGAATCGAGTTGTCGCCAACGAAAGTATAATTACTGTACCACTCGTCACCAAATGGAATTGTACAGGAAGAACCAGGAGGGTAGCAATAATAGACGAACTGTACTCCTTTTTCTTCAGCTAACGCTTTAATGTCATTGCCAATTGTATTTTTCGGCTGTGGAATTTCTTCTTCAGAGCAAGATGACAAGACAAACAGAACGGAACACGCAACTAATAAAAGTTTTATTTTCATGGGTTTATTAATTCTATGGATTGAGCCAGTTTGATTGCGAATCCAGTCAGCCGAATATACTAATTTCGAAGCTCATGTCAAAGAGACGCTAAAACCATAAGTTCGGATTTTTGTTACCTATGGTATGAGAACATTTGCAATCGTTATGCTGATACTAGGAGTACTTTTCTTGGTGTCACAAATTTTAATCAAACGATCTACCAACAAAACAGAAGGGCATTCGTATACCCTTATTGAAGACTACGGAGAATTTGAGGTGCGTAAATATGAGCCTGCATTATTCTCTTATACGGTGATGGCGTCTGATTCGTACAAAAATGTGTCAGGTAAAGGCTTTAGACGATTGGCGGGTTACATTTTCGGTGATAATGACAAGAACCAAAAAATTGCTATGACCACACCTGTAGCTATGGATATGAGCGACTCGATAACCATGAAGTTTAAAATCCCGTCGGATATGGATTTGGAAGATTTACCGAAGCCAAATAATAGTACCGTGCGATTTGCCAAAGAAGAAGAAAAAATTGTTGCAGCCATACGTTTTGGAGGAAAGTCAACCGATAAAAGAATTGCCAAGTATACCGATAAGCTTAAGAAGGCCTTAGACGACAAGGGATTGGCCTATACGGGTAGTTTTAGTTATTTGGGATACAATCCACCTTTCGAGGTGATTGGACGTCGAAACGAAGTTGTTGTTGAATTGATTCAATAGAATCTTGAAAAGCGGGAGTAAATCACCAAATTCGTTACAGCATGAAAACATTTAAGGCACAATTTGGTGGCACGGCTACCAAGGCCCTGCAAAACGCGTACAGCAGTTCTCCAAATTGGAGGGAAGGAAAGTTTGAAAACCTAGAAGAAACAACGATGGACATAAATTTCCATACGTTGCCCAAATTGTTGTACAAGCAATTTTTTGAATCGAAAGGCTGTGAACCTCAAGTCAGTATACCCATCATTCCATACAGTGATCGTTTTAAATCACCTAGTACGGATGCCCAGTTTATTTGGTATGGTCATTCTGTAATTCTGCTCAACATCGCCAATACAACCATACTGATTGATCCGATGTTTGGTCCTAGTGCGTCGCCAATTGCACCGTTTCCAACCAAAAGGTTTTCAGACAATGCGATTGACGTCATTGACGATTTGCCAGACATTGATGTGCTCTTGATGACCCATGATCACTATGATCATCTTGATTTATAGAGTATCAAAAAGCTGATGCCAAAGGTGAAGGAATATCATGTAGCCATGGGTGTAGGGCGTCATTTAAAAGAATGGGGAATTTCGGCTGATGCTTTGAGCGAATATGACTGGTGGGATAGTTTTACCATTAATAATATACACATTACATTTACGCCTACACGCCATTTTTCTGGCCGAGGACTTAGAGATCGCGCAAAATCACTTTGGGGTGGCTGGTCATTTAAATACAAAAACGAACATACGTGGTTCAGTGGAGATGGCGGATATGGTGAGCATTTCAAAGAAATTCACAAACGCTTAGGTGACGTAGACGTAGTTTTTATAGAGTGTGGTCAGTACAACTCAAACTGGCACCAAATACACATGTATCCCGAAGAAAGTGTACAGGCTTGTGTAGACGTTCGGGCTAAATATGCACTGCCCGTGCATTGGGGCGGTTTTTCGTTAGCACAGCATTCTTGGAAAGAACCAGTAGAACGGTTCACGGCTGAAGCACAACAGAAAGGCATATCCCATTAACCCCAGAAATTGGAGCTTTAACACACACAAAAAGTGAGACGTCGCGCTGGTGGGAAGCCTACCAATAATTGAGCTAAATAAACAAGTGTCTTTGTGGTTGAGGTTTTAGAGTGGACTAGCGGAATCAGCTTTGAACTTCTTTTTTCTTTTTGGACTTTTGGGGATTACGCTTTATCAGTATAATTGCTTTATGAAAAAGACCATCCTAATTCTTGTTGCTGTTTTTTTTAGTCTAACAGCAGGGGCTCAAAATAAAAGCCAAGAAACCATCCACCTTAATAACGGTACAGTAGTTTCAGGAACCATTGTAGAGTATGTTCCTAATACGACGTACACGATTATTACCTCAGACGGGAACAAATTCGTTTTTGAAGTAAAGGATATAGCCAAGATTACTTGGGATTTGCCAAGTGCTAAAACAAAACTCCCCAATGGCTCTGCTAAAAACCATTTTGCGAAAGGTTACCACGGATTTGTAGAGACTGGCGTTGGTGCAGGCATGGGCACGTACGGTTTAGATATGTTTAAACTTGATTTTGTTAACGGTCATCGGTTTAACGAGAACCTCTTTGTTGGTGGAGGTATTGGCCTTCGTCAACCTACGGCTGATAATTGGCCAGCATTTATTCCCATTTACGCGAATGGGCGTTATAACTTATCTCCGTCAAAAGTGGCGGTGCCATTTGCGAGTTTATCAGCAGGTGTTGCTTTTAATTCAGACGAAGGATTAAGCGAAGGCGGTTTAGTTGTAAACCCAGCGATTGGAGTTTATTTGAACAAGTTTAACTCTGTCCTTGTCAATCTTTCAATTGGTTACGACCTTATGGACGTGCCCTTTTTTGAGCTAAAGACGTTACCTGTTTTTCCTTATTCAACAATCTCTAGACGTATCAGATCAACCGAGTCATTTGTGTTTAACGTTGGTATTACTTTCTAATATCGCTTATTTTCAAGGTTAGTTTGGTAAAATATTTCTAGTCGTTGTTGTCTTTAAGCCAAACCAAATCCCGAACGTTCTTTTGAACGGCAACGGATGCGAAAAGACTCAGGGTAAAGGACATGCCATAAAACCCTTTTTCGCTCAATTCGATTTCAGCATTCCATAATCCAACCACAAGTAGCACCATCGAGGCTATGGTGGTGAACCAACTAATGCCGTAATACACGTCCGTAACAGGGATTCCTTCTCGCTTGTCTCTTACAGCTTTTTGAACTGAGATCACGGAGAATAAACCGAACAGGAGAATGGTAAAATAGTACCCTTTTTCATTAAGCTCTATTTCAGCATTCCATAAGCCCACACAATAGGATATCATGCCAATTAATAAGGCCATCCAAGCGGCTCCGACAAAGGCGTCGCTTGGTCGTAGTACATGTTGAATGTTTACTTGTGTAGATTCTGTTGGTGCGTTTAAATCTTGAATGTCAATCATAATTCTTTGTTTCTTTTTGATAGCGCAAATAAAGAATTGAAGATTGTGCAGGTCAATGAACCAGGGTTAACTAATCGCCGTTAGATTTTTGCTCTTATGCGACTCAACGCTTGCGGGGTAATTCCAATATAAGAGGCGAGGTATTTCTGAGGTATTTCCTTTATCAAATGTGGTTGTTGGTCAAATAAATCGAGGTAACGTTGGGTCGGCGTTTTGATCATAAAGTCGTTTTCTCTTTTCGACAGATACAAGAACAGTTTTTCTGTGAATATCCTGCCGAGTGCGTGACCACAAGATGTGTGATCATATAGCGCGTAAAGGTCTTCTTTCGCAATAGATAACAGCTCGCAGTTGGTCAAAGCCTCTAAAAAAAAGTCAGAGGGTTCTTGAGTTAGAAACGATGTGTAAGCATTAACAAAGGCATTCGGAAAAGCAAAATTGAGCGTGATATCCTTGTGGTCGAGTTCGTAATATAAGCGGACAACACCTCTCACTATGAAATACATCCTGCCTTCTGTTTGACCAGCTTTTGTTAAGGTTTCGTTTTTGTTGAAGGTTTCTGGTTTAAACCGTTCTGAAATGGCCACCCAGTCGGCATTTGATAACGCAATATGTTGATTCAGAAAATCCCTTAAAACATCCACGTGGTAAAGTTAAACGATTCTACTGCTTACGAAATAGCTATTGGAGCAGATTCTTGTGCAGATTCTGTTTCGCCAACTTGAATGATGTCGTTTTGCAGCGCACGCAAATTCCACATAGGCGTAGGGCTAATGGTAAGTGGGAATTTGAGTAAGGTATGTCGGTCAAGTCCTGGTCGCCCTGCCCGGATTACTTTGTTTACAAACCGCGCACAGTTTGTGCCTTTAACGATAAATGGCCCGTATTCAATGTGTTTTGCTTCAATCAATTTGTCGATTTTTGATTCTACTTTTTCAAGTCGAACAGAAGCATATGTACCAAACAGTGGACCGGCACAACAGCTGGAATTGCTGTCGTACATTTCCTCCAAAATTTCTTTAAGGTTAAGGATGTGGTTGCCCTCGATAATGGCCGTGGTTTGAATCTTTAAATCATGGTCGTCAGATGGGTTTCTTACGCGCCCATATCCATCAGGAGTACCGTAACGTCCGAAGTCATAATAACTGCAAGTTCCGGTATCCTTGTCAACCAGTATAAGAGCTGCATGACCAACACGGTAATAGCCATTCTGACTAATGCCAATGTCGTTCATAAGCTTGTCGTACCAAGAACCGGGCGCTTTACACCAAGTTTTTGGCCACGCACAAGCGATTGCAAAACCATTTCTTCTACGCATTGGGCGAAAGTTACTTATTCTTTTCGAAACTTTTTTAAACGTCGTTTCTAGATTTCTGGTAATATTAATTCACCCCGCCTTTGCCCAAATTGGACGACTGAAATCTATTGAATTAAAGCAGGATTCAGAAAAACTCTCGGACAAGATGCTTAATAGATTACGTTTAATCTACCATTTCGTTCAACTTCTTTTCCGTTCATGTCAACACCGGTTAATCGATAAAAGTAAAAGCCAAGAATGGCTCTTTCTCCATTGGCCATGCCGTCCCAATATTTGGTGCTTTCGGTTGATGTAAACAGGACTTCACCCCATCGATTGTAAATCATTAAATCATACGACTTCATGCCTCTTATGAAGGGCCGAAAATCATCGTTGATGCCATCCTTGTTAGGGCTAAATGCTGTAGGGACGTGGATCACGACGTCGTCGGCGACATACACCGATTTAGAAATTTCGTCAAAACATCCTATGCCGTTTTCGACCCGTAAAACAATGGTGTACAATCCCGAATCACGGTAGATGTTTGATGCGTTCTGATCTCTACTCGAAATGCCGTCTCCAAAATCCCATAGGCTAGAGGTATAGTGTTTTGAGGTATTAACGTATTCAACTTTTGATTGCAAGAAGCTCGGGTCTTGAGGTGAAAAGGTGAAATCTGCAATAGGATGGTCTACGATACGAACGAATGACGCTTTACTTAAGCTGTCAACACAACCGAAACTGTTTGTCACTTTTAGTTTAACGTCAATCAATCCTGTAGAATTAAAGAGCAGTGTTGGGTTTTGAACAGAACTGGATTCACCGTTGCTAAAGTTCCATGAAAAGCTATTTGGTAGAGATGAGCTAGAAGAGTCAAAAAAATGCACCGGCAACCCAGTACAATAAACGCTACTTGCCGTGTAAAAATTAACGATTGGTAATGGATTTACCTGCACCTGAATATCTGCAGAAACGGAGTCGCTACATCTATCCCATAGTGTCACGTGATATGTGTCGGTTTTATTAGGTGTCACGGTTTTAGACAATCCTGTCCCGAGTCCATGGTTCCAAGTTACTTCATGTTGTCCTTCAATCCCCCCGTTTGGCGTGACTGTCATGGATGTAGATTCGCCGAAGCACAATACGGTGTCTTTAGACGTAACCAGTGATAAGGGTTTTCTGGCCACTATGGTATGGGTCGATGTTCCATTTGTAGGTGTACAGCCATCAGATACCGTTAACCGATATTCTTTGGTTGATCGGAGTATATCTGTTTCAATTTCTGATGTTGTTCCACCAGGAAACCAATTGTACGTATACTGATTCGATTTACCTCCAGTAACAATACTGGTCATGTTAATACGCTCGCCATAACATGCGGTGTCGGGCCCTTGAATGGCCACAAGTATCGAATCCAAAACGGAAACTGTCACAGAAGCTGTTGGCTCAAACGACGAACAATTATCACTTAACCGCACCGTATACGTCTGGTGTGTATTTGGTTGAACACTGAATGTGTTTGCTGTATTTGAACCTAGACCCCAGTCAAACAAATAACTGCCGAAACTGCCGCCAGAAGCGTTTGCAACTAACGTCGCAGAAGTGCCATAACAGATGGTTGTGTCTGCACTTGTTGTTAAACGTAGCGAATCACCAACTTTAATGGTGTAAAAAGCCGTGTCTTCAGGGTAGGTACAATTATCAGTAAACCGTATCCAGTATTTATGTGTTCCTGGCGTCAAGTTGCCGGTGTTGTATGTAAAACTTACTCCACTGCCTGAATTGCCGTCAGACGTTTCAAAATCATACGTGTTTTTACCGCCTGTTGGTTTTACCCAAAGCTGGGTCGCTTGACCTTCGCAAATTGAAGTATCGTTGCTTTGAGTGAATGCTATTTCTGGCCTTACCGATATACGTATAGAATCATACAGGTATTCCTTCATGCATTCGTCTCCGAATGTGATATAAATTAAGGTGTCTTTTGTTGCAGTAAACGTGATAGATTTTCCGCCTTTCACACCATTCCAGAAGTAGGCATGATCTGCCACATCGCCACCGCGGCCTAAAGCCGTTAGCGTTACGGATTCATTATAACATACCCTTCTATTTCCAGGCTTATATAATTGCAGTGGTTGCTTAAAGGTTTCAAATTTGACTTTAAATCCAGTACCCACAACATATGGGTCAGAGAAATGACGGATGGTCACGGCTCCATTGTAAAGTGTTTTTGTTTGTCCTAAGAAAGGGAGATTCCTTCCCGTAAACCCACCAAGCAGAGTTGTGCTGGTGGAAGCACCGTCGTATACATAAATCGAATCATACCGATTTTCGTAATCCATTTCTTGGAAGGTAATTTGTGCACTATCACTCTGTCCAAAGTCAATGGTTAGTGTATCTCTCAGCAATCCTTGATAGTCAGACTCTCCGTTATGGTCGTATATAAATCCATGACATGCATGCACTGTTGACCAAGTTCCTTTGGGCAATAGGTAGCCATTGCAAATGTCCTGATTGCTGTCTATGCTGATAAAGTCTTTCTTGCTGATTGTGTCAAAATTGCTATTGAAACAACTTTCAGCTATTAGCGTAACCGTGTACGCTCCTTGAGAAGGGTAGATGTGATTTGGGTTGGATTGGCTTGAAGTATCGCCGTCTCCAAAGTCCCACAGATATGCTTTGGCATTAATAGATTTATTGACAAATTGAACTGTTTCGCTCGCATCACAATACGTCGTATCTGCTTCGAATTCAGCCACAACCGCGCTGCTGTCATATTCGTCACCAACACCAACAGCGTACCACGCGTTGGTTGTCGTTTGCACTTCAAAACTACAGTCGCCATAAAGGTCGGTGGCAGATTGAATCGCGTAATAACGCGCTTCATCGTAGTCAGAAGAGCTGGTTAAATATACGGTGAGGTTTCGGTAGGCTATTTGCTCGGCTTTTTTAATGCCTAAACTGTCGACCGTGTAATTATCTCCATTGTCGTTCTTACCTGTTGCCCCATTAACGAGCAGATAAAACCAGAAATTCTGAACACCACTGTTGGTGTGAACGCCTCCATTGTCTCCCGTTCCACCATACCAGTATTGTCCTTTGTACGTGCCCGGGTCTCGATGCGTTTTTGGATTTTGCATGTTCCGGATTCCATTGGCACTGGCCATAATATCTTCACCCATTCTCCAAGAGAATTGAGTTGAATCTGCAAACCATTCAATGGCGTTGCCAAAGATGTCGCTAAACGATTCATTCAAGGCGCCGCTTTCATTTCGATAAATTAAACCCGCACTATTCGTGGTAACGGCATGCGCAATTTCGTGCCCACAGATATCGACGCTAGTAAGCGGAGTTATGGAAGTGCCGTTGCCATCACCGTAAGTCATCACGCTGCCATTCCAAAAGGCGTTTACGTAATTACCTCTGTAATGCACATAACTCCTTATTTTAGCTCCGTTCCCGTCAAAACTATTTCGATTGAAATTCTGTTTGAAGTAGTCATAAGTCATCTCGGCACCATAGTGCGCATCGCCTCCTATTTCATCGAAATTTGCATTGTAATTGTTCCAATAATTGTCCGTGTCTGTAAAGTCAACAGCACGACTGTAATTGGTGCCCGTGTTCATGTCATACGTTTCAATACCCTTGCCTCGACCTGTTTCGCGCAGTCTGTAATTTCCAGGTGCTGTGCTATCTGTTGTAATCGGCTTAACCCCACGATACTTTGTATTTGCAGATCCTTTGACATCAATGATATGTAATAGGTCTTCGTCGGCCCAGAAGCTTCCTGTTTCTGCATTGATGTACATATTTTTTCTCATCAATGGTTCTTCCGAATTGATTTCAAATGCGTAACACAATGCCATGTCGTTACTGAAATCCAAGTTTTTTGGCACATACACCAATTCTCCTGTAGGGAAATAGGTCGCCGCAGTATCGTCCTTCCAGAGCTTCAACATCTTCTCTTCTGATGGGAATTCCCATTTGAACGAAGCGGCACCACTTGATTCTTTTGCGTCCTGTAATGCCGTTGATTTTTCAACCAGCGTTGACGGTGAGGTTGATGGAATCCTTAATCGGCCATTTATACTCTGCAGAATGTCGTTCTTAAAATGGCACACCACGTCGCTGCCTATAATCTTATGGCCATTCCATGTGTGTGTATACCGGATATGCGTTTGACCGAGTAAGTCGGTTGTCGAATTGCGAACAACAAAAGCGTGCTGCTGATTTAAGTCAAATGAATTGAGGAGAAAGTCATTGACCCCAATAACTTTAATCTTATGTTTTTCAATGTCGGTTGTGTGAAAGGAAATACTGTTGTCTGCATTAATGGTATGCAGTTGTCCAGATGAATAATTAAATATCATCATGACCCATGAGAAGAGATAGAGTCTCAACTTTACTTGTTTCATGCGTAATCCGTTTGTCAATTTTCTTTGAAGTATTTTCGAAGATACAAAAGCTTTATTAAAGTAGGAATGGACATGGAGACAACTTTGGCGAGTAGCGAAAAGCTAATATTTGAATTTACAACGAATGGGTTTATTGAAAATCCTCAGTCTTCCATTGCGATTGCAACAGTAGGAGGGATGGGGCTAATGTTTGTGACCATTATGTTAGGTGCGCCAATACTGATTTCTATGATCGCCTTAATTGGTGGTATTTGTTTGGTTTATGGCTTCAAAGTCGGGAAGGTGACCTATGCGCTGCATTCTGAAGTCATAACGCTTTTAACCCGACGTTTTATACCCTATGCGATCCGCAAAAAGGAGGGACATAAATCTTTTGTTTGGAAAGATATCAAGTCGTTTAAACACGATTTTGACAAGACAAGAACAAGAGTATGAATATATCAAACTGTTTCTTAAAAAATCTTCTGGGCAAATTTGGATAACAAATCAGCGAGATAAGTCAGGTTTCGAAACCTTTAGAGATACATTCTTACAGCTTGTTGCCGTTGAGCGGCGGTCACGAGATGCCACGATGTCTAAAGTGTCAACCGAAAAACGGATAGGCGAGGAGCAACAGGAGGCACCAAAGGAATATTTAACCCAGAAAGAAAGTTTTTACAAAACTAGAAAAGCCAAAGTGATCACAATTCTTTTTGTTATTGTGGCTATCCTGCTCATATTGATTCATATGAATCAAGGTCTTTCAACGCGCAACCTATTCAGGTTGGAGGTAATCATCGTTCCTGGCATAATCTACATGATTTACCGTGTGTATGTTAAAGAGGATTAACGCAAAAACCTAGACATAGAGGTAGTGAACAACCATGAAAAGTCAGTTGTTTGGTGTCAAAAAATTAGCAAACGTATTCTAGTTAGAAACGACGCAGTTTATATTTACGAGTGAGGTAAAGTGTGAGTAGTAGTAGCATGTTAATAATTGTCCAAAAAAAATTACGAAAACGGGTTTCGCTTGTAGTAGTCTTTTAAATATAGCAAATTTGTCTGAGAAATGAAAGAGGAAAGGCAAGACAGTTTTGTGTCGAGTGTAGTTTCAATGAACGGCGACGTTTGGAGCGTGGGTGCGGAGGTGCCCATGGAAGTTGCTTTAAAATATAAGGGCTCAGGCTATAAAAGAGTGGTGTGCACTTTAAATAATCAAGAAACATATCAATGCGCTTTAATGCCAGCAGGCCAAGGAAGATATTTCGTCAATGTCAATGTACAATTACAGAAGAAACTGAGCTTATCAGTTGGAGATGAAGTGCAAGTTTCTATCGTGCCAGACAAAAGTAAATATGGCTTGCCCATGCCTGAAGAGTTGCAGGCCATTTTCGATATGGATGCCGAAGGAGACAAGGTTTTTCATACATTAACTCCCGGCAAACAGCGCACGTTGCTACATCTTGTTGGAAAACCTAAATCTAGTGAGATTCGAATTAAAAAAGCCATGGTGGTTGTGGACTACCTAAAAGAAGTGAACGGCAAACTTGATTTCAAGCAATTGAATGAAGCGTTTAAACGTGCTAACCAAAAATAGCGTTACGCATTTGCAAGCATAAATTTCTTGGGCGTATTGCCGAATTTCTTTCGAAAAGCTTCAATAAAATGACTGGAACTGGTGTAACCTATTTTATCCGCAATTTCAGCAACTTGCCACTGACCTTCGGCCAACAGTTTTTTTGACAAATTGAGCCGATATTCTTGTAAATACTTAAACGGTGGTAGGCCATATACATTTTTAAAACCAACCTTCAGATTGTATTCATTCATGCCAATTTGCTTGGCAAGTTCTGGAAGGCTAGGAGGGCTGTCCAAATTGTCAATAAGGATGTTTCGGGCATTTTTAATGCGCTCAACGTTGTCTTTTTCCTTTAGAAACGGACATACTTCATAGAGCTGACTCTCTTCTACATCAAAGGTGAAACTCAATAACTCAAGAACCTTAGATCGGTAAAAAACAGATTTTAGTAGGTTGGGTTCTAGGCTAGGGTTCAAAATGCTGTCCAGAACCAAGTCGGTGGCAAAGTTGATATCCTTAACAGAATATTCTCGAACACCAAAACCTTCGAATCCCAATTGTACCAGGCTCTTGCGATCATCAATTAATATTTCGTGTACATCTTGGGGTGGCAATGAAACATAAACAAGTTTGCACGACTGAGCATGTATGATTAAATCCAGCGTTTTGCTTTGGTCGTATATGGTGAAGTAAGACCCTTCGGGTAGTGGTCGTTGATAATGTTCAGAGAACTGAAATATGGGATTTCCTTGTTTGCAGAAAAACAAGTGAACGTGGTGATTCCCAAGTTTGGTTTCGTAGTTCAACGGCTTCTGATTGCAGTCAAAAGATATCATTTTGGCATGTGTCGAATTCAACCTTTCTATTATGCCGCTTTTATCGATACTGTCGTTTGTCATGTTTTCTTCTGTTTTTCGTCATCCCTTGATAATCCTATGTCACAGCGCATAAAAGCTGAGCGTGTAGTTTCAACTTTTAGCGATATTATTTTTCCATCGAGCGGCAAAAATAACTATTAAATGCGGACACATTTGCACCACAAATTCAAATTATAACAAACAAATGAAACGCATTTACGCAGCAGCAGTTATTACATTAATGGGCTTTGGATTGGTCTCAGCTCAAGAATATACGGATACAGCTATGACCAATGGTAATACACAGGATGTTTATCTAGAGCTTAATAGTGGGTCAAAAACCTATGTAGACAGAGACAATTGGGACTTGGCTTTTGAGACTTTGGGAACAACAGCATCGGTACTCATTAATAGCCAGAAAGGAATGAAGCTCTATACTTCACCTTACACAATTGCTGATTGGGCAAAGTTTGATACGGCTGGTATGTCAACTTGGGTAGAGTATTTGAACTCGACTTCTTCTTGGTCGAATGGTGCATTTAATCAACAACTAGAACCAGGCAACGATTTCGATCTTGGCTGGGGTAAGTATAACGTACAGAACCATATCATTACCGGGGATAGCGTTTTCTTGCTACAACTGGAAGATGGTTCATACAAAAAGATTTATGTGAATGACTTATCTGCTGGTACCTATACATTTACTTATGCCAACATTGATGGAACAAGTGAAATGAAAAAAGAAGTGACCAAAATGGATATGGGCAGTCAAAATTTTGGCTATTACTCTATTGTCGACGAAAAGGTTTTAACAAGAGAGCCAGCAACATCAGATTGGGATGTAGTCTTTACCGAATTTGTTACACCAATACCAACAGGTCCTGGAACGTTTCAAAACTATCCTGTTACTGGAATTAAAATTAACAAAGGTGTTGTGGTTGCACAACGTGATGGTATTGCGGTTACGAGTGATGATACTACAGGTTTGAATTGGAACATGAATATCACCGAGATAGGTTCTGATTGGAAAACCTTTAACAGAGCAGAAATGAGATATGAGTATGCCAAAGACAGAACGTATTTTGTTAAGCTTGATGGTGGTTCAGTTTGGAAAATTTATTTCACTAAGTATGAAGGTGGCCCAGCGGGTAATTTCTATTACACATTGGAGAAAATAGAAACGGGCGCTAGTGTTAAAGAATTGGCGGCTTCATCGGTTGTCATATTCCCCAATCCAAGTGCAAATCAAATCGTAAACATTGCTTTGAATAATGGCAATCAGTTAGAGCAAGTTAACGTGTTTAACCAATCAATGCAGTTGGTTGCTCAACAAAGTGCGTCTACTATTAACACGTCAAATCTTACAGCAGGAGTATACTTTGTTGCCATTGAAACAGCACAAGGTTCTGCGGTTAAAAGACTTATAATCAAATAGATTTTTGCGATTCGCAATTTTTATTTTCTTTCAATTGGTTCTGTGCAGCTTAAGTCTAGCACAGAATCAGTTGCGTATAGAGATTTCTTCATCAAGAGATGCTGAAGTTGGTGGATATGCAGAAGTGCTTGTATCAAAAACCAAATCTTTTAAACCCATCGATGTCATTACTTATGCAGCAGCGGATGAATTTGGCGTAGCCAATGTGACATTGCCAAATGGGCTATTCTATATAAAAGTGGTAGCTGTCGGTTACGAAGACTTAATTCAAGATATTAGAGTTAATGGTTCTTCAACCTATCCACTTTTGATTGAACCAACCGACGAGATGTTGGGGCAAACAGTCGTGACTGTTCAGTCGCGACCTCAATCTTCAACAAAGTCGGTCGAGAAAATATTGGTGTTGTCCAAAAAGGAACTTGACAGTCGTTCAGTCTTTAATTTAAGAGATGCGCTGACGCAGCAAATGAATTTCCAGATAAGCAACGACAATTCCACCGGAAGTTCAGTCAGTTTAATGGGGGTGTCAGGTCAAAATGTGAAGATTCTTATCGACGGGGTTCCAGTGATTGGACGTCTGGATGGGAATATTGATTTGTCACAAATTAACATCAACGACATTGAACGCATAGAGGTCATTGAAGGGCCTGTATCTACAGCCTATGGAAGCAATGCGCTAGCAGGTGTGATTAACGTAATCACCAAGAAAAAAACATCTACAAGTGGCGAGTTGACTGTTGACGGTTATCACGAAACGAACGGGCAAGACAACATTTCTGTAGTCGCTGGAAAGCAAATTAAAAAGTACAACATACGTGTTGGTGGAAGTCGTAATTTCTTTGGAGGGTGGAACCCCACCGACGGTGGACGATATGATCTTTGGAAACCGAAAGAACAATATAACGGCAGATTTCAAATTAGCCGTAATGGAACAAAAACACAGTTGTTGATTAAGTCGGAGGTTTTTACAGAGCTGTTATTGAACAAAGGCCGACCATTGCCATCGTATTTTGAAACCGCATTTGATGAGGAATTTTATACCAAAAGGTTTGATCAAAAAATTCAGCTAAATCGCCAAATGGATAGTAACCGAACGTTCTCTGGTTATTTGGCGTACAACCATTACAGTCGTGTAAGAAATAAGTTTTTTAAAGACCTAGTTACGCTTCAATCTCGGCAAGTGTTAACCGATGGAGGTGATGACACCACAGCCTTTAACGCGATTATGGCACGTGGAACATACAATTACTTCTCGTTGAAGAAACCCGTTAGCTTTCAATTAGGGTACGATGTTATTAGTCAAACAGGTGTCGGCTCTCGAATAGAATCTGGCGAAAAAACCATTTCGGATTTTGCGCTATTCATGACCTCTGAGATAACGCTTAAAAAGAAGATTACGTTAAAGCCCGGTGTGAGAATCGCCTACAATACAAGTTATGAGGCGCCTATTGCTCCAACACTTTCTGCACGTTATAAACACAAAGACTATGTATATCGGGTGAGCTACGGTCGAGGATTTAGAGCTCCTGATTTAAAAGAGTTGTATTTGTCGTTTGTTGATGTGAATCATAATGTGATCGGAAATAAAGATTTACAGGCCGAAAGGTCACATAATATCCAAGCTTCCGCCACGGGTTTTCATAAACTGAAAGGATTGCTCATAAGACCTTCCGCTTCTGTTTTTTATAATGACATTACAGATAAAATTACGTTGGCTGGTATTCAAGGTATCGAATACACCTACGTTAATCTTGATAAATTTAGGAGTAAAGGGGGTAATGTTAGATTGGGTATTGCAGGTAATAAGACCAAGGTGAATGTTGGGTATTCTAGAACGTCTGTAATTTCATATTCTGGTAGTAACGATGGTCGAGGGAGTTCTTTTGCTTATAGTGAGTTTAATGGAAATATTTCGAGAACAGTAGGTCATTATACGTTCAATTACTTCGTAAAGTATAACGGTCCAAGAACGGTGTTTAACATCAATTTAGAAAATGGAGAAGTCTCCGAAAGTCGTATCAATCATTACGTGTTGAGCGATTTTCAAATGGGAAGAAGTTTGGCTAAAAAACGTGTTCAACTTAATGTTGGAATCAAGAATGTATTCGATGTGCAAAACGTAAACAACGAATTACAACTTGGTAGCGTACACACTTCTGCCCCTGCTGATTTAGCCGTTGGAACTGGCAGAAGCTATTTTATTAAGTCCATCATTAGATTAACAAAATGAGAGTTGCATTAACCATACTATTAGGCATGACATTCCTGACAGGATGTTTTGAAAACGACGAACCGATTCAGCCGTTTCCAAGAGGTGAAGTGGAAGGTTTTTCGTTGGAAGTTGGGCCCAAATACACGCAACAGTTGTATTACAGTTTTGCACAAAACCAAGTGGTAAAAAGCAACGATCGTGATGCATGGGATGTCGCTTTTTCGTGTGAAGCAGGGAATAATTCCATTTACATGAATACAGGCAACAGCATGTATGGAGCAATTACCGACAAGAATCAAATTTCTGAAGTGAACGATACCGCGGGTTTAGATTTTACTTGGGATTGGAGTAATGGAAAAGATGACAGTACGGTTTTGTACAACTGGGAAACTCATGGTAAAGTGGCTGTGTTAGACTTAGGGTATACCTTAGACAACCAACACCGTGGTTATGTGAAGGCGAAATTTGAACTGCAAAATGATAGTCTTGTCATTCAATACGGCATGATTGGTCAACGATCAGAACGTTCAGTGATTATGGGTAAAGACGATATCTACAACCGTGTGTATTTTTCGTTTGAAACTGGCACGCAGGAAGACATTGAACCAGTTAAAACGGCATACGATTTAATTTTCCGTCAATATATCTATTACTTCGAAGTGGAAGATTTGCCATATAGCGTTGTTGGGGCATTGTATAATCCAACCAATACTAGCGTCTTGTCTATAAACGACAAAGACTTTGCTGACATCACAATAGACGATACAACGTCCTATTCATTTAGTAGTCAACAAGATGTAATCGGCTACGATTGGAAAGAGTTCAATATTGATGAAGGCGTCTATGTGGTCTATCCAGATAAAAACTTCATCATCCGAACCTCTTTAGGCTTCTTTTACAAATTCCACTTTGTCGACTTCTATAATACGTCAGGAGAACGTGGCTACCCCAAGGTAGAGTTTAAGTTGTTGTAAACATTTATTTCGTTTTTTTATTCTCGACATCTTCCTTAACCTTGAAGCATGGGGTTAGGGCGAAAGCATTTTTCTAAAAAGAAGTTAGCAATTGCGGTGTTTGTTGTTAGCGGGCTAACCTTAAGCGTGCTGAGCAATTGGAATTGTGCTAAGCCTGCGGAACAAGTCATAACCCAATCTGAACCTCAAGTCTGTCCTAAAAGTTATGAGTCAGATTTAGATGAAGTTGTCTACGACCCGACGAACAATAAGTGCCTAACGTGTCACGATGGGATTGAGCATATTCGGTCTTTGAAGTCAGAGATGATGCACGAAATCTTCGAAAAAGCAGAATTGGCTGGCTATAAGGACAATAGTTGTATCGTTTGCCATGGTGGAAATCCAGAAGCAACAACAGCGAATGCTGCTCATGATGGTTCGATCGATTATTTCCTAGCCAAGGAAGGGCCAAAAGCTTTTTATCCTGATCCTGGAAGCCCTTACATCAACCAAAATACATGTGGAATGTGTCACCAAGAACAAGTGAGCACACAGTTTACCAGTTTGATGTTTACAGAAGCTGGTAAAATTCAAGGAACCACATGGGGGTTTGGCGGTCTCCAAGGATACGACCACAATGTGGCCAATCAGGAAGTAGACGAGTTGGAAGTGCACGACAGATTAGGCTCAGACATTTACAAACAATACATGGCGGAGCTTAAAAAAGCGGAGCCTCAGGTTTTTCCTGGAAAAATGACGGCTTTGCCTGAAGCACCAACCGCAGAGCAGGTGAAGATTAATCCTAAACTTTCGGTGTATACGTACCTAAGGCAAGATTGTCAACGATGCCACACGGGGGTCAAAGGACACAACGCAAAAGGAGATTACCGCGGAATAGGTTGTAGTAGCTGTCATTCTCCCTATTCAAACAACGGTTTGTATGAAGGAGATGACCCAACCATCGACAAGACAGAAGCGGGCCACATGCTGGTACATAGTTTTCAAGCGAGTCGGGATGCCAAAGTGAAGGTGCACGATCAAGAATATAGTGGCGTGCCTACCAAAACATGTACAGCCTGTCACAATCGCGGTAGACGAATTGGGGTAAGTTATGAAGGATTAATGGAGTCAGGATATCATTCGCCATATATGGGAACTGGCGGCGATCAGGAGAAAATCCATAAAAAGAATTACATCCATTTACAAAGCGACGTCCATTTAAAAAAGGGTATGTTTTGTCAAGATTGTCATACGTCAGGTGATATTCACAGCTTGGGTGATTTGTCTGGAGCCATCCAAGGCGCAGTAGAAATAGAATGCCAAGATTGCCACGGTACGCCCAATCAGTATCCATGGGAATTGCCGATTGGCTATGGTGACGAAATCGCAGGAGAGGCGCCTCAAACAGGCGATGCTAGAGGAGTCGCAGAGGAGTTGCCGACGTATCTAACGTACGGCTCCGTCAACGACAAACTAGATGGCTATTTGTTAAGCGCGCGTGGGAATCCAATGCCGCACGTGGTTAAACAAGGGAACAAAGTCGTGTTGTTTTCTGCGAGCGGGAAAAACATTGAATTTAGTCCGCTTAAAAAGTTAGTGAAAGAAGATGCCTTGTCGATGGAAGGCAAGGTAGCCATGGTGCAGACAGGTTTGCATATGGAAAAGATGGAGTGTTATGCGTGCCATGCCACATGGGCGCCACAATGTTATGGTTGCCACATCAAGATAGATTACAGTACTGGAAAGCAAAAGCTTGATTGGGTTGCTGCTGCGAAAACGCAAAATGAAAATGGCGAGACCGGCGAAGTGATTAGTCAGCGTGAAAAGAACAGCATTGAAGAATACGTGATTAATGGGGAGATAAAAGAAGAGCGCAGTTATTTACGATGGGAAGACCCACCATTGGTTGTGAACGGAGATCATCGTATTTCACCGGCCATCCCAGGTTGCCAAACAACAGTTACCGTAAAAGGTGAGGACGGAGAAATATTATTAAAGAACCACATTTTTAAAATCAAAAATGCTGAAGGTGCTGGAGAGGAAGGCATCAATGCTATCGACATGAGCCCGGTTCAGCCACATACAATCCAAAAGAAAGCACGGAGTTGCGAGAGCTGCCATACGAACCCAAAAGCCATGGGGTACGGCATTGAAAATGGAAGTTTATACTTCCGTCCTGATTCCAATATTGTAATGGATTTAACAGCTGCTGATGGTCGCGTGATGGCAAAACAAGTCGACACGCAGTTTAATAGAATAGAAAATTTAGAGCATGACTGGTCGGCAATCATTGATGAAGACGGTAATCAGCTGCAGACTGTGGGGCATCATTTTTCTGGATCTAGGCCGCTGAATAAAGAGGAATTGATGAAGTTGGATAGGAGGGGCGTTTGTATGAGTTGTCATCAGACGGTTCCAGACCAAAGCATCGCTGTGGATTTGCTCAGTCATGTGGCGAAGTATAGCGACATTGAAATCGATAAAGACCGACACAATAAAATATTAAACAAATCAACGCGAATTGCAGCGTGGGCACAGGTGTTGGCTGTGCTTTTTGGTGTGTTTTTGCTGTTTTGGTTGATTCGTAGAATGCGCAGGAAACGAGTTTAAATTGGCTATTGGCTATTGGCTATTGGCTATTGGCTATTGGCTCGTCCTCAACACCTCAAGCCTGGAGTTAGATTTAGTCTTTGTCCGTTTAGCAAACCTGAATAAAGCCTTGTTGTCTCTAGTATGTTTACGTCGTTTGTTCTTGTAGATTTCAAGTGGTGGTTATAGCACTTTGTATTGAAACGTATACACCAACCAAGTTGCTACAACAAGCCCGCATAAGATGCTAATCAACAAAACTGTACGCCTTCGTTTTTGATCTTTGCGAATGTCTGCCCAAATCTTTTTTTTGATTTTGCGTAACTCTTCAGGAGAATAAGTGGGGTACTCCAGTTTAACCCTCCTGTTAACCTCATAAGCACTCTTCTTGGTGTTGGCATACCGAGATTTGTTACGCAACAAATTTCTGTTCGTTTTATCTACTCTGGTATATACGCCAAAACTCATGTATAGGTATTACAGTTTATTTGGCTCTAAGTTACAAAAAAGGCCCTACTTTCGTGAGGCCCACCTTTTGTTACAACCCAGTTATTTCTTCTTCTTTAGGGTATTTCACGGTATACGTAAACGTGATGGTTTTCTTTTTGTGGGGTGCAAGTTTTAGGTCCCAGGTTATGAGCCCGGTGTGTTCGTTAAGCGTGCCGCCATCAATCTTAGTGACCTCTACTTCAATTTCTGCTCTTCGTGCTAACGGAATTTGATCTTCCAGTACCAAGTCAATGTCGTTGCCACTGTTGTTGCGTAATTCAATTTGATAGGTCGCCGTGTATAGTTTATGACTCCCAACAATTTGCTTTTTCGTATTCGATTTGAGTTTGGTGCGTTTTACAGCCAATGATCTATACCGACCCATAGAAACTTCAAGCGTATCAGAAACGATGGAAGGGTCAATAACAGTTCTTCCTACAAAGGTGTTACCAAAGTATATATTGGCATTACCCACCAACAGGTCTAAATTTTCCCAATCAACAATGCGGGCAACCACAAATGCATCTTTGTCAAGTTTAGGAACCAAGTAGTGCTTAAATGACGCTTTTAGGTTGTGCTTTTGTACGGTGACAAAATGCGTTTTGCCATCAGATTTTATATTGTAGGGTAAGTCAATGTCGAATTCAATACTTGAAAAGTTTTGCATTTTTTGACTGTAGTCATATACCATTCCGGCTACTGGTAAAAATTTTTCAGCAACCTCATCAAAGCTTTCTGCTACGGCCATGTCGCTTGTGGTACGCGCATCTTTCGCTTTAAAGTAGCGGCCTGCTTTCTTTACTTCTCGCTTTACATATCGGAAGTAATCAATGTACCATCTCGGAATTGTTGGTTTGATGTTACTTCTGTTTGGATTTGCATTGGATATACGTAAGCGTACATTGCTCCAATCTTCACCTGTGTTTTGATACACCGAAGCCTTATAAATAAGTTCAATGTCGTAGCCAGCATCTTTAGCCGTTATATCGTACCATGGTGACCAACCTGCTTGATTAACTTTATAAGAGATTTCTATCGACCCAGAAGTCGCAGCGTTTGCCGTAACTGCTACCAGTACTTGGTGCTTGGGCTGGTTTGGCGCAGGTTGAGGGAGGTTGCTTTTAAACAAACGTAGTTCGTTAATTCGTTGGTTCATAGCAGTTTGCTCTTTAACCATTTTCGCTTCTTTAAGGCTTATTTTTAAATATCGATTGGCTAAATCAACCAACTTTTTTTCAATAAAAGCCATGGTACCTTTCAGTAAATCGAGCGAATCTGGTTTGGCTTTACCACGCATTAGCGGATGATTGAGTAACAAACCTCTTTCCGTGTCGACGGCTTTTTTCTTTGCACGTACATTGGCGAGGTAATAACTGTGATCATTAATAGAATCCTGAATGCGTTTTATTTTTTTATCGATAGCACTTAGTTTCTTTGTGTTCCGTTCAATAGGTTCTGGATAAACGTATCTGTATTGCACATCAAGTATGGTGAATTTGCCTTTGCCAGATGCCTTTATGCTTTGTTGGTTGATGTATGGAGAAACGCCCTCAATAACGATGGTCGAGGTGCCTTTTGGTACGGCAGCATATCCTTTTCGAGTTACTTGAGCGTCTTGCATGAAGACGGTTACTTTAGAAAGTTTTGACTTAATAACTTTCTCAGTGTCGGCAGAAAAAGATTGGGAAAAAATAGATGTGATTAGGGTGATTAAGATTACAATGTGTTTCATTTCATTTTTTATTTCAGACGTATATACGGGCTGAAATAAAATGGTAAACGCGAAATGAACGTTTATTTAAACTTTTGGCCTTCTGATTAAGGTAAATCGAGAATCGATGGGTAACCCTTTGGATCCATTTGGATCCGTGAGGCCAATGATGACCTTGTAAGTGCCAGATTGTGAGACGTCAAAGGGTAGGTCAATAGAAAGTTGATTGTTGTCTAATATCATCTTGTCCTGCAAACCGTCTTGTAAGTCATATACCATAATTACAGCATGAAGGCTGTCTTGATTATGGGTGATGTTGAAGATATAATCGTAATTCTTTTCTGCCGGAAATTCGTACATAATGAAGTTGCCAGACTCAAAAGTGAGGTCATGACTGATAACAAACTTCCACTTAACAGCGGGGTTAATTTCTACTCCTTGCGCATGCGCATTAAATGATAGTGTCATAAGACATATCAGCAAGCCTAATTTTGAGAACATGTGCATATAGAAGTAATACGTTAAATCGGTTTAATTGTTTTGAGCTTTCTCAATTCATTAAACTTTTTCATTTGGCTAACGAACGAATGACATATCGTAAAGTAATCGTAACCAGCTGTCGTATGCTTACTAGATGTAAAAGCTTCTAATCGGTTTTCCATCTTTTTCTCCATAGCGTAAACATACAACACAAATTGACTGAAACCATGTCATTTCGGACAATATGAGCTATATCATTGGCTTTCAACGAGAAATATTTTATTTGACTAAATAGAGATATAAATTTGCCCAATGAAATCTCGATTACTATTTATTGCGTTGAGTGCAGCCTTTATGTTAACCGCGTGTGGTGAAAGTGCCCATCAAAGAAAAGCACGTACCCAACATGATCACTTAAATCGACAGATCAATCACTCCGGGCCAGAGTATACTGCTAAATTCATTTGTCCGATGCATTGCAAAGGAAGCGGGTCTGACAGCGCTGGAGTTTGTCCAACATGCAAGATGGACTATGTTGAGAATGGTAAAGATTAAGTGACTAGAATCTGAGTCCAAGTCCGAATCCAAATCCTTTTACTTCGACTTCTTGATAGTATGTCGCGGCGGTGCCAAATACGCTTGCCTCAACTGACACATCACTGTTTTTAATAACGGCGTAGGAAGCGATAAAGTTATTTTCAGACCGCATACGAACAAATTCGTCGCCAGCCAATCTGCCCTCCCAGGCCAATGCCAGTCGGTTTGAAGGTTGTAGTCTTAAGCCAATAAGATCTTCGGCAAAAGTTTTGCCCGAATACTGTTCTCCAACCAGCCCGACACTCATATTATACACTAGCGTGCCCTTAGGGTTTGTTTGAATTCCGAACAGTTGAAAGTCGACGGTTTGGTATTGATCTTCTTTGGTAACTCCTTCTTCAATTAATGAGGTTACTCGGACAGAGCTATAAAAAGCAGCCAGTTTTATTTGTACTTCTGGAACCATAAAAGAGACTTGTCCGCTAGAAGTTGTTTGCCGGTAAAGGACGTTTAGTGCCGCGAATTTATACGTAGAATCAGCGCGTTTTTTTTCTAGCCACAGTATGGGATCTGCATACGTAAACAAGTCTGGAGAATAGCCATAGTCATTATCATCATAATAGTACGTTCCCTCGTCATTTGATTCTTCATAATAGGACTCGTCACTGCTGCCTGAGGTACTGCTGTTTTTGGTGTCGGTATGTCTATCAGAAGCATCTTTTATTTGGTCAATGATTTGAGCGGTAGTACTCAGACTGCAAATTGTGATAAACAAGAAGGATAGGTAATACTTCATAATTGGATTGTTGGGTCAACCCAGATAATGCAAACCTTGTTCCGCACCGGTTTTCCTTTGTTTTAGAGAGCTTCTGTAGCTTTTTTGCTTAACAAAATAGGCTGAACCGTCTTGTTATTTAAACAAAACAGGCACTATGCATTACTTTTGGCGATTGCCTCTGTCAATTGTCTATACAGTTTCGACAATTCTTTGTCGTGCTTGATTAAGTCCAAATGTTTTTCTATGGTCCGCTCGTCCCCTCGCTTAGCCGGGCCGGTTTGTGCTTTAGAAGGCGGTAGGTTTTGAATTTTAAGAGCCGTTTCCTTAATGATCGGTTTAAGCACATTGAAATCAAGGTCACTCTCTTCTAGTAATCTAGCAGATTCAGTATATAAGTGATTAACAAAGTTGTTTGCAAGTACTGCTGAGAGGTGATATTTTAGGCGCGTTTCTGAATCGGCGGTCAAGACATAATGAGACAAGCTATGGGTCACTGTACGCAAAATTATAAGCGTTTCAGGATTAGAAGCTTCTAACAAGAAAGGTATGCCTTGTACATCGAGTTGTCTTTCTTTCGAGAATGATTGTAGCGGATAAAACACGCCAGTGTTTGGCCCAACTGAAGCCAAGACCTGTAAATCAACAGAACCACAGGTATGCACAACCACACAGTCAGACGCTGGGAGTTGCTGGGCTACGTTTTCAATTTGATTGTCAGATACACAGATAAAATAAACATCAACCGTTTGATCCATCAAGGTAACATCGTCTGTGAAATCACAGTTGAATGCTGATGCTAAGGCCTGCGCATTGTCGACATTTTGGCTGATGATTTGGACAATGTCGTGTCCATTAGTGTTCATCGCATGTGAAAGATGTGTTGCCACATTTCCTGAACCGATAAACCCTATTCTTAGTTTCATTTTCTATTTTCCTTCAATCGGCGTCTAATGGCCATAAAGAATCCAAGCAACATAATTATGGTTCCTGTCCAAAGCAAGTTTATGTAAGGAAACGCAATGGCTTTCATTACGATGTAGCGTTGTGGTTGAATATCCGTTTCCAATTCATGTGTCAACACGCCATCCACCTCTTTTGGTGCATAATCGAATCGTATACGTGCCAATTCAGCAATGGAGAAAATGTTGTAATAACTCTGTCCATCTTTAACGCCAAAAACAGGTCTTGCAATGACGGAACTGTCACCAGTAATTACTTTGACACGGGCAATATGCAAATCATGTCCGGCCAGTTGTTTACTTATGGTGTCGCCAAGTGTTCTGTCAACTCCCTCTAAAATAACCAGAGATTTGTTAATAACCATAGTATCTCCAATCGACATCGCATGTTTACCATCTTCTTCCCATTCTCCTTCACCCGATTTTGGGACCAAAGAAACGTGGGTATAGATATCGCGGGTTAAGTAATGACGGGTATCTGGATTGGGCATTAAGCCTTGATTTTCATTGTACTGGGCATTTGGATAAAGCGAAAACTCTTGGTTGCGTGCAGTATCAAAATAATGAACTTCGTAAAATGTATTTGGACCAATCGTCGTGTCGCCTTTATAGGTGACAACGTAATGCGCCATTTTGAATGGCTTGTCTTTATACAGCAAAATGTTTTCACGGTTCTCAGCATCACTAAAGTTTTCTCCGTACGAGTACAAACGATTTTCTGAAATCACCTGTTTTTTTGCAGAGCTCACAAGTATGCCAATCATCATCAAACCAAAACCAATGTGCGCCAAAGACGCCCCTGATAATTTCCACTTGAACCTTAACGCTTTGTAAATAAACCAGGCGTTACCTGTAACAGCAAACGTTGAGGCAAACAAGAATAGAATCAATAAGAAGCCGTCCGAGAACGTCAACTTAAATAAAGGCATCAAGGCAAACGACAGCACCAATGATGCCCCCGTAATTATTAAAAGATTGCGACCAAGAGCTTTTTTACTTGTCTTTTTGTACGCAAAAAACTGAGTTAAACCGGTCAAAAATGCGATGATAACAGCAATCGGTAGCTGCCACGTATTGTAGTGACGAATAATCTCAATAGGTTGAGCGACATTGCCTTCAGCCATGTTTTTGAAAACTTCTGCATTTGTTAAATTGTACAGCGGCTCAAATAAAAAGCCAAGGGCAGAGGTAATTTTATTGAATACTGGGATGCTCGTCGTACTGAAAACCTGTATGGCTGACAACAGAAGCACCAGTGAACCAACAAACATCCAAAATTCGCGACTATACGTACTTTCTTCCTTTTTGTTAAGCGGAAGATGCATGTTGAAGTTCTGAATAAATGCGACTGCCGAACCAATAATAAAAAGAAGGTTCAACCATACGATGAACTTACCTACAATCACATTGATGATAAACAGTACAAACATCGTAGCTAAATACATCCACCTTGCACGATCATATTTAAACGAGACGATTACCGGAAGCAAAACAAACATCATTAAGAAAACGAGTAATTGTCGAGATAAGCCTAAGTCTGTAAATGAATGCACGGACGTATCACCCAGCACCCCACTTCGCGTTAAGAATGTGGCATATAGTACTAAAATAAACGTACCTAAAATTAAAAGATAAGACAAGATTAGGGAGGAGCCCGTTATGCGATTAATGAGCATTACATGGACGCCGGCAATCAAAACCACCCAAGGAATTAAGGAAGCATTTTCAACAGGATCCCACGCCCAATAGCCGCCAAAACTTAGTGACTCGTAAGCCCAAACTCCGCCCATAATTATACCAGCACCAAGTACCATGACAGAGATCAAAGCCCAAGGTAAAGCCGGCTTCATCCAAGCTTTATATTGTCTGGTCCATAAGCCAGCAACAGCGTAGGCAAAAGGTATAATTGTCGTTGCAAATCCAAAGAATAAGGTTGGCGGGTGTATGACCATCCAATAATTCTGAAGCAATGGGTTTAAGCCAGTACCGTTTAAAACGACCTGCATATAGTCTGCCTTGGCAATACCTTGCATGGTTAAAACCGGCAACTGCAATACAGAAGGATCCGCCTCTCGAAGCAATATAAATGGACTGCTTCCAAATTTGTAGTCAGTGATAAATGGAATTTCTATGCCTAAAAGCATAGAACTCAAAACGGCTTGAGACAAAAGAATAACAGCAATGACTGGACTTTGCCATTGGCTCGGTTTAAGCACTATGGCTAAACCCAACACAGCCTCCCAGAATAGCCAAAGCAGAAAGCTGCCTTCTTGACCTTCCCAAAAACAACTAATCATATAGTGGGTTGGGAGCTCAAGTGAAGAGTGTTGCCAAGCGTATTGGTATTCGAAATAGTGATTGTAGATGATGTAAAAGAGCGATGCGATGATGCCCATCACACTGACAAAATGAACGTAGAACGTAGTTTTTGCAATGAGTTTATGTGTTGGGTTATTCGACTTGGTGTGCAAGGCAAATGTAAATGCACCGAACAGTGCTGTGATAAAACTCAGTACAACAAACAGGTGCCCAAGGTTGCCAGGAATGAGGTGTTCCCCATTAAACGTAATCGTTTCCATTATATGTCTTGGATTTCGTTTTCGTATTTACTTGGACATTTGGTTTGAAAGTCAGTGGCTACAAATTCGTCACTTCCTTTTGCATGTCCGATTAACTTGATTTCTTCAGCGCGTTCGAAATCAAATGGTTTTTCTTTTAGGCAGATTACCCGGCGTATTTCGCCTTTGTCATCCTTGCCGTAAAAAACAAATTTTTCAGGATCCACCTCTGCATCGTACTCAATGCCTTTTTCCTTTACCAAGGAGGTTTTGACATGGAAACTTTTATCAGGGTTTTTGGCGGCTTCTTCAAATGAAACCGTAGTGCTGGCATCGCCATACGTGCCTAAAATGGCAGCAATACCAACAGCAATAATTACCAACAGAACTATGTGTTTACTTTTCACGCTCTTCGTTCTAATTTTTTTACTCGTTTATCCATTCTTCTCAGGTAAATAAACAACAGGATAAAAAGGATTACCAATACAGAAGCAACCACGTAGTACTTCCCAGATCTAAAAAAGAAATCCTGATCTTCTTGCTGTTTTGCAAACACTGTGATGTTCAAACACAAGAAGGCTATGCAAGTAAATATGTGTTTTAACCGTAACATTCTTCGTCTTGTTTTATAAGTTTATCTACGCGAACGGTTAGCTGCGATATCCATGTGCCAACCAATATCCACCCCAACACGGCAGGGTAGAATACTTTTCGCAAGTTATTGTCTAAGTCATAGGTGTTAAATCCAACACTATCGCCTGCCCCTGGATGTAATGAAAACTCAGCCATTCTAGGCAGCACGATAATCAAAACGATAAATATAGGGAAAGCAAATATGTTGTATACGGCAGAAATTCTACCCACCAAGTTCTCATCTTCGAGAGAACTTCTCAATATTTCGTATGCGATATACATTAACACGGCTACAGCCGCTCCGTTAAGTTTGGGGTCGTTTGTCCATGGCGTACCCCAAGTGTAATTCGCCCAAAACATGCCAGTGGCAATGCCCATGATGCCAAAAAGTAATCCAACTTTAGCAAAACCGTTTGCCCAAATGTCGTCTGAAACACTTTTGGTCGCAAGGTACTTGATTGAGAATATAAAAGACACGAAAAGCATGGTCATCATGGCAAACCACATGGGTACATGAAAATTCAAGTTTCGTATCGTTTCGTTAAGGATATAACGATATGGGAAGGCAAAATAAGACAGCTGGTATTTGTAAGGAGGTTCTCCTTGGTTTACCAACTGACGGAGTCCGTTGTCTTTGTCTGGTGTAAAGTCGACATGAACCATGTCAGGGCCTAAGAAAATGCCGTGATATTTGTCTTCAATAACGACGCTTCCTGTTTGAGAATAAGCACTATCAACAATCAAGTCAATCGGCCGGAAATAGCAACGGATATGGTTGTCGTCGATAATATCGGCTAGGTTGGCTCTATTAAATGTATTGCCAAGTTTGACCCAAACAGTCAGTTCGTTTTTCTGGTTTTCACCTTTGTCCAGCTTTGTGAAAGACGTATTGTACCCTTCTATGTCTATTTCGAAATCATAACGACCATCAACGTGGGAGGGAGACACGCTCACAACGCCTGGACCAACTTTGGTCATGGTTCCAATGACGATGCTGTATATAACCAGCACAGCGCCAAGATATTTCCACCAATTTTTTTTGAAAGGAAAGGTGCTCATTCGACGGACAAAGATAGTGTATTCACATAAACAGACTATCCCTGTCTGAAATTAAAACCGCATCATTTTGGTCATTATTTTCTTACATTTTCTGAGACAAGATTTTGCCATAACCTCCTGAGTTATGAGCATGACGGTGAGCAATCGTTACATGGAAAAAGTATCTGGTTGCAGAGGGCAGACTCAAGGGTAATTATCCTTTCTACCAGATTGAGCCTCCAGGCGTGAGATGCGTGGCTAGACTTAGTCTGGGTCTTGCGCGTCGAATGCCATATTTCTTTGACCGTCAATGTATTGCGACACAAAGGCGTCGTCTATGCCAATGGTTTTGATCTCATCGCCAAATTTAATGGCTTGGTCAAGATTTTTAAAATATCCAATAACATAGCGCTTTCCACCATCCTGCTTTTCGGCGCGTACGGTTCGAATTCGACTGTTAAATTCTTCCAATTGAAGCAATTCGAAATACCCTATTTGTACGGCATAGATCGTTCCACTCGGAATCTTAGTAGATCCAGCGGCTAGCAAGTTGCGGTACTTCTTGTTCATCACATTTAAAGAATCTTGCATCCGACGAAGCTTAAGATTTTGTTGATCTAGTTGCTCTGTTAACTCAACTATTATTTGGTCGCGATTGTCAATTTCAAGCTTGGTTTTTTGTTTAGCCTTTTTGTAAGTGATCAGATTTTTCTTGTACTGTTTTAGCTCTTTTTTGAGTCTCTTCTTTTCTGCTTTTGGTAACTTCTGAGCTTGAGCACTGTTTATAGCAAAAACCGAAAGGACTAAAACTGCAAATATTTTGATCAGATTCATGTGATGTACTGTGTTTAGATGCTCAATATTATTGAGGAATTCGATGTTTATGAACTTTCGACTTGAATTGTTATTAAACATGGTGAAAATCCCTCCAGAATTCTGCACACTTTTTAGGAATCATAGGCACTTATTTTCTTATGTGTTTGCCCTAAAATTGTGTGAACCCATTCGCAGATTCCATGCAATAGAGTTAAATTTGTGCCGTCTAAAGGCGTATAACTATGGAATTCAGAATTGAGAAAGATAGCATTGGCGAAATACAAGTTGCGGCCGATAAATATTGGGGTGCACAAACACAACGATCGTTAGAAAACTTTAAAATTGGCAACCAGAAAATGCCGATTGAAATCATAAAAGCTTTCGCGGTTTTGAAAAAGTGTGCTGCACAAACGAATGCTGATCTTGGTGTTCTGCCACAAGAAAAAGCAGACTTGATTGCTGCGGTATGTGATGAAATTTCTGCAGGCCAGTTAAGTGATCAATTCCCATTGGTTATTTGGCAGACGGGTTCCGGTACTCAGTCAAACATGAACGTGAACGAGGTTATTGCCAATAGAGCGCACGTATTGGCTGGTGGTAAGCTTACTGATGTTGATAAGGTATTACATCCGAATGATGACGTTAACAAATCCCAAAGTAGCAATGATACCTTCCCAACGGCCATGACAATTGCGGTGTACCAACAAATGGTAGATTTTGCCATTCCTGGTTTACAAGTATTGAAAGATACGTTTAAGAAGAAAGCCCGCGATTTTCGAGAAGTTGTAAAGATTGGGCGAACGCATTTTATGGATGCCACTCCACTTACACTTGGACAAGAGTTTTCAGCCTATCATCGCCAATTGGTTTTAAGTATCGAGGCCATAGAGAAAGGTATGGAAACAGCGTCAGAATTGGCGCTTGGAGGAACAGCTGTAGGAACGGGTTTAAATACGCCTACAGGCTATGCAGACCTTGTAGCTACAAAAATTGCTAAAGAAACGGAGTTGCCATTGATTACAGCAGTAAACAAGTTTGAAGCTTTGGCTGCTCATGATGCTATGGTTGAACTGCACGGTTCTTTAAAAAGAGCAGCAGTCAGTCTAATGAAGATTGGCAACGATATTCGAATGCTGAGCAGTGGGCCAAGAAGTGGCATTGGAGAAATCATAATTCCAGCCAACGAGCCTGGGTCTAGCATTATGCCAGGAAAAGTAAACCCAACACAATGCGAGGCACTTACCATGGTTTGTGCGCAAGTTATGGGCAATGATGTTGCCGTCACCGTAGGCGGAAGTAATGGACATTTTGAACTAAACGTTTTCAAACCTTTAATAGCGGCTAACTTATTGCAATCAGCACGTATACTCGGACAAGCGTGTTTGAGCTTTAACGACAACTGTGTACAGGGAATAGAACCCAATCACTCAGAAATTCTAAACAAATTAGAAAATTCTCTGATGCTTGTAACCGCATTAAATCCCCATATTGGATACGACAATGCCGCTAAAATTGCCAAGAAGGCACATACGGAAAATACAACTTTAAAAGCGGCCGCGTTGGAGCTAGAGTTGTTGACCGAAGCCCAATTCGATGAATGGGTAAGGCCAGAAAACATGGTTGGAGACGTCAACGTGTATTAGACCTATTTGCCTAATCTAGGCAACCTTTTTGTGAAATTTGTGTCTTTATAAGTAAGATCGCAATTGGCCATTGCGCATTTTAATAAACTTATATCTAACTTTAGACTATGAACCAAATTAAGCAAATTGTTGCTGTTGCTTTTTTTCTCTTTTTTCTTCATCAAACGGCTCTAGGTTTACGGCGGACATACAATTGTAATAAACATTGAACATTAAAAATTCAACATTCACAAAGCAGCGAATACAAACCGAATTGTGTCATATTTAAGTAACCAAGAAAAAAGCTTAGTGAGCGTATACAAGATAGCAGTTGTTGGATTAGTAACCTTATTAATCCTTACGGCCCCTATTAAGGCAAAAGCAGGCCATGTTTCGTCCAATGAAATCACATACCGTTGGATTGACACATTGACCTATGAAGTGAACTTTGTTTTCTACCGCTCATGTGCTGGGGTCACATTTAATAACCCTTCATCAGCGGCCAACGTGGTTTGCCAGACGTCAGGAAGCAAGGTCAATTTGTCTTTAAAGCTTGTTTCTATCAAAGAGTTGCAAACGCTATGTGACACCTTAGGGCCTAATTGTTCTGGGAAAAATAAAACACGCAGTGGCAACGGAGTAGAGGTGCAAGTGTATCGAGATACCGTTGACTTTAGAGTTGCGAAATTCGCCAACCTGATTAAATCTGGCTGCACTGATATCCGGTTCGAGATCGGTTTATGTTGTAGAAATTCTTCACAAACGACGGGTGCAGCAAACAAAAACCTGTTTAATTATGCCGTGCTGAGTCTAAAAGATGGAGGGAGAAATTCGTCACCCGAGTTTGCACTTCCACCAATACCAAACTTTCTTTGTAACCAACCCGTGTATTACTCTGTAGGCACAATTGATACGCTGGATGGTGACTCGCTGTCATATGCAATTGTTCAACCAAAAAGTGCAATTAACACCGCTATAACAACATCAGTTCCGCCATTTACCAGTTATTACCCAGGAACACTTAAATATCCATACAATAACCCAAATTCAATTCCGCCGATTGGTTTTTATTTTGATAAGGAAACGGGCCAACTGATTTTCACCCCTACCAAATGTGACGAACATACAACGATGGTATTTGAAGTCCGCGAATGGCGGAAAGACGCTAACGGAAAGTATCAAAACATAGGTTTGGTGCGCAGAGATATGATGTACTCCGTCTTGTTAGGAAAGGGGAATAATCCACCAGTACTTGCAGCTGCAAGACATTATTCGGTATGCGAAGGTAAGTCACTTTGCGTAAACTTTACAACACAAGACCAAGTGAAGATTCCACCTCCTCCTCAACCGAAACCAGATCCAGATTCCACTAAAATTTCTTGGAATCGAGGAATACCTGATGGAACATTTAGCATAATCAATGATACGGCACTTAACCAAATTGGAAGGTTTTGTTGGACGCCAAAGGCAGGGGCTGCTCGTACGTTGCCTTATCAATTTGACATTAAAATCAATGACAACAATTGCCCGGCTAATGCCATTTCCTATTATGCCATACAAATCCTAGTAAAGCCTCGGGCAAAGGTAGTGGTTGCCATAGATTCGTTAGGTTGTGGCCAATATGCTGTGAAGAGTGAGATAGATTCCACAAGTACGTTAACACCACAATATAGTTGGGTGGTGACTGACATTAATGGCAAAACAATGCCTGACGACATTTTGCCTGAGTTTAATTCGTCAAATTCATTAGTTTCAAGAGCAGCCAAAGACACCATTCAGTTTAAAGCAGCCGGTACATATGTCATTCAGCACATAATCAATAACCGCGAAAAATGCCCTTCCACATATTTTGACACAGTAACTGTTACAGATGTAATGGTAGCAAAATTTACAGATGGCGCTGATACATTTGTTTGTCAAGGCACACCCAAAACATTATCGGTTTCTGTAGTGAATGGTTCTACCCCTTACACCTATTTATGGTCAACAGGCGACGCTACAAAAACTGGCGTAGCAAATTTGCCAGACTCGGTGCTTATTGATAAGGTAAGTGTACAGGTAAAAGATGCGCGAGGTTGTTCGGCAGAAAGTGAAACCACCGTAATGCAGAGACCACGCCCGGTTATTGGGGCGTTTATAAGTAAGTAGGACGCATGCGGAGATGAGACAGTGATTATTGAACCAAGTGTCCAATTTGCATTCTGGGATGATCCACGTGACACGCTCTCAACGAAAATAAAGCAGGGTTCTTCTCTTGATATTTCGCTGTGGGAATCAAACAAATATCAAAAATCGGATACTAAGTTTATCATTAAGAAAAGCGGGAGTTATGCAGTAATCGTTACCGATTCTTTAGCCTGTTCTGATACATCAAGCATTATTATAAATTTTTATCCTATACCTGGACTGACGACCCAGGATGTTGCCATTTGTCAACCCAGTCGTGAACTTAAAATTGCAGAAACTGGAATCGTGGTAAACCCGTCAAATGTTGGACAGGTGGATGTTTTCTTAAAATGTATTGACTGTGGTCCGTATAAGCCAAGTGACTTAATAGAAAATAAAGGTACCTTAACACATCCAGATTATTATTTACACCTTGATGCGGCATCAATGCCACTTGGGACCAAGCAGACAGATTCTATTATAGTTCAAATAGAATACCGCGATTCTAATGGTTGTTCTGCCTTAGACACAGCCATGGTCGCCGTGAGGAAAACAACAATTATTAGTCATCAAGGATTCCGCGATTTGTGCTGGGATGAAGGTATCGTTGACCTTAAATCTATGTCACAAGTTACCCCGAGCGATGGTGTTTGGAGGGCAATAGACTCATCAGGTTTTGCGTCCGCTTCTGGCTTAAATTCAGCCCTCAGGGGAGACACTTTGAATGGTGATACATTAAATACACTAGTTACGCCACGTCCTGCGGAAAAAGATTTCGAAAGATACCAAATGCGATATTTTCACGATAGGTCGGGCTGCGTTTCGGTAAGTGATGCCACACTGACTATTCGCGGGCTTCCTGAGTCAAAAATTGACTTAAATGCGCTGTCAACTCCATTTGACTCTACGGCACCGTTTGATTATTGTTCGACGGAATCGATAAAGTCCTTGAATGCAAATTACGCAGGTGGTACGTGGTCATCTGATAATCCAGCAACAATTTCAGGTAGCCAATTTGATCCTTCAAAAGCAACGGTCATTGGTACTCCAATTGAGATTAAGTATTTCTATACAGATATTTATGGATGTCAGGGTTCGGATAGCGTAGAAGTGACAATCAATAAGGCTGAAAAGTTAGAAGTGAGCGATGATTCTAGTTTTACTTGGTACAGTGATATTATGCAAGTTTGGGTCGACGCCAAACCAACTTTTGGTCGTAAGGTAAAATGGGAAGCACTTGATGGCGGCAGTTTTGGAAATGATTCCGCAAATTCAACATTATTCACTTTTACAACTGACAAGGAGGTTTCAACCAATGTACGCGTGAAAGCGACGTTGAATGAAGGAGCTGGTGGTTGTCCAGCACCAGAAAGTATCATTAACTTTTTCGTCCATAGAACACCCTGTATCGACTTTACCATGGACCTGGATCTTTCCACTAAATTGTTGAAACTGACACCAGATATTGATTCACTTGCTAGTTATAGGTGGACTGTAAAAGACTCTAATTCATCCGACATAAATGCAGTAATTGATGTATCTGGGTATACCGATTCGTTGGTTAATGTGCGCTTACAAACACACAACAAAGGAGGCGATAATTGTTATACCGATAAGGTTCTCAATTTGAAGAATGGTTCCATCTCTCCGATTGACTTCCAAGAAATAGTTCTTTATCCAAATCCCGTATTAAACGGATTTACCATTCAGATGAAGGGGAAAGGAGTACTTGAAGCTATCACGATTTACGATGTGTTAGGAGCCAAAGTGTCGAATATTAGGACAGACGAGAACTACGTTGATTGCTCAGACCTTTCGAGTGGTATTTATTCTGTTATTATCACAGTTGGTCAAGAGGTTTATGTAACGAAGTTTGTGAAGAGCGACCAGGAGAACTATCAACTATTACGTTTTCTGCTTCTCCTTCTTAGCCGATGGGAATAACAAGTTGTTCAGGATTAGTCTGTAGCCTGGCGAATTAGGATGCAACGATAAGTCGGTCGGTGGTTCATTAACCAAGTGTCTATAATCTTCCGGGTCATGTCCGCCGTAAAAAGTCCAGGTGCCTTTGCCCATTGTGCCATGTAAATAACGCACTTCGTTAAGTGCTTTGTTTTCACCCATTATAATGGTGCTACTCTTTACGACTTCTTTTCTGAAAGCCGTTGTTTGGCCCATAAAACCTTTGATCACTTTTTCATGATTTTGAGTCAAGATGGTTGGAACAACATCCCACTTTGCAGAGAACTCATTTAACACAAAAACGTCGTTGGCTTCTGTTACGCCTCTTGTCGCGGGATTTACGTCAATATTGGAGTATTCATAAACATATGGGTTTCGCTCGAGTTGAATGCCTTCGAATGCAAATGTCTTGCTGAAGTCAAGCTTAGACTGCGCTTGAGGGTCTGCAGCATCACCATCGTACATGTCAGCACAGATATCAACATCATCTGCCGCCAGGGCAATGTCGTAGCTATCTGTAGCAGAACACATCGCAAATAAAAACCCACCACCAAGGGTGAAGTCTCTTATTTTTTTAGCGACAGCACGTTTCAGTTCAGACACTTTTTCATAGCCATGTTTAGCCGCCATTTCTTCAGCCTCTTTTACTTGTTCTTTATACCAAGGCGCGTTGCGGTAGTGTGCATAAAACTTGCCGTATTGGCCAGTGAAATCTTCGTGGTGAAGGTGCAGCCAGTCATACAGTGGCAAATCGCCGGTGAGCACTTCGTCGTCAAACACTTTCTCATAAGGGATTTCAGCATATTCTAACACCATGGTAACGGCGTCGTCCCAAGGTTGAGCTGAAGTTGGTGTGTAAACCGCAATCTTTGGTGCCGTAAGCAGTTTAACTATGCTGGCGTTAACAACTGGGTTTTCTATTTCGTCCCTAATTACCTGCGCTTGACTGTTTGATATTTTTTTGTAACCAACACCTCTTAAAAGGCAGAGCTTCTCAAAGTCTTCATAATATGCGGTCATAAAAGCACCACCCTTATAATTCAACAACCATTCAACTTCTTTATCAAATTCCAAAACAGAATATGCAATGCCGTATGCTTTGAGGTGATCTTTTTGAGAATCATCCATCGGTATAAGCAGGTATTCAGCCTGAGCGGCTATGCCGATAAATAATAACAATATGATGGATGTAAGTTTCTTCATGATTTTATACCAGTGTTAAGTCGGCTACTTTAGTCCCTATAAAAACGAGTAATAAGCCAACTATATTACTTATCAATACATATGTAATCAATTGGGTAAATGCTCCAGAATTAAATAGTTTTAGACCATCTAAGCCAAAGCTAGAAAAAGTGGTAAATCCACCCAAAAAACCAATTAACCAAAAAGCATTCAGGTTGGTGCTTTTACTCAAGTATTGCCATAACAAACCGATTAAAAAGCAACCCAGTAAGTTTACTGTTAGTGTAGACCACGGAAAAGTGTGTTCTGATTTTGTATTAATCAGGACAGAAAGAGCGTAACGAAATATCGCCCCTAAGCCGCCACCTAATCCTATCCACAAAACCAACATGTTATTCATAATAGGTGTATTTGTACCACACTTCGCCTTCTAATGCCCCAAATTTATTGTAATAAAACGTTTTTGTAGGCAGGCCATCTTTGGTGTAGTAGAACTCAGCGACCAAATCGGTCAATTCACTTTTCGTTTTTATGATTTGATCTTTATCGTTGTATTCGTATTTCGTAATGTTATCGTTGTCGTAACCCAAAAAGTAGATAAACTCAGAACGGGTTAATCGCCCCTTTTGATCGAACCTGTTGGTTAGCATATTCACAGGTTTGTTTGTAGTAGCGTTCACTGTATTTGATTTTATCAACCTGTTGTTACTGTAGGTATATTTGGTCATAAAATAGGTAGTGTCGGTTCCGCTTACCTCTGCGGCGTACATCGAGTCCGCATCTTTTCCTTCTCCGAAGTATACGTTTCTAACTTCTATTTCAGTATAAGGTTCGAAAAACTTGTTCTTTTCAGTTCGAATACGTCCAAAACTGTCGACCGTGACAGCCAACTCGCTAATGACTTGGTCATTTTGTAAGGTTGTTAAACCACTCATAAAGTTGTTTTCGTCGTAGGTGTATTTGAGCTCATTAATGACGTCCCACCCTTGACAATGGTAATCCATCTTGACATAGGTCGGGCTCCCTTGTTTATTGATTTCCTTAACAGCCGACAAGCAGGTGTCGTTCGATTTTTCGAAGGCGATCATGTGAACCCAAGTGCTTACAGACTTCACTTTATTCTGTCTATACATCGTGGTATCATGAACCTGTCCGATAGATAGTATCGACAAGCAAAGTGTTATGGTTGTTGTGAGTAGTTTTCTCATATTATTTTCCTAATCGCGCATATGGTACGGCATCTTGGCCTACAAAATTATCTGCCAGATACTGGAAATGACCAGCCTGAGCAATCATCGCTGCATTATCCGTACAGTATTCTAAAGCAGGGATGTGAACGGTCCATCCCAATTCCGCAGCTTTGGATTGAATCGTGTTACGCAAGCTGCTGTTTGCAGAAACGCCACCCGCAATAGCAATTTCATTTATCCCCGTTTCTTTCACTGCTTTTATCAATTTTCTCATCAAGTAAGACACAATGGTGTGCTGAATAGATGCACAGATATTGTTCAAATTTTGTTCCACAAAATTGGGGTTGGTCTCAGGCATGTCTCGAATGAAGTAACGGACTGCTGTCTTTAACCCTGAAAAACTAAAATCCAGTTGGTCTACTCTCGAGTCTGGGAATTTAAATGAAAGAGGGTCCCCTTTTTGAGCAAGTTTGTCGAGCACTGGGCCACCGGGGTAGGGTAATCCCAGCATTTTAGCTGCCTTATCAAATGCTTCTCCTGCTGCATCGTCCCGTGTTTTGCCAAGTATTTCGATATGTTCAGGACTTATCACTTTTACGATCTGGGTATGACCTCCACTAACCAATAAACATAGATAGGGGAACTTGACTTCAGTTGCGTCTATAAAGTGAGCCAGAACATGAGCGTCTAAGTGATTCACACCAATGATTGGAATATCAAGGCCAAGTGCCATTGACTTGGCGAAGCTAGCGCCAACCATTAGTGAGCCAAGTAATCCTGGACCTTGCGTAAAGGCAATTGCGCTTAGTGCTGAGCTTTGTACATTGGCCTCCTTCAACGCCGCGTCAACAACGGGAAGGACGTGTTGTTGATGAGCCCTAGAAGCCAATTCTGGAACTACTCCCCCGTATTGTTCATGAACTTGTTGGCTTGCAACAATATTGGACTGGATTTTGCCATTATGTATAATAGAAGCTCCAGTATCGTCACAAGACGATTCAATCGCAAGAATAATTATGTCTTTTTTATCAGGCACTACGGGTTGATTAATACTCGATTTGACGGGAGTTTGACTAATTTCGAATTGTTGAAAAAGGTTTTTTCAAAAATAGCAAAATTTGGACTGCGGACGTTGATAATACTCGTCTTGTTAGTGCTTGTTGTGTCTGTTTTAGTAAGTATTCCTGCTATTCAAACGGCCATAGTGAATGAGGTCAGTTATTCCGTGTCAAAATCTATAGAAACGGAAGTGAAAATCAAGTCTGTGAATTTCAGTTGGAACGGCCAAGTAGTTCTACATGACGTTTTAGTGCGAGACAAACATGCAGATTCGATGTTTTTTATAGAACAAGTCCGATTCAAGGTGCATCAGTTTAGCCGATCCACGCAGCAAATGAAGTTAGGTGATGTGATGCTTAAAAGACCGATTGTAAACTTTATTCAACGACGAGGCGAAACAGAAATGAACTACCAATTTTTGGTAGACCTAAGTCGCAAGCAAACCCCTACAGGAAAGGTCTGGAATGTTTTGTTTAAGGCATTAAATATGGAAGACGGGTCGTTTAGGTATAGACTTGAAGGAATCGCTCCCCCACAAGATCGGAAGTTTGACGAAAATGATTTTACTTTTAATCAGATTAACGGATCATTCAAAGATTTTTATTTAATAGGGGATTCCCTAGATTTTAAAATTAAGTCGCTGTCGACTGTTGAGAAGCATGGATTGGCTGTCAAACGAATGGTGTGTAAGGCGAAGATTCATTCTCGAGGAATGGAGTACCGCGATTTACAATTCAAAACGAACAGATCAACGATTCAAGATTTTATCGCTTTTGAATACACAAGTTTTGGAGACTTTAAACAGTTTATTGACGATGTGCAGATTACATCTCATTTGGATAGGGCGGAGATTAATACCGAAGATTTAGCCTATTTCTCTTACAACTTATTACCATATGCACACAACATTGCCACCGTGACCGGGGATGCGCAGGGGACAATTAGAAATTTTAAAATCGATGATTTTGATATTGGCTTAGGGAACAATACAAGGCTGGTAGGAGACGTGGATTTAAATGGCCTGCCAGACTGGAGAAGCTCGTTTATCAAATTGAAATTGAATAAACTGGTTTCAAATACAAGTGAAGTTGAGCGGATATTGAACTTGGATCTTCAAGAAAAAGTCAAACGATTTGATGAATTCAATTTTACAGGACATTTAACCGGATTTTATTCTGACTTCGCTGCGGATGGCGTGCTACTGTCTAGCTTGGGGAAACTCAATTCTCGCATAAATTTTAAACTTTTACAGGATGACGCAGCACGATACTTTGGCAATCTTCAGGCGACTGATTTTGATGTAGGCGGGTTTTTAGGAGATGAACAGTTGGGCTTGACCAGTTTCAATTTTGATTTGGAAGAGGGTTATGGTTTGACGTTTGATAATCTTAGAACGCGTTTTAAAAGCCAAATTAATTTTGTTGAATACAATGGGAAACGCATATCCGATATTAAAGCAAACGGTTTGTACACCGACCAGAATTTTGATGGTAAAGCGTGGCTGAATGACGAGAAGTTGGAATTTGTGTTTAATGGGAGAATAGATTTTAAAAGCGCACTGCCTAAGTTTGATTTTACTGCTGATATCGGGAACATAGACCTGAAGGCACTAGGGCTAGACACCATAGACACCAAGATCGCCGCGAAAATGGATATTCAACTGCGCGGAAATGATCCGGATAATATGCAAGGCTATGCCAATCTGCAAAACATTCAGGTAAAACGGGATAATCAAGAATTAAACCTAAAAAACCTTGAAGTGCGCAGTGCCATTACAAATTCGTCACGAAGTCTGACGGTGGTTTCGGATTACCTTAATGGGAATTTGTCAGGAGAGTTTAGTCTGAAAAACATTGGCGTCGTGTATACGGATTTCTTACATACGCTGTTTCCAGATTTTTATGATTCTGTTGAGTTAAAAGACAAGATTATAGCCAACGCCGCATTTCAAATCACAGCCAATGAACTGATTGATTATTGGACGCCTTATCCAATGAAACTGGGTAATGGCAAGGTGGTCATTAGTTACAATACAGAGGAAGAAAGTTTAGAATCAAGGGCGTTGTTTGATTATTTGGAGTATGGTCAATATCGATTGGTCGACAATGATTTGGTCGTGCGCAAGCGTCCGCATCAACTACTCAACTTAAGTTCTGATGTCAAAACACTGGTTCAAAATGGAGGAGATACCGTGACGGACAACCTGGTGCTGAATATGAGTATTCTACCAAACTACCTCGAATTTTTATTGGATTTTGCAGACACGACGGATGTACTTGCATTGCGGTCATTTGGAAATTTAACCTTTCAAAACGACTCAATCATGTTGCAACTCGAAGAGTCGAAACTATATCTAGATCAAAAACCTTGGCGATTCAATAACGACAACCATGCTATGTATTCACGGAATGGGCTTGAATTAACCAACTTGTCGTTGACCCACGGCAACCAGAAATTATACGTAAACGGTATTGTTGATGACGTGCCGAACCATCATGTGGTCATTAATACTAAACGTCTTGACTTAAGCAGTTTTAATCCCTTATTGAAACAATGGGAATTAGAACTTGGTGGAGTGTCTGATGATTCAATAAGTATTTATCAAGCCATGAGTAGGCCTGTAATTCAAGGAAATATTGAAATAGAAAACCTTGCCGTGAATGGCGATACCCTTGGGAATTTTGAAATAGAAACAAGTTCCAAAGAAAACCCGTTAAAAATGTATGTGGAAGCAACTGTTAAACAAGGGTTGCTGAAAGACGTAAGTGCAAAAGGGACATTGGACCTTTCGAAGGAAGACGGACGTTTGGACATGATTGTAACGGCCAATGACGCAGCGATAAAGCCACTAGAACCTATATTTAAAGACTTGGCTTCCGAATTTAATGGGACCGCGTCAGGAAATATTCGACTATTGGGCACATTTGAAGATCCCCAATTTAAAGGCGTTATTGAAACACATGAAGTTAGCATCGTTGTTGACTACTTGAATACCCGTTATTTTGTTGACGATAAAATCGGTTTGTCTAACAAGTCAATTGATTTTAGAGGCTTGGTTGTTAGAGATGAACTTGGTAATACGGCAAAGGTTCGTGGTCAAATAAAACATGATTTTTTTGCGGATATGGTTATGAATGTCGCGGTGACAGAAGCCAACAACATCATGGTGCTGAATACAACAAAAGCACAAAATGAAGTATTCTATGGCACTGGGTTTGCCACCGGAAGAGCAGATTTTAAAGGGCCAGTGGAGGATTTAGTAATCAGTATAAAAGCCAAAACGAATCGTGGTTCTACACTCACCATTCCTATTTATGATGATTCGGACAATGCCTACGAGGATTACATAACATTTAAGAAGCACGAGGATGATACTTCAGCAGTCAAGTCAGAACAAGAAATTGAAAGTGACCAAAAGATTAGCATGTTGTTAGAAATAGATTTAACCGAGGATGCGGAGTTTATCTTGTTGTTTGATGAAGTATTAGACGATAAAATTACAGGAAGTGGATTCGGGAACGTAAAAATTCAATATGCGTCAGGTGAGGATTTATTTATGTATGGTGTTTTTGAAATCACTAAGGGTATTTATCCTTTTTCATCGCCAACGTTAGTCAGCGAGAAATTTGATATCAGGCCAGGCGGCCAAGTCGTGTGGAATGGGGACCCATACAATGCGAAAATTGATCTTGCAGCTGCAGTGGCAAGAAATAGAGCCAATCCTTTAGACCTCATGATTGGCTTAGTGGACGGTAACGAAGAGGCGTATAATACACAAATCAAGATGAATGTATTGTTGAAGTTGAAAGGAGAATTGTTTAATCCAGATATCTCATTTGATTGGGAGTTCCCAGATATCACGTCAAACACGTTTACAGAGTTTAACTCTTTAGTGAAAAAAATTGAAGCCGACCCTGATGAGATGAATCGGCAGGTGTTTTCGCTAATCACGTTTGGCTCCTTTTCGCCAGCGTCAAATTTTGGGATAGGGTTGTCTTCCTCAAACGACTATAGAGACATCGTCAGCGCCAGTGTTGGGACGTTTCTTTCGAATCAAGTCAATAATTGGATCAGCGAGTACGATAAAAACTTAGAACTAGGGGTCGACTACAAAACCCGTAGCGGAATCACCGACCAAGAACGGGCAGAACTCATTGTATCTGCACGAAGAAAGTTGATGAATGAGCGTATAGAGTTGGCCGTTGAATACAACGCAAATTCCAGTGCGGCTAAAGATCCCTATAATCTGGATTTGGTCTATAAAGTGAAAAAGGATGGCACACTCAAACTGAAGGCTTATCACAAAAGAGCCAGTGATCCTACGTTAGGTGATGTAACCAATGTGACCACGACGGGAGTTGGATTCTATTTCCGAAAGCAGTTTGATCGGATACGGCTTCGGAAGAAGAAAGGCAAATAGCAATTGACAAATAGCAATTAGTAATTAACAATTGATAGTTGACAGCGGATAGCGGAAAGTCACTAATGTTAAATTCATGCATCCGCCCACTGGAGTGAATTTCAAAGGTCGTCGTAAATCAAGCATTATTTAAAGCGTGTTGGCCCAACAGAAATGCGGGTAAGCGACGGGGTGAATTGAGGATGCCGTAGAAAATCAATAAAAGTGCTTGGATTTTCAGTCGTTTGGCTGAACTCTTTTTTTAGATTTTCTTGGCAGACGAAAGAGAGGGAGCATATTTCTGGAGAGCGTTTTTGCCTACTTTTTGCGCTCAAAAAGTATGAGCGGGTTATAGGGCTGCTAAGCCCTACGGGACTATGAGACTGAAGTCAAAGAGATAGGGCTCTTGCCTGCGGACGGTCAGGTTTCTTACGTTTATCCTGCGTTGTAGGATTATAGGCTATCTTTTAAAAATACCAACCGCTAGCAACACCCACCCAACAATAAACATTAAACCCCCAAAAGGGGTAACAGCACCCAAGCTAGGGTTGCTCGTTTTTATAAGGAGAAAGAGTGATCCAGAAAAAAGAAGAATACCGAGCAGAAATAAATATCCAGCGAGGTGAATGAGTTTTGACGGTTTGTGCATGGATATTAAACCAACCAACAAGACCGCAAATGTGTGATACCACAAATAATTCACGGCAGTCTTAAAGGTATCGATACGGCCAGCTTCTTCCAAAAAGTCATTTAGTCCATGGGCTCCGAATGCACCAACTGCAACGCTTATTGCGCCAAGGATTGCTCCAATGGTTAAGAATGTTCTGGCCTGTTTAGACACGTTTCTTTTTGTAAATTGGCACCGTGCTACACGGTTCTCCAAACATGATGCTTTTAACTACTGGTGTAAACTTCTCTGTGATGGCTACATAGGCGCCAATCGGCACATCTAAATCACTGCAACCTTTAACCACAATCATCTTGTCTCTATATGATTCGATGTCAATGTCGTTTAGTTTGTCAAGGATTATTGCCTGTTGCATGTCGGTTGCATTACCGTAATGAACGTGGTTGGCAATGCCTGCAAGTTTATTGGCAACCAACATGTATGCCCATGTTGGTACAATGGCATCAGCACTGCAAAACAAGGCAACATTCTTATCTTGGTAAGTCGACCAATCACATTCTTTGATAAACAACCTGAAGTCTTTTTCCCTTAAAATAAGGCCTTGAAAGAGATGGTCCTTCATGTCGAATTCCGCAACCTCAGATTGGTCATAGTACTCTTCTAGGTTGAAGGTAATTAGTGGGCTATTCGCAACTTTATTTACAATTTCATCCATTAGTCAACTCTACTAATTTTTAACGCATTTGTTTTTGACTTGCTTAAGATTGGCATACTTGCCGTATGAATAACCAAATCACCCTCTGCGATTAATTGCTCTGTCTTTAAAATGTCAAGCACATCGTTCATGGTTTGATCCGTACTTTCCATTCTGTCATAATAGAAAACACGCACATTCCAAACTAAGTTCAGTAGTCTAAAAATGTACTTGTTACTGGTAAATATAAATATGTGACATTTAGGACGACAACTTGCTATTTTAAAAGCCGTGTACCCAGACTGTGTCATGCTAATGATTGCCGAAGCGTGTATTTGTTCGCTAATTTGGACAGCTGAAAAACAAATCTGGTCCGACAGGAATGTTGGAGACGATTTTGAAGGCTTTTTTCCTTTGTGGTATATGTCGTCCCAACCGTCTTCTGTAGATTTAACAATCTTCTGAACCGCTTGAACGGCTTCAAGTGGGTATTTTCCAACAGAAGTCTCAGCACTTAACATCACCGCATCAGCTCCATCCATAACGGCGTTTGCCACATCACTAGCTTCTGCACGTGTAGGTCGGGCATTGTTAATCATGCTTTCCATCATTTGGGTAGCGATAATTACAGGTTTTGAAAAGTCAAGACAACGATTTACAATTTTCTTCTGTAGCATCGGAACTTGTTCCAGAGGCATTTCAACACCTAAGTCACCACGCGCTACCATAACCGCATCCGCCTTTTTTACTATAGACTTGATGTATCTGATGGCTTGAGGTTTTTCTACTTTGGCAATAATCCGTGCTGTGCCGTTTAGATCATTTATTCTTTTTCTAAGGTCTGTTACGTCAGCACCTTTACGAACAAAAGATAAGCCAATCCAGTCGAAATAATGTTTTACCGCAAATTCTAAGTCAACAATATCTTTAGGCGTTAAACTAGGTAAACTGATGTCGGTATTGGGTAAGTTAAAACCTTTTTTAGACGAAATTGGGCCACCATAAATGACTTTTACTCTAAAGTTTTTGTCGTCAACTTTCTCAATAACCTCAACAGAGATATTCCCATCATCGATAAGAACAGGGTCTCCGACCTTTATGTCGGTAGGCAGTGCAGGGTAGTTTACATATAACTGATCGCTATCTCCAACACATTCGGTAGTCGTTATCGTTAGTTCATGACCTTCCTTTAAGAACGTACCTTCTTTGACTTCACCTATTCGAAGTTTTGGTCCTTGAAGGTCACCCAGTATAGAAATACTGCGGTTCATTTCAAGGTTTAGTTGTTTGATGTTGGTTACTACTTTAAGGTGCTGTTCGTGGCTGCCATGAGAAAAGTTTATCCGAACCACGTCCATCCCAGACTCGATTAGCTTGCGCAAAGTATCCTTGTCTGAGGTTGCAGGACCAATTGTCGCTATTATTTTGGTCTTGTTGTATGTTAAATCAGTTGCCATAATATGTGCTGACCTTAATCTATATAGAGTAATAGGTCAGTCTCTTCGTTTATCATTTTAGGTGTTACTTCAAAACAAAAGTCTATAAAACTTGTTTTAGAAACTTTATCCAAACTTAACTGAAATGTCAAGGAATGATTTGTTTCTATCAGAAAAGCATCCACGTTTCGTAATTCAGGGGCAAGTATATTGTCCACTCCTTTATTTTTTACTACAGAAAATGTGGTTTTCATGTCTTCATCTATATAGGTAAATCTTGGCCAACGCTTTGTTTCAGTTTTGTTATTAAGTGTTATATCTATGTCTCTTTCAAAGGGGATATCCAACATTTCGGATAGATTCCATACCATCTGTGTAAAAGGTTTTGCACATACCAATCCATAAATCCGATTCGGATGCTCCTGTGTTTCCCTTAAAAAGTGGCGTTTCATTAAAATTTAAAGAATTGTCAAAATTAAGCGGGATAATATTTTACTTGTGTTTTTTAATGAAAAAAATGTTCTTTGCACCCTTAACGACTTAAAAAGTAAAAACAATGTCAGAAATTGCATCAAAAGTAACAGACATCATCGTAGACAAGCTCGGTGTTGAAAGCTCAGAAGTTACATTAGAAGCTAGTTTTACAAATGATTTAGGCGCTGATTCATTAGATACAGTGGAATTGATTATGGAATTCGAAAAGGAATTCAATATCGCCATTCCTGATGAGCAAGCTGAAAAAATTGGAACAGTTGGACAAGCTGTTTCTTACATCGAAGAAAACACAAAGTAATTTAGTTGCATGCAATTCAAAAGAGTTGTTGTAACTGGTATCGGGGCACTAACACCTATCGGGAATTCCAAAGAAGAATATTGGAACAATCTTGCAGCGGGTGTTAGTGGTGCCGATTTTATTACACGTTTCGACCCGGACAAATTTAAAACTCGCTTTGCCTGTGAGGTAAAGGATTTTAAAGTTGAGGATTTCTTGGACCGTCGTGAAGCACGACGCATGGACCCGTACACGCACTATGCAATGGTTGTTGCACAAGAAGCGATGGAAGATGCGAAGCTAACTGGTGAAGGTGCTGTTGATCCAGATCGGGCTGGCGTAATCTGGGGCTCAGGAATTGGTGGTTTACATACACTATTAACAGAGACCAGAACATTTATAGAGGGTGATGGTACACCGCGTATTAGTCCATTCTTTATTCCAATGATGATCTCGGATATAGCCAGTGGTTATATCTCAATGAAATATAATTTTAGAGGGCCAAACTTTACTACGGTAAGTGCGTGCGCCTCTTCAAACAATGCCATAATGGATGCATTTACCTATTTACGAATGGGTAAAGCTGATGTTATGATTACAGGTGGTTCAGAAGCCTGTGTCAATGAACTTGCCATGGGTGGGTTCAATTCAATGAAAGCCTTAAGCGGACGTAACGACGATCCTAAAACGGCAAGTCGTCCTTTTGATAATGACAGAGACGGCTTTGTTCTAGGTGAAGGTGCGGCAGGTCTTGTATTGGAAACTTTAGAACACGCTCAAGCAAGAGGAGCCCACATTTATTGCGAAGTAGGTGGTGGCGGATTATCGGCTGACGCGCATCATATTACTGCACCACATCCAGATGGACTAGGTGCAAGTAACGCCATGCGTTATGCACTTGCAGATGCTGAAATGGACATTTCAGACATTGATTATGTCAATGTGCACGGAACCTCAACGCCACTAGGTGATATTGCCGAAACAAAGGCAATTCAAAGTGTATTTGGCGACCATGCATATAACTTGAATATCAGTTCAACAAAATCTATGACTGGTCACTTGTTAGGTGCAGCGGGTGCTGTTGAAGCGGTAGCCTGTATAATGGCCATTACCAAAGGTATAGTTCCACCGACGATAAATCATTTTACCGACGATGAACAACTTGATCCAAAACTGAATTTTACATTTAATAAGGCTGAAAAACGAGAAGTTAACGCCGCGTTAAGCAATACGTTTGGTTTCGGAGGGCATAATGTATCGCTCATTATGAAAAAGTTCCAGGCTTAAATCTCAAATGCCTTTGACGCTTTTCCAAAATAAAAAGGATAAACAAACTCGGGCAAGTATTAAGCAACTCATTGGGTTTAAGCCCAAAAACCTTAAGCTTTACAAAAAGGCATTTAGACATCTTTCGGCATCGGAAAACATCCAGTATACAAGCCAAAAAAACAGCAACGAAAGATTAGAATACCTAGGGGATGCCGTACTGGATATGGTTATCGCTGAAATCATATTTAAAAAGTTTCCGTTTAAAGGCGAAGGCTTTCTAACTGAGGTAAGAAGTAAGATTGTGAGTCGTAAACAATTAAGTTTTATGGCCATAAAAATTGGTATTCCATCCTTTATAGAAGTGGAGAATGTGTTGCAGAAAAACCGACACGTGATGGGTTCACTAGCTGGTAATGCTTTGGAGGCACTTGTGGGCGCGATTTACTTAGATAGAGGATATGGCAAGACCAAGTCCTTTGTATATAAAAAGTTACTCAAACCCCACATAGACTTGGACGAGATTCAAAATCAATACATCAACTATAAGAGTTTGGTGAATCAGTGGGCACAAAAGAACAAAAAGAAGCTTGTGTTTACTGTGATTAAGGACAAAGGAGACTCAAAAAATGGCAAGTTTAAGATCGGTTTAGAAGTAGACGGTGAAGAAATTTGTACTGCAGAAAACTACTCCAAGAAGAATGCAGAAAAAATATGTTGTGCTAAAGCCGCAACAATTTTGGAACTTTCGCCTAAAACCTAAATGTCCCAGGCTTCAAATAGCTTGGTAATTAAAACATTTTCTTCATCAGCTATTTGATCGTCAGCGCGCACCAGTTTCATGGCAAAACGCAAAAATTCTGTACGTTCTTTAGGGTTGCTTTCAGCATAGAAGTCTTGCGCAAGAGAAAGCATTTTGTCTTCATAATCGTCAGAATTTAAGGAACTTAGTTCTTCAGCCGCCAATTCTAGGTTTCCGCCAAACGGGAAATTTTTATTGATGTAATCTACAATTACTGATCCTTCGCGAGCATCGAAATCACCGTCGGCTTCAGCAAGGATTGATAAAATTAAGTAGCCTGTAATGTCTTTGTTAAACTGAGCTTTTGTCATTGTGCGTCACTTACATACAAGTTTATTTATTTTTGATTCAAATCGAAACAACATTTCAATGAATTTCTCCCAATATTACATCTATCTCACAAGAATCGTTTTTAGCCTATCTGTGATTCTAGTTGCAGAACAAAGTCAAGCGCAGTTTTTTAAAGCTAGTGTCATCGGTTCGGCAAATTTTGCTCAGGTTGATGGAGATCATATCGCCGGATACAATAAGTTGGGTTTAAATGCTGGCATAGGGATATATCATGACCTGGATGAAACAGCGTCATTGGGTTTTGAAATACTCTATGCGCAGAAAGGGAGTAAGCTGGTCAATGACCCAGACGCCGCGTTACAACCCATCTATATCATTAAGTCTAATTATATCGATTTCCCGTTGGTGTATACCAAAAGGCTTCCAACTGTAGAGCAACTTACATTTCACACCGGTTTGTCTGTAGACGTAAATCTTGGTGGAACTATTGACGACGGCATAACAGCCACAGATGCTGAATTCAACCCTTTAGAAATAGCTTTTTTACTGGGGTCGACGTACGATTTTAGCGATCAGCTGGGATTCAGGGTAAGACACGCCTATTCGTTAAATAAAATAAGCAGCAAATTGCCTACCAATTCAAGACGTATATTTAACCGTATTGGTATGTTTAACAGATGGTTTAGCGTGGGGTTGGTGTACAACCTTGGTTAGGATTACCACGTAATTGGGACCTCTTTTTCTTTCTTTTTAATATCCTTTTTTGGCGTCACCTTCTTTTTAGGCTTAGTGGTTCGGGTTGTTGTTCTCCGTCTAGGATATGTTCTTCGATAGGTTGGCGATGGGGTATAATTATTCGGAGCGTCGTTTGAGCCGTTATAACTTCCAGAGCTTTGAATGCGAAACAACTTCCAGTTCAGTGCAATCCCATAAACAAAAAGGTCTGAGTGCGCCCATGTTTCATCGGCATACTCAAAAGACGTTGTTGTTTCCTTGATTTCATCTAAGTCGAAGTATGATGCTTCGTTTCCTCGGGTGTAATCGGCCCGTAATTCAATACCGAAAGATTTACCAAGATTGAAGCGTGTTCCAACACCAATGCCATATCTAAAGGTTCGTGAAGTGAAAACGCGATTGATGTCGTCTTCATATTCTTCAGATCCACCCTTAACACCTGTGGTGGTTTGCGAATAAAACTTTCGATGACCAATAATACCGTCGGTAAACAAGGTGATTTTCGGACTTGCTTTGTACCCAAATCGTGTAATAAAGTGATTGCCAACACTGCTATTCTGAAAAGTGGTTTGGCCTTGCTCAGTAATTGGGTCGGCCAAATCAACATCAAAGTTCTTTGAGCCAGACCACATGTGGTCTAGGTATATGCCAAATCGAATTTCGTACGGAGACGCTTTAGGAAGTACCGACTGTGATGTTATGTTCATGAAAAAGCCAGCACCAGGTTTGTATACCGAACTATCAAAACGATCCACTGGGCCTAAACCCATCCCGCCAAATCCGAATTGCCATTGGGCTGAAACGCTCAAACCGCTTAGGATTAATAAAGATGCTAAAAGTACTTTTGTTTTCATAATTCAGTCTTTAGTGCTTGTATGATATAGTTAATACATAAACTGTACCAGTTAAACATCTTATTTAGCCTTGTTGTTTTATCCGAAGTAACCAACTGACTCTCAATTGGATGTTAACTAAATCTGATTGGCTAGCTGTGCCTTTGTCAAAATTATATCCGTCTTCTGTCCGCCTAGTGGAAGACATATCAATAAATTCGACAGACTCGCCTTTTGTGTAGTCAAAGCGTAAGTCAAGCCGAACCAAGTGATTGACATAATAAGATCCACCAAATCCTGCACCATACCTGAATAAACCTTTTGAAGCAACCACCTTGTGGTAGTGATTGTAGCTATCATCCGTTTCAGTTACTTCGTTTAATCCAGAATGAAATAAAGTACGACTGGCTATAATTTCTGAAAATAAACCAAATCTTGGGTGGGGGATATACGTAAGACGCGAAGTCACCTGACTATTGGCAATGCAGTTGTAAAAATTAAGTGAACCTTCTTCGAATTGGCCATTGGTTTTAAATGACTTTCGGCCATTGTCGCTACCGCCAAAATTAATGCCAAACTGGAGTTTAAAGTTCGATTCCTTGTTAAGAACCGTTGGGCTCAATAATGTAAAGTCACCTCCAATACCCAAGGGGTAGTTCTGCTGCGAAATAACTCCTTGTGGTAAAACCGTATTAACCCCAATTCCCATTGACCATTGCGCATAAGAACTTGTTACACTGCAAATCAGAAGGAAGAACAGGAGTTTTACACGTTTCATGGATTAAAAATACAGCTTTTATAAGAAAAAGTTAAACGTGTCTCCACGCAAACCAATTCTCAAAGTCTCGAGCGGTATTACCTCGTTTGGTGCAATGTTGCCTAAGCTTACATTACTACCATATAACTTGATAAACCAGAGTTGTTGTACTTTTTGCGGGGCTTCCCATAAAATTTTCTCTTGAGGAATTTGTGTCAAAATCTCTTCTACCAGACCTGATCTAACTTCTCCAGATTTTCTAAAAATACCAACTGTACCGCTTTCGCGTGCCTCTGCAATAACTTTCCAAGCTCCAGCTTCAAGTTCCGCTTTCATCATAGCAATCCATTTATATGGAGGGATGATTTTCTCTGCATCTTTAGATCCTACTTCAGACAATACGGTGAAGTCCTTTGATAATCGTGAGATATATTCACATTTCTCGTCTTGAGATATTTCAATACTACCGTCACTTACTTCAATATGCTGAATGTCGTATTTGTCAAGGTATTTCAGGTAGTCGTCCAACTTGTTTCGCACCAAAAAGGCCTCAAAAAGAGTTCCTCCAAAATAAACAGGTATCCCTGCTTCTTTGTATAAAGCAATTTTTTCTTTCAAGTTTGGAGACACGATAGATGTTCCAAAACCCAATTTAATTACGTCTACATACTGTTCAGTCATCGATAAGAAGTCTTCTGCTTCTCTTAGGCTTAAGCCCTTATCCATTACCATAGTCATTCCTTTTTCACGAGGCTTAATAGTTCTCTCGGGTAATTGTGGAAGTTGGTAATTGTATGTTTTATTCATTTCTAATCTTTTAATCGTTGTCGTTTCTATATAAGTCAATCACGTCACGAACGGCTTGGTTGTTTTCTAGATGCGGTGCATCAACAAACAACAATTCATGTGCACTGTAGTCCAACAATAACGCGTCAGTCAGTCGGTCATATGCCTCCTCGCTGCGTTCTGCAATAAAACAGTATGCAGCCAGTTTGTACATAATTTTAGCGCTCTGGGTAATGATTTTTAATCCTTCGTAAAGTGTGGCAATGGCGTCATCGGTTTGCCCATATTGCTCGTGCAGACTGGCCAACAACAACCAAACAGACTCTCTGTAAGGAATCGTTGTGCGCATGTCTTCAAGTGTTTTTCTCGCTTCATCTACCTGTCCAATGGTGATTTGCGTTTTAACCATTTCTAGTAAGATGTATTCATCATCTGGCAAAATGTTATTGGCCTTTTTTAGAAAAGTCAGCGCCTCGTGATGGTTGTCTTCCATTACATAGGTTTGTCCTAATCCGTACCAAGCGTGCCCGAATTTTGGGTCAATTTTTAAGGCGAGTTTGTAGTACATCCGACTTTTGGAGATTCGGTGCATAGCTTTGTAACAATCGCCTAAATTGACATAGGCAAATTGGTCTGGGCCTTCTAACTTGATATATTCATCAAAACTTTTTGATGCCTCAACATAGTCGTTAGTCTCAATGAGGCATTGGCCTTTTTCAAAATAAGCTTCAGCATATTCATCATCAATAGCAATGGCAAATTCGAATGCACTTAGTGCTTTGTCATACGCATCAACAGCAACATACATTTGTCCTAAGGTCAGCCAAACCACTTCGTGGTAAGGGTCTGTGTCAAGGTATGATTCAAATATGCGGATGCCTTCTTCGTAGGCATCCATAAGCTGAAGGCAAAAATGTGATTCTAAAATCAATCTATCTTCTTCAACCTTGCGACTAAATATTTGCTCAATCATATTAATGGCCAAAGAAGGGTTGCCTATGTTGAAGTAGACAAACATCTTTAACACCAAAACGTCATTATGCTCAGCGCCATGTTCAAGGGCCAGGTCAAACTGCTCCAAGGCCTCCAAAGGTCTGTTCATCAATTCTAAAATACTTCCTTTCTGAGCCAGATAATCTGGATTATTTGGGTCTAAATCAAGGGCCACATCAACTAGCTGTAATGCTAAATCTGTGTTGTCCGTAATGGTATTAATGAAAGATTTTTTGGAGTAAAACGAAGCGTCGAATGGATGTTGGTCAATGCCAACTTGGGCAACTTTTAATGCGGTTTTGTAGTTTGGTTTGTCAATATAGTAATCGATAATGTGATTTAAATTCTCAGGTGTGTAATAGTCGTATTCGCCCTCTGAATAATTTATCTCAAACCGTTTGATGAGGTCTTTTAACTCCCCGTCCGTTATTTCCTCTCCGTCCATACTGGTCGTGTTTGTACAAAGCTAGACAAAACGTGCAAAACATGCGGAACAATTGAGCGCTTTTATCTTTAATTTTCCCACAAAATTTTTAGCGATGAAATCTGGATTTACTACCACCCTTTCAATTTGTCTTGCTGTTTTTGTTTCGGCACAACCTAAAATTCGACAAGCGGATTGGCAACAAAGCTGTGATTACTACATCAATGTTAGTCTAGATGATAAGGCACACACCTTATCTGGTGATGCTCGATTTGTATATACCAATAACAGTCCAAACACATTAACCAAGATGTATTTTCATATTTGGCCCAATGCATACAAGGACGATTTGACTGATTTTGCTATTCAGCAAGTAGCTAATGGGTCGACCAAGTTTCATTTCGCTGATGACTCGCTTCGCGGATATATTGATCGGTTAGATTTTAAGGTAAATGGGAAAAAGGCAACTTGGTCTTACTATAACAATCAAATTGACATTGCTGTAATCACGTTAAACAGGGACCTAAAACCTGGTGAATCCGTTGAAATTACAACGCCATTTTTTGTTAAAATTCCAGGAAGTTTTAGCCGGTTTGGCCACGTAGGACAAAGTTATCAGATCACCCAATGGTACCCTAAACCTTCTGTTTATGATGTGAATGGATGGAACCCAATGCCATATCTGAATCAAGGGGAGTTTTATTCAGAGTTTGGCAAATTTGAAGTCAAGATTACTGTTCCAGATAATTATGTAGTGGCTGCAACAGGAGAACTGCAAGAACAAGAGGAGCACGATTTTTTACTTGATAGAACAAACAATCCCATTCGAGGCAAAAAAAAGTTGCCTACTGCCGATGAGAAAAAGACCATAACCTATGTGCAAGACAATGTTCATGATTTTGCTTGGTTTGCCGATAAAAGGTTTAATGTCAAACAGGAAGATGTAACACTTTCCAATGGTCAGGTAGTGAAAGCATATGTGTTTGCTGACCAAACAAATTTGAATTACACAGACGATATTAAAACAGCTCTAAATTACTATTCCGACCATTGTGGTTATTACCCGTATAGCCACTGCACCTTGGTTAAAGGCGCACTTAAAGCAGGTGGTGGAATGGAATATCCAATGATTACGGTTGTTGCAAGTCTTGGAAAAGAAGTTATCGTGCACGAAGTTGGTCATAACTGGTTTTATGGGATTTTGGCAAACAACGAACGCTTATATCCTTGGATGGATGAATCAATAAATTCTTATTTCGAACATGAAGCCATACATGGCGGTAAAGAAAAACCGGCAGCTCAGCTGAAAAATCGCAAGTTCAATGAAGGTGGTTTTAACAGTTCAGCCATGTCTCTTGGGTACCGACAGATTGAGTCATCAGAGATGCACCAAGCGGTAGGAGAGAAGAGCGCTGCGTTAACCAACATGAATTACGGACTTATTGTTTATGGCAAAGGTTCTGATGCGTTTGCGTATTTAAGAGATTATCTAAGCCAAGACGGGGTGGACGCGTGTTTTAAAGCACTCTTTAACGAATGGAAGTTTAAGCACCCGTTGCCTGGCGATATTCAAGATGTTTTTGAACGTGTGTCAGGAGAAAATTTAAACTGGTTTTTTAAAGGATTAATTGGTTCTGAGGCGCATATCGACTATGCCATGAATCGCATTGAAGACGGAAAGTTGTTTGTTCAAAACAATGGAGGAGTGGCTGCGCCATTTGAAGTTGGATTCTTCAAAGACGGTGAGATGATGGAAAGTATATGGGTTCAAGGAGGAGAAGGCGAGTTGTTTATGGAGATGCCTGAGGGCGTTTTTGACGTTGTTAAAATAGATCCGCATGTAACGATGCCAGAGGTAAACCGTCAAAATAACACCATTAGAACCGGAGGAATATTTAAAAAGGTTGAACCGCTAGAAGTTAAGTTTATGTCGGTTATACACGAGCCGAATCGAACGTCATTAAACGTACTTCCGCTGATCGGTTACAACATCCACAATAAAATGATGTTTGGTTTATGGTTAAACAATGTGGTAACACCGAGACGTAATTTTGGCTTTTCGGCAAGTCCATTGTATAGCCCCAATACGGGTGACGTAAATGGGTATGCCAATGTGCATTACATGAAGGCACAGAATAAAGCATTAAGTGCTTTTGAGATTGGCGTAAAAGGTTCTCGATTTGCTTTTGACGATGCAAAATATAGTTACAATCGAATTGTGCCGTATGTTAAACTTGATTTCAGAAATCCGGATAAACGCAGTCCGATTTCTTCAAGGCTAACGTTACGGTCAACGCTACTATCATTTACGCCAAACTTCGATCAAGACGCGTCTATCAATAGTTTATTGCAGGATTCTGGAACGGCCTATGGGCGACGAACGGTTATCGAGCAATTAGGAGATAAATTTATTCAGGCCGAGTATCGATTTGAAAATGCGAAAACGATTAATCCATCACAATGGACGGTGCGCTTGGAGATGGGAATGCCTTCGAATGTCATACACGTTGTTGATACCTCATCCAATATGTTGTCTACCTCAACAGTGGGCGACAATTACGTCAAGTTGAACCTCGAATATAAGAAACGTATTACCTATAAATTAAAAGGTAAAGGATTGGATATCAGGGTTTTTGGTGGAACATTTTTGGATGAAGCGGAAAATGGCCTGTACCACTATAGAATGGAGTCTGGCGCAGGGAAGTGGGATTATACGTATGATCAAATCCTTATGGGAAGAGGCGCTACGGATGGATTGTTTAGCCAGCAAGTTATAGAGAACGACGTGTTTTTGAAAGAGCCTGGCACATTTGCCAATATTAGCCAATGGACGTTGGCGGTTAACTTAAAATCCGATTTGCCATTAAAGTTGCCACTTGGTGTATATTTTGATGCTTTTACTTTTAACGACATGAAGGATTTGCCAAATGTTGAAAAAGGAGAGCCTTTTATTTACAATGGTGGATTAGCTGTAAAAGTGATACCTGATTTCATCGAGATTTACGTGCCTTTATTTAGCTCGAATATGATCAAAGAAGCACAAAAGCTTCAAGGGATTGAGGACTTAGGTCAACGCATAACGTTCAAGTTAAACTTCAACTTTATGCAGGATAAGAGTATGAGTGATATATTTAAGTTAGCCCAGGGAGGTTAGGGGCGAATGTCTGAATGTCTGAATGTCTGAAGGATTGAAGGATTGAAGGATTGAAGGATTGAAGGGCTGAAGGAATTGACGGTCGATTCTCTATGTTCTATATTCTCTTTTCTTCGTGAACTAACTCCTAACTCCTAATTCCTAGTGGCAAGTGGCTAAAAATCAATGTCTGAAGGATTGAAGAGCCTAGTTGGAGCTGTTCAGTAATTCATTCGGAGCGCAGCTGATTCCTGTTTACACGGAAACAGTATCCAACGAAACCACGACTAAATCAATACAGTAATTAACTGTTTTAACTAATTTAGAACAAATGCGGCCTGCTAATTATCGGTATTTGTAAATTAACTCATGTACAAGGGTGTAATTGGCATTATTTGATAAGTCCGATTTAATATGTAGCGAGAAAGTAAGATTGAAGTAACTTAACTTGCCGAATGGAAATATTCAATCATTTTGAGAGACACAAGTAAAGCACCTTTGAGCTTAATGACCATTACCATTCAAAAGGGACAAGGTTCATTGTAATCTACAAAAGACAATTTAGACATGAAACTAAGCCAATTATCAATCAGTGTTCTTTTATTAGTATGTATTGTTGTTAGTTCTTGCACACAAAGAAGGTATGGACACCTTACAATTAGGGTGGGTTCCAAAAAACATCAAAACGTTAAAGTAAATTCTATAAGACCCTTTCATGGCCGGCTACCAAACAATATTGTGTCAACTTGGAAGGGGAAAGATTCCGCTTATGGATTAAGCGAGTTGACCTCAATTCAACAATCTCTTAAGAATACGTACCAGCCTGTTTTGCAAGTTAATAAGCATCTTGAACCTATTTCTGCGGAACATCCAATTAAAAGAATTAGAACAAGCGACACTAAAGCAAAATTTGATGAGATTGATGTTCTGCATCCGCCAAGAGCCAAAACAAAAGAAACAACTGTAACCAACTATGGCTCGAAAAATAAGAATAGTTTGATCCTTGCAGGTACAGCAGCAATAACAAGCTATATATCATTATTCATGTTACTTGGTCGAGGTAAACTGCGCAAACATGTTGAATGGGCGAAGAAGAATAAGAAGTTGGCACGAGGCATGCTGATTGCTTCTCGTGTATTTTTAGGATTAATAGGTCTGCAATTGGGGGCGCTGGCAGCAGACGTTGGATACGTTATTTCAGCCAAAACTACTGCTATATTATCAGTTGTTCTAGCCTTGAACATACTGGCCTATCCAAGTAAGAAAAGTAAACTCAAATTGTTTAGATCGAGTCTGCTGCGACGTAAAATTCAAGACTTAGTTTTTGGAACCATTACATTGGCTCTTCTCACCTCTTTCGGTAATATCTCAAGTCAGGAATCTAATTCAGACTCAGTTGGTGCAAGTATTACGAATGTATTAACCGTCAATACTAACGTTCCTCAAAATAGTAACATTGTTGAATTTGAAAAACCCAAGACCGAAGAGGTTCTTCTAAACATTCTATTAACCATTTTAGCACTGGCTTTGCTGGCTATAATATTGTACTTAACAGCGATATTGGCCTGCGAGTTGTCGTGCAGTGGTCAAGAAACCCTAGCCGTAGTTGTACTTATTTTTGGTATCGTTGGAGGTCTAGCGTTATTCTTGACTCTTATGACAAAGATTTGGGCCAAGAGGGGGTAAAGGTTTGAAGGATTATGCTCCGCGTCATTCACAGGTTCGACGACAGGAGAATCTCGGGAATTGGCTTTTGTCTATTGGCTCTTGGCGATCGCTCATCTAAATAAAGTTAGGTCGAGTTGGGGTTGGAGTGTAAAGGAAAAAAACTTCAAACAATGAACTGAGAAGACTAACAGCGTAGCTGTTAAACAACATAACGCCAAATATGCAGGAATAACCAACCTAGGCATTGGTTGAATGGAGGTTGAGGGTAAAGGGCGGAGGCGAAAAGGAATATGAAATGTTTTGTCTAATGACCCGCCCCTCTAAATACAATTAGTTTATGTTTGAATTTGAGAATGAGATTTTAGCTAACAGCTAACAGCTAACAGCTAACAGCTAACAGCTAGCAGCTATCGCCTACACAAGTAACTTCACCGGATTCTCCATCAACGCTTTAAACGTTTGCAAGAATTGAGAGCCTACAACGCCGTCAACAACACGGTGGTCGCATGATAAAGTAACCTTCATTACGTTACCTACTTTCATTTCGCCATTGTCAACAACAACCGTTTCTTTTGCTGCTCCAACTGCCATGATACAAGCATCTGGAGAATTGATGATGGCAGTGAATTCTTCAATGCCAAACATACCCAAGTTAGAAATGGTGAATGTGTTTCCTTCCCAATCGCTTGGTTGTAGTTTTTTGTCTTTGGCTTTTACCGAGTAAGCTTTTACCTCAGTCGAAATTTGAGACAATGATTTTGAATCAGCAAAGCGGACAACAGGTACCAATAACCCTTCGTCAACAGCCATAGCAACCCCAACGTGGATATGGTTGTTCATGCGGATATGGTCACCCATCCATGCTGCGTTTATTTTTGGATGACGTTGTAAAGCAATGGATGCGGCTTTAACAATTACGTCATTCATAGAGATTTTAACCTCTGAGTATTCATTCATTTGCTTTCTAGCCGCAATGGCGTTATCCATTCGGATTTCCATTGTTAAGTAGAAATGCGGCGCGGTAAACTTACTTTCACCTAAGCGTCTTGCAATTGTTTTACGCATTTGCGAAACAGGAACCGTGGTAAAGGATTCAACTCCAGTAACCGTAGATCCAACACTTGGCGTAAAGTTTTCAATGTCTTTTTTTACAACGCGTCCACCTTCACCTGAACCACTAATTTGGTTAATGTCAAGGCCTTTATCTGCTGCCATTTTTTTGGCTAAAGGAGACGCTAATACACGACCGTTGGAAGTTGAAGGCGAAGACACAACAGGCGCAGCAATTGGAGCTGCTGGTTGAGCTGTTGGTGCTTCAGGAGTCTTAACTTCTTCTTCAGCAGGAGCGTCTTCTTTTACGGCTGGGGCAGCGGTTAGTAAATCAGCGAAATCTTCACCTTTTGTGCCAACAATGGCAATAACACTGTCAATAGGAATAGTATCGCCTTCTTCTGCATTTAGATGCAGAACAGTACCTTTTTCGTAGTTGTCCAAGTCCATTGTAGCCTTGTCGGTTTCAACCTCTGCAAGGATATCCCCAGACTTAATTTCGTCGCCTACTTTTACTTGCCACGATACGATTACACCCTCTTCCATGGTGTCACTCATCTTAGGTAACTTAATTGCTACAGCCATATTCTCTTTTTACAAAGTGCAAAACTAATATATAAGGTTTAAATATTGTTGAAAACAACCGCCTTATGTTCGCTTAATTTGAACAATCAAAATGCCCGAATGTTCAGGCGTTGAAACAAATTGCCTATGACACAATATGAGGATTTTTTAAGACACGTATTCGAGAACGGAACTGATAAAAGTGATCGAACGGGAACAGGCACCCGCAGTGTGTTTGGTGGCCAACTCCGATTTGACTTAAATGAGGGCTTTCCGATGATCACCACTAAAAAGGTGCATCTGAAGTCAATCATATATGAGTTGCTTTGGTTTTTAAAGGGCGATACGAATATCAAATACCTTACAGACAACGGTGTGCGTATTTGGAATGAATGGGCAGACGAAAATGGGGACCTTGGCCCAGTTTATGGTAAGCAGTGGCGTAGTTGGGAAACCCCTGATGGGCAAGTTATTGATCAAGTTAAGCAGGTTCTAGATTTGCTAGAAAACAATCCAGATAGTAGGCGAATTATCGTAAATGCATGGAATGTTGGGGACTTGTCTAAAATGGCTTTAAGCCCGTGTCACTGTATGTTTCAGTTTTACGCAGCTGATGGGAAACTGAGTTGTCAGTTGTATCAACGCAGTGCCGATTTGTTTTTGGGAGTGCCCTTTAATATTGCCTCTTATGCGCTATTGACCATGATGATTGCGCAAGTAACTGGACTTGAGTTAGGTGAATATGTACATACGTTTGGAGACGCTCATATTTACTCAAATCACTTTGAACAAGTAGAATTACAGTTAAGTAGGGACGCCCGTCCTTATCCTACGATGAACATGAATAAAGACATCAAAGATCTTTTTGATTTTGATTTTAAGGACTTTGAACTTGTTGGTTATGACCCGCATCCACTTATAAAAGGGGCGGTGGCAGTGTAGTTCTTTTACGCCTGCGGGTGGCGTGTTTTATTTTTTTCGCTTAGGGGTTAGCACCCCTATAACCCGGCTTTCATTTTTTCCTTGAATTCGACAAAGTCTTTCATTGCTTAGGGCGTCTGCCCTATAACCCGATTTCATTCTTTTTAGGCAAAAAGAACGAAACAAGAAAAGCCTTAAAAATAATAAGCCCTTCGTTTTGGTACGCTCAACCCTCCACCTCATCTAGGCCACCAAAACCCGCCTTCGCACGTCGCCGATTATTTTTGGCCACTCGCACTTCGTATCGCTGTTATATTTACCTGACGCTGAACAAGAGCGTTGGACCACCAAAAATGCGGGGGACGCGCTGGCCAGTGTGTTAGGGAGCATATTTTTGGTAAGACTTTTTGTTTCGTTTTTGGTCTCAAAAATGAAAATCGGTTATAGGCTGATAAGCCTAATGGACGAAGAGAAGGCTGATAAGCCTAAGCGACGTCAGGAAAAGACAGGTCCTAGTACCCGTCCGCCCACCAGCGAATTAACAACCCCTAATCCTAGACAATTGAAAATCTGATCTCTTAAGAAAACTAATCAATGTAATCCTGCGCCGCCGCAACCCTTGTCACATTATGAGACTTCAGCGTCGACACCGCAGAACTAAACTGCCCATTTACATAGGAGTACCCTGATCGTTCAGCATTCGCAGATGCACTAAGCAATGATTTTTGGTCGCTATAAATACCACTCATACGCGTTGTTTCAAAAGACGTTTCAATAAACGATTTGATGTACGATTTATAAGTAGCTAAATAGCCTGCGTCAGCGATGATGTAATTAATCAAAGGCCAATCGGTACCGATTTCCGTCATACCAAATGAAACGGCCCCACCCATCTTGCCTTCTTCAAAAGCTTCATTATTATCCCATACAATCCATTTAATCAAATTATCAGCAGGGTCATTATAGAGATAGTAGTTGTGAGACATTCTACCATAGGTGTCCCAGTTTTGAATGGTGTTGTTTACTGCCAAATATTTAAGAAAACCATCAACGTCAAAAACCGATTCTAAGTCACTTTTCCATTTGGTAACATCACTCGTCCGAGTTGAAGCGTGTAAGTAATCGAACATTTGCTGAATGTCGCTTTTGTCTCCAATCTCTTCGTTGGTTTTTAAAGCAAAGTCTTCAAGGTTGAAACCACTTTGATCAAACTGAGCACCATCGTTTTCGGGCTTGTAACAGTTACCCGATTTGCTACCAAATTCTGATTTTAAGTACGTGTCAAAAACAACCTCACACATGGTGTATACCCCGTAGTATTCAGGGCCATTTCCATTACCGTTATCGATGTACACTTCATAAAACGCTGTATGCACAGCTGGTACTCCGAAGTCGCGAAACAAATCATCTGCAGATTTCTCTCTCATCAATGCCGCATCATTGTAATTGCTACTCATTGAAAGCTCTTTGAATCCGTAGAAACGTTGGTTTAAGATTTCTGGATAGTCATCTTCGAATTCGTCAAAATCCAAACGTAAAGGGAGTTTGCCGCTTCTAGCTCGTAATGAAGAATTTCCTTTATAACGTATCCCGACATTTTCCCATGTTAAATCATTGTAATGCACATCACAAGGGAAGTATTCAGGATTTTCACTTGAAAATGTTCCGCCTGGCCCTCCGCCACCACTGGTTTTATCAGCCAAGTCCGCCTGCATGTCTGACCACTCGTCGGCGGTAAGAACAAAGTCTATTCGATGCACCTTGGAGTCGTCAAAAACAATATCATAATTGGCGTCAAATCCATTATCGTGGCTAGCAATGCCACTGCCCGATGTTGCGCTCGGCACAAAAACAACCTTTTTGCAGGACGATATGGTGCATACCATTGCTATGGCGTTGAAAAGTAGTATTGACTTATTTTTCATTTTTCTTCCGCTTTAAGGTGTATCTGTATTTGAACCCAACAATATTGGTCGTCTTGGGATATAAACTTTTAAGCTCTTTTTCCATTCTAAAAAATGCGCTAAAGTCGCCATAAGACTTGGTTTGATAGGTTGTACCCAAGGTGAAACGTATTTTGTCAAATTGGTCGTCAGAGCCGAGTTGGTCGAATATTTCAGTTGAGAACTCTGGATCTAATTTCCAACTTTTGAAATTATAGTCTGCACCAACTTTTAGTCGTGCTGTGCTTGTTGCTGGCTCTTGCTGATCGGCTGCTAAGCCCATTTCATTTTTCGATTGAAAACGAAGACGGTATTTAAGATCAAGTCTTTTGATGTCGTGTTTGTAACTCCCATCAATATTCCATCTAAAGTGATTTTCATAGCCCTGAATTTTGCCTTGATCATCGTTGTCGCGGATAAACCGTCCGTTTAATCCCAAACCAAAGTGTTTATCAATTTTGTATCCTAATCCTAGTTCTGTGAAGTAGATGTCAACGTTGCTCGCATCATCTCTTAAACGTAATTGTTGTTCGAGTGTTAAACTTAGCTTCTTGCTTGCTTTATATTTTAGTTCTACAGCCGACCAAAATTGGAAATCTTGCACGGTGTAATACGTTCCTGATTGTGCTATAGCCAGGGGCAATCCTATGCTCAGCAGAATCATACATGCGAATAAATTCTTAAGATGTTTAGTCATTTGAGTACGTAACAGTTATGGTTGCAGAATCCTTCAAAAAATCGACATTGCCAATTGTAATGCTGTCGAGTGTAAGACCTAGTCGGTCTTCTAAATCAGCTTTCAAAGCGTCGTAATTCTCTGGCTTAATATTTTCAATCTTTTCGTATTGGATGTTCTTCGAAAGCTTCGTTTTTGATAACCATAACTTTTCCATAAAGAAAAGAGCGGTTACAATGAGCACGTTAGCTGTGATGATTTCGGCAAAACTCATTTTTTGATTTGCCAAAGAGTTCATTACTGAAACCCCAATCACCACAAACAAATAGGTCATCTCTTTAATGGCGATGGCATCCGTCCGGTAACGAATGATACCAAAAATGGCAAACAAACCCAGAGCCATCCCAATATCTAGCTCGTATTTTTTAAGCGTAAAACACAAGAAAAAGACAATGATGCCAATCATGTAATACGTGAAGAGGTAGTCTCTTCTTTTGGTTTTAGAATAATAAAGCCAGTTTATGATTAAAGATAAAAAGCCGATGTTCATGAAAAATCGGAACGTCATTTTGTAAAAGTCGTCGTCGAACAATGGGATGTTTAGAATGTCTTCCATTAGGCTGTTTTTTTGTTAATTGTAATAATCTTATGCTTAAAATAATTCTGTTTCAGCTGAGGCTTTGTAGTGGCCATCCCCATGCAGTATTTACTAATCGAATATGGGTGCACTTGTCTTTGCTTCAGTGCTTGAAATAACTTTGACGTCCGGTCTAGTTTTTCTTGTTTGAGTTCAATAATGACTAGATTTTGGTTCATGACAGTTCCATTAAAACCAAGGTTAAAATCCATCGTTACACGCTCAACAGCATTATTGCTAACCAGCGTTATACGATTAAACCGATTTGAAATCGACATATTTATGTCGAGCGGTTTTTGGACTGTTTCAGTTATAAAATCCTGTCCTTCAGCGGATAAGGCAGTATTGAAATTGTTAATTGGAATTCGAGATTTGTGTGTAATTCCTTTATTGTCTTTTCGTTTTATTTCCAGAAATGTTATACCTGATTCGACATAATTGCGCTTACGAATTTTTATTCGATTGGTTCTTTTGTTATGGTGGTTATGGTAAAATGACAAATCATCTGTGTCGTAGTACTTCGAATCGTAAGTCATTAAGCGATTGTTGTCAATCTCCAATATGCGGTAATCCCCAGCGATGCTCGCAAGTATTTCAGGGACTAGATTAAAGTTGACTACAAACTTGGTGTCCATGCGTTTCATGAGCTTTACCTCATCCATTTCGGATAAAGATATTGGTGAAAACATATGGAGGTCTGCGTTTGTCAATTTGGGTATTTTATTCCTATTTAACGTTGGACAAGCAAGGTTATGTATACATTCCCAAATTGTTAAATTTTTTTATCCCACTAGTGGTGTCTTAGGGCTTGCGCCCTAAAACGGGATTTCTTTTTTTTCCTTGATGGATGTTCGCTTAGGGCTTCCGCCCTATAAACTTGGAGTTCATTTGTTGCTCTCTAAGGGGTTGCCACCCCTACAACCCGGCTTTCATTTTTTTCTTGATAAAAAAACGAAACAAACGTGTCCGCCCACTGGCCGAAAAATCAAGACTTCAGAAGTTTTCTTTGAAATCTACGAAAGGCTTTTCTTTCCCTCAGCCAAAGCCGCTTCGCTTTCCTGCCTGCTTAGCGCAAGGCCAACACACAAAAGCCTTCCTCGATTTCTACAGAAAACTTCAAAGGTCATCTTCAATCATGCACGAATCAATGAGCCATGGCCCACCAAAAATGCGGGGGACGCGCTGGCCGGTGTGTTAGGGAGCATATTTTTGGGGAGACTTTTTGTTTCGTTTTTGGTCTCAAAAATGAAAATCGGTTATAGAGCCTGTCCGACTACTGGCGGACTGATAAGCCTCAGGGACCCGGAGACAAAAGGCATAACCCAATTCTCAAGAAAACAGCAATACTAAGCAGTCTCAAAGGCGTTCTATTAATATTCTGTCATAAATCGCTGAAGCATTGAATTCTCAAACCAAAACCATTAAGTTCCCATATTCTTTTAGATAGATAGACATGAAAAGACTATTTACCCTGTTTTTGACAATTGGAATTGCATTGAGTGCGCATGCGCAAGGCAGTCATGTGCTAGATTCGACAACCTTAACATCGCGCGTTGTAGCAGATTCGTTAGACATCCCATGGGAAATTCTTTGGGGTTCAGACGACCATATTTGGATGACTGAGCGCTACGGGCGAGTCAGTCGAATAAACGTTGAAACTGGAGACCAAGATGTCATTCTTGATTTGTCGAATGACGTTTACCAAAACTCGGAGTCAGGTATGATGGGAATGGCTTTGCATCCTGATTTTAAAAACAATCCTCATGTTTTCATTGCCTACACGTATTTAGACGGAAGCAAGATTCGTGAGCGTCTTGTAAGGTTTAACTACGATGGAACTAAACTGATTCCTGCTGATACCTTGGTTGGCGATATTGTAGGGAACACCACGCATATTGGTTGTCGCTTATGGATTATGCCAGATATGACTTTACTTATGACCACGGGTGATGCACAAAATCAATCTCTGCCTCAAGACAGAAGTTCTTTGTCTGGTAAGGTCTTGCGGATGAACCTAGATGGAACAATACCGGCAGACAACCCTGATCCAAATAGTTTGGTGTGGTCGTCTGGGCATAGAAATGCACAAGGTTTATGGCTGGCGCCAAATGGTAAGTTGTATAGTTCAGAACACGGGCCAACTACCGATGATGAGTTAAATATCCTGAAGCCTGACCGAAACTATGGTTGGCCGAGAGTCCATGGTTTATGTGATAGTCCGCCTGAAGTTGAGTTTTGCAACGACAGCAATGTCGTTGAACCTTTGGTAGTGTGGACACCAACCATTGCTCCGTCAGATATCCTATGGTATGATAGTTGGCAAATCCCAGAATTTAGAAACAAGTTACTCATGACGGTGCTCAAAGACAAAAGCCTGATTGCCTTTGAGTTTAATGAGGCTGGAGATTCTGTAATCAAACAGACCAAGTTTTTTAAGAATGAGTTTCAGCGGTTGCGCGACATCTGCGTGTCACCAGATGGAACGATATATTTAGCAACAAGTGGGAATTCTTGGCGTAACAACAACCCGTTTACACACACCATTGTTGAGCTAAAAAACGAAGACTATAACGCCTCTATTGATGTGCCGTATCCGTATAGAAATGTTCGCCTTAGCCCAAATCCATTGAATGCTGGACAATCTTTGAAGCTAACCATGCCGCAAAATGCAAAAGGGGTTTTCTATTTGACAGATATGCTCGGAAGACCTGTTTATCAGCAACACGTAGACCCGACGTCAGAGATTAAATTTCAACCTCGTGCTGGAATGTATATTTGGCGAATCACACTCGAAAATGGTTTGGTGAAAGACGGCAAGCTCGTTGTTGAATAGTTTGTAATTGTTTCAGCGGATGTGCGACTCTCGAGACTAGTTCTTTACATCTACCCATTTACCGTTTTTAGAAAACTCGATTTTATCCAAGTTGTACAAGTCATGCTCAATGGTGTGAATGCTGCCTTTTGTTTTGCGGGCAACTTTGACGTATTCCAAATTTAGGGAAGTAGACCCACATAAGATCACATGAACTGGCACTTTGATTTTGTTTAGTAATGCCATGTCGCGTGGTGTTGCCCAATTATCGGCAATTAGGATTACCTCTTTACAATCGGGATTTTTTTGTAATCCAAATAGGATAGCTTCCAGGTTATTTTCTGGTTGATCGCCACCACCGCCTTTGGTCATAGCCACTGTCATTTTTTCTTTCAAACTGTGGTAATTGGCTGTTTGTACATAGTATGTGCCGCCCGTTTCACCTGTTTTTTTTAATTCATTTGGCAACATATCGCCATCGTTGAAAAATACGAAGTCGTGGTTGCCTTTACGTTTGTCTAAGTTCTTTTCGTGCCATACTAAAAACTGACCCATATATGGATACATGCTTCCCGTTACGTCAGTTGCGATTATGCAGTTCTGCCATTGTGGATTCCGCTCAAACACCTCGGTTACCACATTGTCAGGAGCAGTGCCGTAAACGGCAGACATTGAGGTGTCGGTATAATAGCAAGATTCCGTCGTGGTAACTACTTTTTTGTCTTCGAAACTGGTATAAGCGACACCCTCCATATTTAACGGTGTGACCATGATATCAAAATCACGGTAATAGGCGCCTTTAGGTTCTTTGAAGTGCAAGGTATACTCTGTTAGCACACGTTTGCCTTCAAACCGTGATGTCCGAAAACGATAGTAACGTTTAAGACTAGCTAAAAAGATACGTTCTTGACCATGGTCGACACCAGTAACAGAAGTTACCCGATTTCGCTCGTCTGTTTGAATCACTACAACGGGTTCTGGTTTTACTTTATAAATTTTAAGTCGTTCGAAGAACAATTTCTTGCTCGTTTGGCGTACGCCTTGTAGCGCACCTAGTCGACTATGATAGATTCGGCTTTTGGATGTTGTATCACACACCTTAATCAATGATGATTCACCAATATCGATGAGTGAGTCAACACTTGAACCCGTTTCCTTACCACTGTAGAGATCCATATAATAATCAAGTAAATTGGTGGCCGCAGTTGCCGCCATTACTTCAGCTTTAGTTTTTGTTCGAATTTCGAAACCATGAAAATATTCGCCACAGGCTTCTGGGTCACTGCATCCAGTTTGTGCAACCCAATACCATTTGATATTTGGGTGTTTAAATTTTGGGAATTTTTTTAGCAATAGGTCTATACGCTTTGTGTTTAGTGCCAATTGGTCGAACCGCTCAACAAGTTTAAACTGTGTGTAAACGAGTGTAATAGATTGTACTTCCTCAGCATTGATTCGGCTAAGTTTGTTTTGTATCGCACTGCTGTTAAAATCCATGTCTACATACTTATAATGCACTGGGTCAGTTTTTTTGTGAAACTGTTTGGTCTCTATGCGTTTGGTGTTTAGTTGGGCATAGGTAATTGTTTGAATGCCGATAAAACAAATAAGGAACAAGATGCGGATTACATTTTTCATGATTCTTTTTAAGGTTAATGTTGGTTTTAGTAAAACGTAACCTTTTAAGGTTTTATTTTTTCTTGATGGTTGGTCGCTTTGGGCTTTCGCCATATAACCTTAGATTTTATTTGTTACTCGCTAAGGGGTTAGCACCCCTATAACCCGCTTTTCATTTTTTTCTTGATAAAAAAACGAAACAAACGTGTCCGCCTGCCGGCGGAAAAATCAAGACTTGAGAAGTTTTCTTTGAACTCTACGAAAGTCTTTT
>CAJQIC010000008.1 GCA_905478335.1 uncultured Bacteroidia bacterium | reverse complement strand
CCTACTTTTCCCATTATTATTTACTTTTTAAGATTTGATAAAGCCTTGAAAGACGTCTTTCAAGATAATAAACTGTTACTTAACTTTATCTCTTAAGTGGTAAACATTAGGCTGACATTTTACACATATAGGCCTGTATGATTTGTCAGGAAAAGAAATACAAGTTGTTCTGAATTCATTACAAAATGTTGGAGCACACCAATCTGATTTAGACGTTTCTACACTGAATTCGGGTATATACGTTTGTAAAATGAGTATCGGTGATGAAGTTGTTATTCAGCGAATTTTGGTCACGCACGACTAATCAACGACTGGTTCTAGCATGCAGTGCAGACATTTGAATCATTGTGTAGTTTACTAACTTAATGCAATTGATGGCTTAACGGTCAAGTAATCATTCCAATTGCACCATGTGATTAGGTTCAGAATAGAGGTTAGTCTCAATATTTGTTCGGTTGACATTTACATAAACGTATATTCTCCATACGCCATACTCGGGCATATTTGCGTTTCTTTGCACCAATGGCAAGAATAATCGCAATAGACTTTGGAATGAAACGGGTAGGGATCGCCTCTACGGACCCCCTTCAGATTATTGCAAGTCCTTTAACGACTGTAACCAACAAAGAAGCCGTTGCGTTTATTACGGACTATTGTAAGCGGGAAGAAGTAGAAACGATTGTGGTTGGACAACCTTTTCGCATGTCAGGTGAATTGTCGGACGTAGAAACTGTAATCTTGAAATTTATCGACAAGCTTAAAGAGAAACTACCCGACATGCCTTTTGCGAGATGCGATGAGCGTTATACTTCTAAAATGGCCATGCAAGCGCTAATTGATAGTGGGGTTAAAAAGAAACAAAGGCGCGACAAATCATTATTGGATTCCACGAGTGCAGGCTTAATTTTGCAGGATTATTTAGAGAATAGAATATGATTCTACCCATTCGTGCTTTTGGAGACGGCGTTTTACGAAAAATGTGTAAGCCCATCGACAGCGATTACCCTGATTTGGGTCTATTGGTTGAAAACATGATGGAAACCATGGATGCGTCTAACGGAGTTGGTTTAGCAGCTCCGCAAATTGGAAAAGATATTCGTTTGTTTGTTATTGACAGCACGCACATGTATGACGATGAATCTGTAGGACAGCGTAGGGTGTTTATAAACGCTGAAATGTTAGACGAATACGACGATGCGTGGACGTTCGGGGAGGGTTGCCTAAGTATTCCCCACATCAGAGAAAATGTTGACCGTAACGCAACCATAAAAATTAGGTTCCAAGATCTTGATTTTCATACCTATGAAGAAACCTTTGATGGAATGACGGCCCGTGTAATCCAGCATGAGTATGACCACATTGAAGGCGTGTTATTTATTGACCATATTTCTGCTTTAAAGCGACGGTTAATTAAAGGCAAACTAACAGATATTAGTAAGGGTAATATATCCGTTGATTACAGGATGAAATTTCCTAAAAAATAAGCCTTGAAATCACTTTTGGTTTTTCGACCTGTAAACCTGCTAATTGTTGCAATACTTCAATTAGTGACCTATCATTATATTGATTTCAGCCATCCACCAATCGGTAGAGCAATTATCTTATTAATCGCAGCATCGCTTTGCATCACGGCCGCCGGTTATCTTTTTAATGATTGGATGGATCAATCTGCGGATTTGATTAACAAGCCGGAAAAACAATTTGTGTCAAGTTGGTCTAACCTTAGTTTTTGGACAACCTATATCATTATAACAAGCCTAGGGCTGGCTTTGAGTCTTATCGTTTCAGTTCATCTTTTTTATTATTATCTAAACGTGGTAGTGGTGCTGGTTCTATACAGCTTGTGGTTAAAACGACTTCCGCTGGTTGGCAACTTTACGATAAGCCTTTTGGCCGCTTTTAGCGTTTATGTCGTGTATTTAACTTTTGGATCACAAGACTATAAACTGATACTTTTTTATACGGGGTTTGCTGCATTGGTAACCTATATCAGAGAGATACTTAAAGACATGGAAGATGTTGATGGAGATTCGAGCGCTGGTTATAAGACCTTTCCAGTTTTGGCTGGGCTGGGTCAAAGCAAAACCATTGCTATGATTACCACTGTGTTTGTTTTGATTTCTTATGGCAACCTATTGCTAGAATGGATTATGAGTCAATTTAAAATGCCGATTCTTGGTGTAGTTATGGGATATCACATTCTATGCGTTGTAACACCGATGATTATTTTATTGTATCTGACGTATAAATCTAGAGTAAAGTCTGATTACACTCAAATGAGTGCCTTGGCGAAGTATATTATGGCAACGGGTTTGTTGTCTATGATCTTTTATTGATTTTTTCTTTGCTTAGGGCTTCCGCCCTATAACCCGATTTCATTCTTTTTAGGCAAAAGAACGAAACAAGAAAAGCCTTAAAAATAATAAGCCCTTCGTTTTGGCACGCTCAACCCTCCACCTCATCTAGGCCACCAAAACCCCACATCGCACACCGCCGATTATTTTTGGCCTCCCGCGCTTCGCATTGTTGCAGTATTTGTCTGACGAAGTTCTTGAGCGTTGGTCCACCAAAAATGCGGGGGACGCGCTGGCCGGTGGATTGGGAGCATATTTTTGGTAAGACTTTTTGTTTCGTTTTTGGTCTCAAAAATGAAAATCGGTTATAGAGCTTGTCCGACTACTGGCGGACTGATAAGCTAATCGAAGAAGGGTAGGCTGATAAGCCTAATCGAAGACAGATCAAAGGCTGATAAGCCTAAGCGACGAAAATTATCAATTATCAATTATCAACTATCAACTATCAACTAAGGTCTAGTCCTTAAGCAAATCGGGCCGACGTTCTTCCGTTCGTTTCAAAGCCATTTCGTCATTCCACTTTTCGATTTCGGTAAAATGCCCTGACAAAAGCACGTCAGGAACTTTCCATCCATTAATCTCAGCTGGTCTTGTGTAAATAGGAGGGGCGAGGAGTCCATCCTGAAAACTGTCTGTTAAAGCCGATGTCTCATCTGAAATGACACCTGGCAGTAGACGAATAACGGCGTCTGCAATCATGGCGGCAGCCAGTTCTCCTCCAGTCAGCACAAAGTCTCCGATAGAGATTTCCTTGGTAATGATATGGTCTCGTATACGTTGGTCAATGCCTTTATAATGACCGCATAAAAGCACAATATTCTTTTGCAAAGACATTTGGTTGGCTAACGACTGATTGAAGGTTTCACCATCTGGAGTCATATAAATGATGTCATCATAGTTCCTTTCCTTTTTTAGGTCGTCAATGCAGTTAGAAACGGGCTCTACCATAAGCACCATTCCCGCACTTCCGCCATAAATTTTATCGTCGATTTGGCGATAGGGTCCTTGGCCATAGTCGCGTAAGTTGTGAACGATTATTTCCGCTAATCCTTTGTCAGAAGCTCGTTTAAGGATACTCTGGTTGACAGGTCCGTCGAGCAATTCTGGAACAGCTGAAATGATGTCGATACGCATGATGCAAAAATAGGTGTTAGTCGTTAACTGGTTCTGCTTCGCTCACTTTAAAGGGAACGAGGGTTCTGATGACTTTTTGATCCGATTTTTCTAAGTCCTTATATTTCTTACCATATTTTCTTTGAGCCACTTCATTCCGAACTTCGTTGTACGCGCGTGTTATTTCATTGTATACATCGATGTATAGCTGGACTTTAGTGCCTCGTTCATTTTTTAGTGATACAATCTTCTCTGACATTGCAAAAGAACGCTGACTACTATCTTGAGATGTTCCTGTTAAGAATGATTTTACAGCATCTGTGATATCTGTTAAAACACTTGGTTGTCGGTTTATAAAAATGTTGTCTAATCCTGTAACATACATTTCTAAAATCTGATTCGGGTTAACAGGAATAACCTGTTTTGTCTCTTCGTCTGGATAGCCCGGCAACTCGACACGTAACCCTTTATCGGTATCGGCTAGGCCTGTAAAAAATTTAAAGAACAACAATCGATATAACGACACATCAAAATCGTCAACTGTAATATGATTTAGAACACTGGCAGTTAAGGTGGTAGGTGATATATCTCCATGAGCATTTACCTCATCCATGATGTGAACGGCTTTGTATACTATACTATTGGCGTCTTTCACCACCTCCTCCTGAATTTCAGTATGATTGTCAGCATTAAATGAAACATCTAAATTGACTAAAGCTTCTTTCGTCAATTGACCAATGTGGAAGTCATAAGCTACCACATCACCAACCTTATTGACATGTTTGATGTAGTTGATATACTGCTGAGATGAGTTGTTTTCAAAGTACTTCCCTTCAATCATCGCTTTTTCACAAACATCAATTAAAGAGTCCATGTCGTACCCAGCTTGTTCTAACCTCGATGATAAGAGGGCTTCGTAACGATCGTCAATAGTAGACCTGTAACAAGAAGTGTTAAATAAAACAAATGAAAATAAGGTTAGGGTTAGCGCACGCATCAAACAAATCTATCAAATATTAGGCATAAAAAAACCCTGATACCTAGTACCAGGGTTGTGCTGTTGGCTTTCAGACTCGTTTAAAAGTCTTAAGTCAAATGTAAGCCTCATGGGCTCCATTTTCTGTCACGGTAATATCAGATTTGAACGACGTTTTGTTCTTATTCAATTTCTGACATTTTACTGTTCTAACTGTGACAAACCATATTTTAGGCAGAAGGACTGTTTAACATCATTGGCATTACAAGCATTAACAAGTCCTCATTTTCTTCATTTTCATCAGGCAAAATGATTCCTGCTCGGCTCGGTTCAGATAACTCAACACGCACCGATACGGCATCGATGTTGTTTAAAATATCCATGAGTAATTTGGAATTAAATCCAATCTCGATATCAACGCCTTCGTATGCACAACTTAATCGCTCAGTAGCTTCATTGGCCATGTCAATGTCTTCCGCGCTTATTATCAATTCACTACCGCTGATTTTAAGTCTTATTTGGTGGGTTGTTTTATTTGAGAATATACTAATACGTTTAACACTGTTTAACAGATCCATTCTGTTAATCGTTAAAACATTAGGGTTCTCATCAGGGATTACGGCACCATACTCTGGATACCGTTCGTCGATGAATCGACATATTAATTTAACGTCTCCAAAAGAAAAATAGGCGTTGCTTGAGTTATAATCAATTTTTACAACGGAGTCGTCATCGCTTAATGTTGCTTTTAACAGATTAAGTGCTTTTTTTGGTAAGATGAAAGAATGCTCCACACCAGGTTTTACATCTTTTCTTTTCAAACGAACCAATCGGTTTGCATCCGTAGCAACAAAGTTGGCTGAGTCGTTAAACAACTCGACATAAACGCCAGTCAAATTCAAACGAAGGTCGTCTGTGCCAGTAGCAAAAATTGTTTTTGAGATGCTACTCAACAAGGTCATTGAAGCCATCTCGAAAGAAGTGTCAGAATCTAAATCAGGTGTTTTTGGGAAGTCTTCACCGGGCTGACCTGATAATTTATACCGGCCATTTTCTGATCTTAATTCAATGGCGTGTGTTTTATCGTCTAACGTGAATGTAATCGGTTGGTTCGGCAACGCTTTAAGCGTGTCCATCGTTAACCGACTCGGCACAGCAACTACACAATCTTCTTCAGATTGCACTTCCATTGTGGTAGACATGCTAGTCTCTAAATCCGTACTTGTGATGGTTAATACTCCGTCTTTTATATTGAATAAAAAGTGATCGAGAATAGGCAAAATAGGTTTTGCCGCTACCGTCCCTATCACAACTTGTAATTTAGCGAGTAGGGCAGAGGTGTTAACTATAAATTTCATTAAACCGTTTTAATTAAAATTAGTGATGGCGAAGTTAAACCATTGACACAAAATAACTCAACTAATGTGTAAATATTCCCCATGAGTGTTGAGAAGGATGTAGCAAAACGAATACGTATAAAGAATTCTGACTAATATTATAAATAACTGTTGAATGCTTTTATCTTTCCAGTCTAAAAATAGCAGAAACAGCATGAGCGAAGACCAGCACGACCTACCAATAGTAGATCCTGACGAAAACAATCAGAGTGATCAACAAAATGTGTCTGAATCGAGTACAGAGTCAGCAACAGAACCGGCCATTAATGTTGGGGTGACAGCTGAAATATTAGAAATAATCAACATATCCGATGCGATAAAACAACAGTTATCGAGGGTTATTGTAGGCCAAACAGACTTGATGGACTTGATGATTATAGCCATTTTGACCAAGGGCCATATTCTGATTGAAGGCGTTCCGGGAGTTGCCAAAACATTGACGGCAAAGTTGTTTGCACAAACGGTTAATGCAGACTTTAGCAGGATTCAATTTACACCTGATTTAATGCCAAGTGATATTTTAGGTACCAATATTTTTAATGCGAAAACCAATGACTTTGAGTTTAAAGCCGGGCCAATTTTTGCTGACATTGTGGTTGCTGACGAAATAAATCGTGCTCCTGCAAAAACCCAAGCAGCCATGTTTGAAGTAATGCAAGAAGCGCAAGTATCTGTTGATGGAGAAACAAGGTCGATGGGCGATGCATTCATGGTGTTAGCTACGCAGAACCCTATTGACAATGAAGGTACCTATAATCTACCTGAAGCGCAGCTAGATCGATTCTTGTTTAAAATTGTTGTGGACTACCCAAGTTTGCTTGAAGATATCAAAATTTTGGAGCGATTCCAGAATGATTTTGATATGAAGGAAGCAGATGCAATTGAGAAAGTTGTGGATTTAAAGAAGCTAGTTAAGCTCAGAAAGACTGTAGAAAAAATAACAATTTCAAGTCAAATTCTAGAATACATCGCTGGTATTATTCAAGAAACGCGGAGAACCGGCGATTTATTTTTAGGTGCATCTTCACGAGCGGCTATTTGGTTAATGAAGGCTTCGAAGGCCGCTGCAGCTTTACGCGGGCGTAACTTCGTGACACCTGACGACGTTCGTTGGGTTACTAAGCCAGTGCTAAATCATCGTATCATTCTATCCCCACAACGCGAAATGGAAGGCGTACCAGCATCTACCATTTTACAACAGATTATTGAAAAAGTAAAGGTCCCTAGATAAACTGTTGAAGCGTTTCGTAAGTCATATAAAGTCTATATACTTTAATACCATCACCTTTTGGCTGTTTGGTATCATCGTCGTCACCATGGTGCTAGGAGCGTGGCTTAATTTGCTGTTTATCCTCGCTGTAATTGCTGCAATAGGATTCATAGTTTTAATGTTGATTGACTATTTCATGCTCTATTGGCATGGTGGTTTTATAGATGCCGCACGTAAGCTGGAAAAAGTATTATCTCTAGGCGACGACAACAACATTCGTATTGAAATTACCAACGGTTTTCTTACCTCAGTAAAGGTTAAAGTAATCGATAATTTGCCGTACCAGCTTCAAATAAGAGATTTCGGAATAGATCAGATATTGAAGCCAGGTGAAACAAAAATTTTAAAGTATGATATACATCCTTTATCTCGAGGGGTATATACTTTTGGAGATATAGACGTTTTTGTGTCTTCTGATTTGTTTGGAATGTTACAAAGGCGCATACAGGTTGACCAATCAAAGGATGTCGCCGTATACCCTTCACTCATTCATATGAAGGAAGTCGAGCTAAAGACGCTATCAAAAATTGCGCTTAGCCAAGGTGTTAAAAAAATGCGAAGACTCGGGCATAGTTACGAGTTTGAACAAATCAAGACCTACGTGCAAGGCGATGACTATCGCAGTATTAATTGGAAATCTACCGGCAGGAATCAGACGTTGATGATTAATCAATACGAAGATGAAAAGTCTCAACCCATTTATTTTGCGATTGACCAGGGGCGAAATATGCGCATGCCTTTTAACGGATTGAGTTTGATTGATTATGCGGTTAACAGCACCTTAGCCATTTGTAATGTTGCACTGCAAAAAAGTGATCGAGTAGGTTTACTCACGTTTGATAAAGAGTTTGATGTATTCATCAAAGCGGCAAACAGACGTGGGCAATTATCAGGTATTTTAGAATCCCTGTATGCCATAAACCAGCAAGATCTTGATGCGAATTTCAATGCGTTGTATCATGCGGTGAAACGCAATGTACGTCAGCGATCCTTAATATTCTTGTTTACCAATTGCAATACGCTGCATTCTCTACAGCGAATCAAACCTGTATTGAGCCTGATGAACAAACAGCACCTTTTGGTAACAGTTTTGTTCGAAAACTCTGAAATAGCGGAATTGGCTGCTAAAAAACCAACGAGCCTGGAAGAAATCTACGAAAACACGATTGCTGAGAAATTCTTATATGAGCAGAGATTAATTGCTTCAGAGCTAAACGCTTTAGGCGTGCAAACCATCGTTTCAAAGCCAGAAGAGCTTTCTATCAATACGATAAACAAATACCTTGAATTGAAGTCTCAAGGGAAGATTTAGTCTTTTTTTGAACATTTCGAAGTGTTTTGATGTAGCTTAGGCTTATCAGTCCGCCAGTAGTCGGACAAGCTCTATAACCGATTTTCAATCTTTTTGGCAAAAAGAACGAAACAAGCCTGCCCGCCGACTGGCTGGAAAAGCTTTAAAAATAATATGCCCTTCGTTTTGGTGCGCTCATACCCTACACCTCATCAAGACCACCAAAACCCGTCATCACACACCGCCGATTATTTTTGGACTCCTGCGCTTTATAAAGTCGTCAGACTAATTTGACATTGTCCATGAGCGATGGCCCACCAAAAATGCGAGGGCGGCGAAGGACTGAGCGATGGGAGTCATATTTTGGGGAAGACTTTCCGCCGGCAGGCGGACACGTTTGTTTCGTTTTTGGTCTCAAAAATGAAATCGGGTTATAGGGCGGAAGCCCTAAGCGAAGAATAATCAATATGAAAAGTAGGAGTCGGTTGTACGAGTATGTCGGATTAAAGGTGGACTGGTAGACTTCTAGCGACATTATTGTCAAAGACTTTTATAGAATGCAATCAATCGATTCACGACGCTTTGATTCGAGTATGTTTCCTCAATAAGTTTCCTAGCGTTTGTTGTTAGACTTTTAACTAAAGCAGGTTCATTTTTCAACCTTTCAAATGCCAAAGCATATTCTTCTGGGGTGTCCGCTATTAAAATATCTACTCCATCGGTGTAAGTAATGCCTTGAGCACCAATGGTTGTGCTTATCACTACCTTACCCGCACTCATCGCTTCCAATATCTTTAGGCGAATGCCGCTTCCGGATTTAAGCGGAACTACGGTAATCCCTTTGTCTTCAATAAAATCAACTGCTGACTCAACCTGACCTACCATCTCCACACCTGGATGCTTTTTACTTTTAAAATCGTCAGACATACCTTTACCAGCAACATGAAATTTAAGTTCTGAAAACTGAGCAAAAAGTAATGGCCAAACTTCTTCAATAAACCACTCAACCGCTTCTACATTTGGCATCCATTCCAAACTTCCGATGTGATATATTGCAGTGTTATTTGCCTTGGGCGATATATTCCAAAGCTGGGTGTCTATACCGGCAGGAGAGGGGAAGACAGGCACGGTGCACCCGAGTTGTTTAAAAAGATCGCCATCGTCAACGGTTACCGGAACCAAAGCATCATATTGATTTAAATGTTGTTGCTCAAATCGCTTTAATCTTTTAGCCAGAAGGTTAAGATACCATTTCTTTAGGGGGTTCTTAGAATTCTTGGATAAACGCTCCCAAATTTGGTATTCGACATTATGTTGGCGCAATACGACTTTGGCATTTTTTCTATTAGCAAATATTGTGGAAGAATATCTTGCTGGAAATGTACCTTCAATCTGTATAAAATCGTAACTGTTTTCATGAAGGTGATTCGTAAGCTCATCTTCAAAATGTTTATCGTAAAACCGTTCAACATTGTAAGATTTATCCGTAAACAAATTCAAGAATGCTGGTACGGGTTTTACATCTGTGTTAATTGGATAGACGTGGTAGGCGCAATATTTTGTGAGCTCTTCTGCAGCTTCTTTATGATTAATCTGATGTTTTTTAGCTGCAAGTGCGAAGAGTGTAACCGAACATCCAGCCTCAAAAAAACCTCTGGTGTAATTATAAATACCAATAGTGCCACCTTCGTTCAATGGATAGGGCACTCGATTAGAAACCTGAAGTATTTTCAACGGATCATTTCCCATCATGTTGACGCTGAAAGATGTTTATCTTTTTAAATATTTTTCGGTATGCTTCTGAATCGAACAGCATAGATTCCGTATTACTTTTATATGTTAAGAAAACAGCTAATGGAATAAAAACCATTGGCGCAAACCAAGAGCCCGCCCATACTTCCAAAACACCTTCTCGCGCTAGTTTTTCGCCAACAGTTTGCAATATGAAGAATAAAATGAATAGCAAAATGGAGATAATCATAGGCGTGCCAAATCCACCCTTTCTGATTATTGCACCAATTGGAGCGCCTATAAACAGTAGCAATAGACAGCTAAAAGCAAGCGTAAATTTTTTGTGCCATTGCGTTGCATATCTACGTTTACGTTCTTGCATTTTTCTCACATCGTTCCTTGCATTTTCCACTATACGATGCAGGTTTCTAGTGGATTGATTGGCACTTTCAACCAATTCTGACATCTTTACCTTTCGCGTTGTAGGCGGTTTAGGTTTTTGTTTGAGTAAACCGTTTTTACCTTTTGGCTGAATTGGATCGTCTTCAATGATCACTGGCGGTGCTTCGATATTCATCGAGTCAATTGACATGGCGAGATATTCTCTGTAGGTTTTTCCTTTATCGAGGTTAGAGAAGTCGTATTGTTTAACAGAGGTGTCTTGAGGAATACGGAAATAACTTGTAAGATATTCCCTCAGGAATGCCGTTTTTTGGTCTATGAGCACTTCAAAAGAGTCAACACGTACAACGATTTCAGACAGATTTAACATTTCATAGTTGTCCTTAAACATTTCGGGATTACTCCGAGTCAACTCCAGTTCAGACATATCAATGGCCATGTTGTATTTCTTAAACTCCATGGTGTTATGCAGATAAGTCTTACTGTAATTTGTTGCGCCAACCATCTCTTCGTAACGCTTCCCGTCATACAACGTAAGCTTTAAGAAACGTTTATCCTCGGTCATCATCATGTTGCCTGTTTTGGCAATCACAACATTGGTAACTCCGGATTTGCCAGATTTGGCATAAATCAACACCTCGTCCAAAGTTTGATTGTCGTCGTGCTTGTGGCCAACACGAATAGCAAAACCGCGCAATTCTGTAAAGAAAATGCCGTCTTGAATATTTAGCGCAGGCTTTTTGTTTGTAACGTCGTAAAACAATGCACCCCAGCTTAAATTGGCTCTGGGAATCAATACGTTAGACGAGTAGAAAGCAATACCAGCGATAATAATCATGGTATACAGCATGGGTCGCATGGCTTTAACCAACGATATACCGGCGGACTTCATGGCAACCAATTCGTATCGCTCACCTAAGTTACCAAATACCATAATGGTACTTAACAATACGGCCAACGGAAGCGCTCTTGGGATTAGATACGGTATGGAGTATAAGATGAATTCTAGAATGATATACCATTCCAATCCTTTACCTACTAAATCACCAATGTACTTCCATAAAAACTGCATCAGCATTAAGAAAATACTAATACAAAATGTGGCAAGAAACGGCCCAATAAATGACTTAACTAAAAGTAAATGGAGCTTTTTCAAAAGGTACTTGCTTTAATTATGCAAACGTAATTAAATGCAACGACTGATGTTGCACATTTTTACTTCGATTAAATGGACGTTATTTCCGTGAAAGCCAAACCAACGTTAGTGTAACTGAACATAGCAAGAGTTGAATTGAATACATGGACAGGCAATTAATCTACCTAACGATGCGAGTCAATCGCCTAAAGTTCTTTTTTTAAGGCGTCAATCTTAGACTGGGTATCGGCCTGTTTCTGACGCTCACGGTCAACCACGGCCTCGGCAGCGTTCGCAACAAATTTTTCATTGCTCAGTTTTTTATTGATGCCAAATAAGAAACCTTCAAGCCTTTTAATTTCACTTTCAATTTCTTTTAAGTCTTTTTTATGAAGATCTACCCCGTCAAAAGCGATGTTAATTTCATGCGTTCCGAGAAGCTCATTTAAGCCGTTTTGCTCTTTACCATATTGAAATAACTCAATATTAGCCAGCTTCGCACTAGCCACTTCAAGGGTTTTAAACATTGTTTCGTTAGTGGTTTTAATACTTAACTGGGCAGCAATCTTGGGAGAAATGTTTTTACCATTTCTTACAGAACGAACAAGACTTATCAGGTCCCTACTTAATTCTACTGAAGCGTCTGTTTTGTGCTCATTTGTTTCGGGCCATTGAGACTGGTTGATAAACGTGTCTGCGTTGCCGTTCATGTCTTGCCAAAGTTTCTCTGTAAGAAATGGCATGAAAGGATGTAATAAACGCAATAACTGTTCGAAATTTTCTTTAACGATTTTTAAATCATTTACTGGGATGGGGTCGCCATAGGCTGGTTTCATCCATTCAAGATACCAAGAACAGAAGTCTCCCCAAATCAGTTTATAAATAGCCGTCATGGCATCAGAAACTCTAAACTTTGAGAAGTGATCATCAACCAGTGCGATCGTTTCTGAAATCTTTGCAGACATCCATTGATGAATCGTTTTCGATGTTTCTTGATAAAAATCGTCAGCTGTTGCTTCTACGGTTTCCCATCCTTGAATCAAACGATATGCATTCCATATCTTATTGCCAAAATTCCGACCTTGCTCGCACAACGCTTCGTCAAACAGTAAGTCATTTCCGGCCGGTGCAGCCATCATTAAACCCATTCGAACACCATCTGTGCCGTATTGTTCCATCAACTTAACGGCGTCAGGGGAATTGCCCAACTGCTTTGACATTTTGCGGCCTTTTTCGTCTCTCACGATGCCGGTAAAATAAACGTCTTCAAATGGCTTAAGGTCTCGGTATTCGTATCCAGCCATAATCATTCTTGCTACCCAAAAGAAAATAATGTCTGGTCCGGTTACCAAAACATTAGTAGGGTAGTAGTAGTCTATTTCTGGATTATGCGGTTCATTGATACCATTAAACACACTAATTGGCCATAACCAAGAAGAAAACCACGTGTCTAAAACATCGTCATCTTGTCTCAGGTCTGTTAAGGTAACACTCGGATCAATTTCAATCGCTTGTTCAAGCGCTTTTTCTGCAGTCTCAGCAACAACAAATTTGCCGTTTGGTAAATAGTATGCTGGAATACGCTGTCCCCACCAAAGTTGTCTGCTAATGCACCAATCCTTTAGATTTTCTATCCAATGTCTGTAGGTATTCTTAAGTTTCGCAGGGTGAATGTTAATCGTGTCGTCCATTACTTTCGAAAGGATTTCAGGATTTCGTTCTGTAAACGCCTCCATGTTAACAAACCACTGTTGACTGAGTTTCGGCTCAATCATCGCATTGGTTCTTTCTGAAAAACCAACCTTGTTTTTGTAAGGTTCAATTTTTACCAAATTGCCTAACTCTTCTAGTTTTTTGCCAATGTTTTTTCTAACATAAAAACGATCTTCACCAATGAAATGACCAGCTGCTTCACTCATAGATCCATTGTCATTAATGGTGTCGATAACCTCAAGATTGTATTTGAGTCCTAGGTTATAATCGTTTATATCGTGTGCAGGAGTAACCTTTAAAGCTCCAGTACCAAACTCAACTTGAACATATTCATCAAATATGATGGGTACTTCCCGATTGACTATCGGTACAATCGCATTTTTTCCTTTGAGATGCTTGTATCGCTCATCCTCTGGATTTACGCAAATAGCCGTGTCACCCAATATAGTTTCTGGACGCGTAGTTGCCACAGTGATAAACTCATCACTATCAACAATTTTATACTTCACGTAGAACAAACGTGAATCTACTTCGCGGTGAATTACTTCTTCATCGGAAAGAGCAGTTTTTCCAACTGGATCCCAGTTTACCATACGCACACCTTTGTAGATAAGGTCTTTGTTGTACAGGTCCACAAACACTTTAACAACGGAGCTGTATAAATCATCTTCCATTGTAAACCGAGTTCTATCCCAATCGCATGAGCAACCCAATTGTTGCAACTGCTTCAATATTATGCCTCCGTATTTTTCTTTCCATTCAAAGGCATGCTCTAAAAACGATTCCCTGGTCAAGTCCTTTTTATCGATTCCTTGCTCTTTAAGCATAGCAACCACCTTGGCTTCAGTCGCTATCGATGCATGGTCAGTCCCAGGAACCCAACAGGCATTATAGCCTTGCATTCGCGCACGACGAATTAAGACGTCTTGAAGCGTATTGTTTAACATATGGCCCATATGTAAAATTCCAGTGACGTTCGGTGGTGGAATTACAATGGTATATGGTGTTTTTTCGTTTGGTGTAGACTTAAACAAATCGTTTGCTAGCCACGAGTCATATATATCTGATTCGAAGCTTTGTGGACTATATTTATCGCTTAGTTGCATGTACGTCTTTTTGAAGTGGACAAAAATAAAAAAAGCCTTCCGTTAGAACGGAAGGCTTTTTCACATTTATAAATGCTAAAATTAAACTCTTTTTTCTTTGATTCTTGCTTTCTTACCCGTTCTGTCTCGCAAGTAGAAGATTCTAGCTCTTCTGACCTTTCCTCGTCTGTTGACGACAATTTTGTCAATGTTTGGGCTGTTCACTGGGAAGATACGCTCTACACCAACACCACTTGACATTTTACGAACTGTAAATGTTTCAATAGCACCAGAACCTCTTCTCTGAAGAACTGTACCCTGAAATGGTTGGATACGTTGCTTGTTTCCTTCCTTAATTTTATAATGAACGGTTACATTATCACCAGCTGCAAATTCTGGAAGCTCGGCGTTAATTATTGTGCTTTCTAGTTTCTTTACTAAATCCATTTTCTCTGAATTGGGCTGCAAAGGTAAATTTTTTTAGCAAACCAATTGACATAGTTTGAAAAAAAATCCACTGTTTTAGACAGTTGTTTTGAAAAACAAAAATAAGGTCTCTGGTTCAGCTTAGAAATTCTTATTTAGTCTTGAGCGGAAATTTGTTTTTCAAGAGTTCTTCTCTCTTTTTTTTGAGCTCCTCTTCCAACTTTTTATTTGCTGCTTCCTTTTCTTTCCGAAGTTGTTCGGCGATACGTTTCTTTTGTTCTTCTAAAGCCGCTCTTGCCTTTTCTTCTGCCAATCTTTTTGCCTCTTCCGCGCGTTTCTTGGCAGCCTCTATTTCTTCTTTCGCCTGCTTTTCTAGCATTTCTTTTTGTGAATCAATTTTTGATTTAACTTGGGTCTTAATATTTTCCTTTGCACGATTTTTGGTCGATTTAAAATCTATTTCAACCAAAGGTTTGTAATAGGTGCCTCCTATATCTATGTCAAATTCCAAATCAGACCACTCAAAACTGTCAATAGTTGACAACGTACTTGTCGGAATGTAGTTGTTAAGACCAACTTTATTCTCAGCGTAAAGCTTTTTAGGCACCGTTAAAAGGCCATCAAAGCGGATGTCTTGGTCTAGTTTGGAATAGCCTGCCAATTGTAGGGTTGATTCACCAATCGGTAACGAGAATGGGTTTAGCTCTATTTTACCATCAACAATGCTAAAACTGAGCAGGAGATCTTTAATGTTGATTGGGTCACTAAACGCATCAAGTTCTAGTTTTGAGCCAATGCTCGATAAAACCTTTAGGTTTTCTACATCACAGTCGTACAAGTCAAGGATACCTTGGCACGTGATGTCTGAAAGATTAGGACTGAGGTCTTTCAATAGTTCTGTTTTGAGTTTAACTGTGGAAGAAAATTGTCCATCGATTTGTTCGAATACTGGAGCAAGTTTTCTTAAGGTTTCGAAACTGGTAAAGGCTTTTTGTATGCTGAGGTTTTGTACAGTTATATCTAAGTCAGCTAATGGGGCTAGAGGGTCAACCGTGTTTAACAACCCTTTAAATACTATTTGCCCATCAAAAAGATTAGAGCTAAGTTCTTTAACTACAAGCGCTTTGTTGCCGATAACGGCTTCTCCTCTAAGCTGGTAGAAACTATGATTATCGTATTGTAATTCGTCAATGTCATACACTATGTCGATAGCTAAGTTTTCTGGTAGATGGATGAAACTGTCAATCTCATCCGAAGGTGTATGATCATTTATAATGAAGTCATGTACATCAAACATCGATGATGACGCAGTTATGCTGCCTGACAAAGCTTGATTGCCAAATAGGTAACCCAACCAGTTATTGATTTGACCCGTTAACAACATATTAGATTTGCCTGATTTTGCTTCAAATGTGGATACGTCTATCGCATTTTGATTGAAGTCAAAAACTCCTTTTTGTATTTGAATCGAATTGCTTAGAAAAGTGTCGTTTGTATAATGCACGTTAGACAAAGAAACATGGCCTTTGGCATTTACTTTTTGCACTTGGTTCGTTTCGATGCTCGACAGTTTTCCTTGTACAGACAAATCACACATCATTTTGCCACCAACACTGGAATTGTATGATGCTGGAATTATTTTATTCAGTTCATCCAATTCAAGGTCTCCTGTTAATTGTGCCTGTATTGATGGATCTCCGTAGATGTCCTTTGCGTAAAAGTTGGCAGTAAAAGGATTGTTGTTCAGACTGAAAAACAGGTCGTCCAATTCTATTTCGAGGCTTTGATCTTTGCCATCATCGTTTTTTACATTGAAGTCGAACCGTATACGCTTCAGCGGAGTAACGAGGTCTTTGTGGTTCAGTTCGCCGTTGTTTAACGACATCTTGAATGTATACCCGGGGAGTTGATTTTCGCTGACGATGCCTTTGACAGTTCCTTCAACGATGGCCTCTCCAGAGAGCACGAGGTCTTTCATGTCATCCGTGTAGTAACTCGGTGTCAGCGCTAGCAGATCGCTAAATTCACCCTAGTTGGATGTATAGTCTATATCTATCTCGACGGAATCTTTGTCGTATTGTATTCCACCGCTAGCTGTGACTTCGAGCGTACCGACAGTGAATAAATTTTCCTTAAACGCGTATGTGTCGCTGATTAAGTCAATAGAGGTAATGGCTTCGGTCGTGATTGGTATATGATTGACATAAGGAATGTGGTCGTAGGACACAAATGCATTTTCACAAATGAAATCTGACTTTACGTCGAAAATGTTATCTGCATAGTTGCCTTTAAAAGAGCCAGTTATGTTGTTAAGGTCGACATGAGTTGTATTGCTAGAGTCCTTGTAAATTAGTTGGCCATTATCAACTTGGATGTTATTAAAGTCAGCAGATAAATGCAGCGCATTCGAATCTGTCGATTCAGTTTTAAGAATGTCCCAATTATTGGAATTTTGTCTGGTGACGAGTTGGACATACGGTTTGTCGAGCGCTACGTAAGCTATGTCAATTTGGTGGCCCGCAAGTAAGGGCTTTAGGGCTATCGTAGTTTCAATTGTGGCGCATTTTAGTAATGTGTCCGCTTTAAAAAGAGTACTATCTGTAATATGTACATCTGAAATTTTTATGTTAAGATTGGGAAACGACTTCAGCAATGAGATAGACACGTCTTCACTGAATTGTACTTGAGCGTTTACATTATTGTTAATGTCTTCTTTAATGAGGGTAACAATCTCTTTTTTGTAGACTATTGGTACAACAACAGCAAGACCCACAAATAAAACGAGCAGTGCAAGAATAAAGGTGACTAATCTTTTGAGGATCTTCATGAAGAAACGGGTTGATAGGTAGACAAATGTACCAATCAACACGTTAACTTAAAATGTTTTTATAGTTTCCAAGTAGCGGTCATAGCAAAATAACCGAACCCGTCATTGTCTGCACTGTAGGATCTTTGTCCTGCTTGATCATTGGGGTTGGATAACTTGACTGCAATATCACCTAAATCAGGGTTAGCAGCCTTAAGGGCTTCTGCGTCAGGGTATCTGCCTGTGCCAACGTCATCTAGGTGGTCGAAGAATAATTTGTGATAGGTCCAAGAAAAGCCAATCAGCACATTCTGGTTAATGTGGCGTTCTAGTTTCATTCCAACAGGGATGGAAAAGGCAAATTTGCTGTACGCTTCTTTTGAGCCGTCAAGTGTCTGACCTTCCGTACCAACAGGACGCAGGTTGTAGTAAACACCTTTATATTCGGTTTGTGGGTTAAAATAAAATCCAGATATGCCAGCATTAAAACTTGGAATCAGGCTTGAAATCTTTTTATGTTTCCAAGGTTTAAATTCAGTGCTTATTCCTAGGTCTATAATCGTGGTTCTCAATGAGAGACCTCTCTGGTAGTTCGTTCCTCGAATTTTCCCAAGTGTTGTTTCTCTTCTGTCGTCTCCGGCTATTATCGTGGAGTTTTGTCGGAGTTGAACTTTCCAGTGTTCATTGAAATTGTACCCAAGGCGAAAGCCTAAATAGGGTCTTGAGTTTGGTACATAAATAGAAACAGAAGAGGTGACCAGGTCGCCAAAGTAGACTGAAGAACCTACTGATACCTGAAGATCCCAATACTTCCTAGATATGAGGATGTCATCTTCGTCAATATTAACATTGGTATCCGCTTTGTCACTGATGGCAGAATTTAAGGTGATATAATAATCTCGATTAGTCATAGCCATGCGCGGGATCGACATGTAGTTATATTGATTGACTAGGAATTTTCGGTTTTTATTCAAGAAATGTCTTATGCCAACGTTAACTGTCGGGAATTCAAATCCATTTTGATCTACCAATACCAGTAACTTCTAAATATCCATTTTCGAATTTCTTAAGAATCTTATCTTCCAAATACAACTTCGTTTTAAGGTTTCCGTTCAGAAATTCCAACCTATGATTGAGTTGGTAGCGCCTTAACGTGTCATCGTCCAAATAGATGTAAGTAACATCAAATGATGGTGAGGGTAACGCAGCCTTATTTCCAATGAGCTCAACAACATCGGTGAACTGATCAATGCGAAGATCGTAGTTTGGATTGTCCACTTGAACGCCGTTTACACCAACCTTGTAGATGTGACCATTATTGGATTCCAAAGGTTTGGAGTAAAGTGTTGAATATTCAATAAAAGGAGCTCGCTGTGACGAGTGAATGATTTCAGAATTAATCTCCAAGTATTTATCGGCATTAACACCATAGTAATTATCCGAAATATCCAATTTGTCGGCAGAACCTACTGCGGTTAAGTATACAGGTAGAAATTCAACGGTATCGTATCCGATTAATCCAACATAGTTGTAACTAATGCTATTATCTTTAATCGATGGCTGTTTGAGTTGACCTTCTTTTTCATTGTAGTTGAGGAACAACGGTATGGTGAATATGCCGTTTAACTCCCTGCCTATAAACTCATTACGTGAAAATACATTGTTGGTTATGTTGATGTGCAACTGTTCCCATGCAGCGTCAGAAATCATCAAACTTCCGGTATTGTTTGAGAACGTATTTCCAGTAATGTTGACTGTTAGTGGATTGCGAATTAGAATCTTGTCTATCTCTTGAATTTCAAAATAAACACCGTGGTTTAATTTGTGAAACATGGAATTGGATATGGTTACAGATGGTCGCAACCAGTAACGCTCAAATTTTAGGGGTCTTTTTAGTTCCTTAAAGTCGGCGTAATTAATATCTATGGCTTTATCACTTTCTTGGTGAATGGCGAATCCCATTCCAGGTTTGTTGGTGTTAACACTTGTTACGGTAACAAAGTCTCCAGCCTTACCCTTAATATTTAGTCCGCCCTTAACTTGAATCACTGCGTTTTCAGTGAAGTACAACGCAGTTCCAGATCGCAAAGAAAGGGTCACTGTCGAACGGACGATGTTATTTCCTTTTACAACATAGTCTCCGGAGTCCAAGGTCATGTTTGATTCAACAATTTTGGGGAAGCTTTTCATTGTTTGTCCGCTTGCGCTTCCAATGGTCACAATCATAATGATCGCCCAAAAAGTGCCATGTGCTATTTTACATTTTATCTTTTTCATTGTGATCATTATTAATTAGTTACTGAATACGTAAGCGGTTGCAGTTCAATATCCGTTCCCAACGACGATTTCGCCTTAATTTTGGTGAACATAATAATGTCACCTGCTGTCGCTTTACTTATTGCATATAAGATACTGCTATTCAGTGAGTTACCTATATTTGGTATAGGTCTAAGAATGGCGGTGTGGTCGTTGTAAATGATGGTCATTTCAAAGCTTGAAATGTAATATTGTTCTTCCACCAAAAATTCATCAGACTTGATGCTCAATGCTTTTGATTTGGCCAACTCACTAACTTTGGCAATGGTTGATTTACTTATGCCATTGAGCGTAGCAATAGGTGGATTTAGTTTTCTAACAACGTATTGTTTGTCTGCGATTCTGACGAATCCGTAAGGCATTTTAGCAAAAACCTCCACTCGAACTTGTCCTTCTTCGTTCACACGAGCATAGAAGCTCTTGCCTTTTTTAAGTATTTGACCTTTAGAGATTCTGGCTTGCAAACCTTCTGTATCTTCAAACTCCGCAGTTCTTAAATTGAGCTGGTTGTTTAAGCCTACATATAAGGTTCCCATTTGACCAGATTCTAGAATTGGCTTAAGATCTAACACCTTTAAGTTTTTTCTTCCAGAAACAACAGTATTGTTAAACCGAAGCGTGTAATATCCTTTTATTTCAGGAACGAATAGGAAGGTACCTGGTGCATTAAGTGCGTAGCTTTTCTCTTCACCATTTGGATCTGTTAAGGAAATGTTCACCGGTTTGTTTGTTTCTGTGTCAAATCCAAAATTGAATCGCACTGGTTTACCCACCGCATAAACAGAGTCACTTAACGACTCAATGGTTACAGCATGTTTCTGTTCTTCGTTTTGTTTGTCTTCTTTTATCTGGTTTTCTCTCTGTTTGTTTTTTAACAATTTCTCATTAAGTACAATAGAGTCCCAATTCACTTGATCTAAGAAAATAGGAATGTAATCTTTAGAACCTAACGCATCAGAAGCTGTTAACACCCTAGATAAGGGCGTCGGTATTGGATAGCTCGATTCGCTAATCGCCTCACTTACAGTTGTATTGAAGATGAAGCTACGTATCAGTTCAATCTGACTTCTAAACATAGTCAGGTTCATGACCGATACGGTAAGTGGGTGTTTCGAGAAGTAGAATTTTTCAGATTCAATAAGTTGTCCGTCTGATTTATACTGAAAACTAGTCAATGGCATTATCGTGTCCAGTTGATCCACTTGTGAGGCTTCAACAAATTGGCTAATGTCTAGTTTATATTCTTTGAGTCTGTCAAACAAACGTTTAGCTTGCTGCCCTTCGATCATTAATTCGTTAGAGAAAACCTCGCGCTTCCCTCCTTTGAAATATCCAAAGGGGTTAAAGCCTTCTTTTGCAATCAAAGCAAACTTTAGACTATCAATGAAGTCGAGCTGGGTATTTGTCTTGTCATCAATAGAAGCGATTCTATGTTTGGTCCTGGCATATGTTGCACTATCATTTTTGAGGTGATTAAGCACCACAAGGTTATACCTATTGGTTTGTATTTCTACTTGACGTCCGAGTACAGAAGTGGTCTGATCACTTTTTTGCACTGCGTCCACGAAATCTGACGAGATGTATGTAAAAATCATCGCCAGAAATATGAGATATAGAAGGTTAATTGCCTTCTGTCTCAGTCTTTGAGCACTAGATTCAAACATGGCAATTAAAATTTATAATTTTCAAATTCCTTTAATTTATCGTTTGCCGAAGCAATCTTAATTTTAAGGCTGTTTATTTCTTTATGATAGTCTAACGTCGAGCTATTCACCATTTCATAATTGGTTTCTAGCTTATCCACGTAAGTTGTTAGTCATTGGGTTGCATTATTTAGATTTTCAACAGAATTGTTTAATCCAATTATGGATTGGATGATTTGTTGAATTTGTTGCTCTTGGGTAGCTTCAGCGCCATCAATAGTTACTTCAACCGTTTCTATGTCGTCATCTTCCTTTTGTAATTGTGGAAATAAGCGCTCCCACTTATAAGGTTGATGCTTAAAAATTGGTTGGGCACCTGAAATCAAGAAAATTATTGCTTCACCAACAAGGCCAACAATAAATAGGGCGTCTGCTCCTTCAAGTCCGAGAAATTTAAACAAGGCTGCAATGAGTATAATAGCAGCACCTAACCCATAGAAGAAGTTTAGTAGATCGAATTTTCGCATTTGTTATCGATTTCAGTTTTAAAGTTGTAACTAATCGATATGTTAAATGCAACGAATATGCCAGACGAGAAGGAACCGCATTTTTCTGGACAAATCATTAAGCATAAAAAAATCCGTAACATTTTGTTTTACAATGTGTTACGGATTTTAGGCGCTAATATTGGACTGTGTTATTTCACTAATCCTATAGCTGACACAAAATTGGAATAAGTCCCAATATGGGAATTATTCTCTATTTATTACAGGTGGAATGGATATGCAAAGTGTTTCGGAGCATTGAACGTTTCTTTAATCGTTCTCATGCTCGTCCAACGCATTAAGTTTGCCTTTGCACCAGCTTTGTCGTTGGTTCCTGACCCTCTAGCACCGCCAAAAGGTTGCTGGCCTACTACAGCCCCTGTTGGTTTGTCGTTGATGTAAAAGTTTCCAGCGGCATTGCGTAGTTTAACTGTTCCTAACTCAACAGCATATCTGTCTTTTGCGAAAATACTACCTGTAAGTGCGTATTCGCTTGTTGCGTCCACTAGGTCTAAGGTCTCTTCGTATTTGTCCTCGTCGTAGACGTGAATGGTTAATACAGGACCGAAAATTTCTTCGCACATCGTTCGGTATTTTGGATCGTTGGCAACAATAACAGTTGGTTCAATAAAATAACCTTCAGATTTATCAAAGTTTCCACCAGCTATTATCTCAACACCATCTTCTTTAGCTTGAGTGATGAATGAAGCAATTTTGTCAAACGCTTTTTCGTCAATAACTGCATTGATGAAATTACTAAAGTCTTCTGTGGGTCCCATTTTCATTTCCTTCATCATCGACACCAACATGTCTTTAACATCAGGCCAAAGATTACTAGGAATGTATGCACGACTTGCTGCCGAACATTTTTGACCTTGAAATTCAAATGCGCCACGTGCCAATGCTGTAGCTACTTGGTCTGCATTCGATGACTTGTGTACCATAACAAAATCCTTACCGCCTGTTTCTCCCACGATTCTTGGGTAGGTTCTGTATTTGGCAATGTTTGCTCCGATTTCTTGCCATAAGTGTCTAAATACACCTGTAGAGCCAGTGAAATGTAGACCTGCAAAATCGCGATGCTTAAATACTACGTCACCGGTGTCGGGACCGCTTACATACACTAGATTTATTACGCCATCAGGTAATCCAGCTTCCTTAAACACCTTCATAATAACGTGCGCAGAATAAATTTGTGATTCTGCTGGTTTCCAAACCACAGTGTTACCCATCAACGCAGGCGTTCCTGGTAAGTTTGCTGCAATGGCAGTAAAATTAAATGGGGTTAAGGCGAATACGAACCCTTCTAACGGACGGTATTCTAACTTATTCCAAACACCAGGGCTGTTTTCTGGTGGTTGTTCAGCATAAAGCTGTGTTACGTATTGCACGTTAAACCTTAAAAAATCAATAAGCTCACAAGCCGCATCAATCTCTGCCTGATAACAGTTTTTACTTTGGCAAAGCATCGTTGCTGCATTAATTTCATTTCTATATTCTCCAGCGATCAAATCTGCCGCTTTCAAAAAGATAGTCGCTCTATTTTCCCAACTCAAATTGGCCCATGCGTCTTTTGCTTCTAGAGCAGCATCAATGGCCGAAGCCACGTGTGTTTTGTCGCCACGGTGAAATTGACCCAATACATGCTTGTGGTCATGGGGTGGGTGCATTGTTCCAGTGTTGCCTGTTCTCACCTCTTCTCCGCCAATATACATAGGAACATCACGTTGTTCACTGCGCATTTCTGCAAGCTTTGCTTTCAAGTTGTTTACTTCATCGCTTCCAGGTACGTAATCACGTACACGTTCATTTTTTGGTGTTGGTACCTTAAAAAATCCGTTCATTTTCAAATTTTAATTAACTGTAAACCCAATATTTGGGCAATATTTTTATCCAAAATCTCTAAAGAAATTCCAATTTTCTTCATCGGGTAATGGACATTGCAAAAGTAATTTTTCTTTTTTCACTGGATGGATAAACTCCAAACTTTTGGCATGCAAATAGATGAAGCTTCCTTTGCCTTTTCGGCTGCCATATTTTAGGTCTCCTGATATAGGGAAACCAATTTTTGCCATTTGAGCTCTTATCTGATGAGATCTGCCTGTTTTAAGATTCACTTGAATCAAAAACTTGTGATTGGCAGTACCCAGATAATTGTAAGTCAACATACATTTCTTTGAGCGCTTTACTTCCTTGTCGTGTGCTCTTGATATGTTCTTGTCTTCCATCTTGACCAACCAATGTGTTAAATCCTCCGACAATTTGCGTGGCTTTTTCTGCAAAAGTGCGTAGTATGTCTTTTTGATGCTGTGGTCTTGCATCATCTTGTTCATGCGAGTCAAGGCTTTAGAGGTCTTTGCAAAAATGATAACACCGCTAACGGGTCGATCGAGTCTGTGAATTGTACCAAGGTAAGCCTCTCCAGGTTTGTTGTACTTCTTTCGAATGTAGGCTTTGATGTAATCACTTAAACAGGGGTCGCCAGTAACATCTCCTTGGACCAAAATGCCAGCAGGTTTATTGACCGCAATTAGGTGATTGTCTTCGTAAATAATTGATTTTGAAACGTTGTATGACATTACACTATATTAACTTCTGGCTCTAAGATTACGTTAAATGTTTCTTTCACCGAACGTATAATTTCTTTAGCAAGACCAAGTACTTCAGAACCGCTTGCTCCACCATAATTGACAAGCACTAGCGCTTGTTTTGCATGACTACCGGTATTGCCAATTTTTTTCCCTTTCCAACCGCATTTCTCTATTAACCAACCAGCCGCAATTTTCACATGTGAGTCTCCAGCGGGGTAGCTTCTTAAATCTGGATTGGACTTTTTTATTTCGTCAAACAAAGATTTTGGAATGACCGGGTTTTTAAAGAAACTTCCGGAGTTTCCCAGTACACGAGGGTCGGGCAATTTGCTCTGGCGAATTTCGATGACGGCATTGCTTACATCTTTAATCGTTGGATTATCTATACCGGCACTCGAAAGTTGATCCATAATTGCACCGTAGGTAAGTTGCAAACTGTGCTGTTTTGAAAGACACAAGTCGATGCCTGTGATAAACACTTTGTTTTTTAATTCATGTTTAAAAACACTGTTTCGATACCCAAAGTGGCACTCCGTATTCGACAACGAGCGCTCCTCGCCAGATTCTAAGTCGATGAAGTATACCTGTGTCAAAACATCTTTCAGTTCTACGCCATATGCGCCAATATTTTGAATCGGAGATGCGCCCACACAACCAGGTATCAGCGACAAATTTTCTATCCCTCCCCAGTTTTGATCAATGGTGTACAACACGGTTTCGTGCCAGTTTTCTCCTGCGCCAACGTGAATGGTAACGTCTTTTTCGGTTTCTGTTATCAAATGGATTCCTTTGATCTCATTTTTGATAACCGTCCCTTCGAAGTCATTGGTAAATAGAACGTTACTTCCTCCGCCTAAGATGAAAAAAGGTGATTTGAAAACGGAATTTTTCACCAACTCTTTGACTTGGTCGGCTGATGTAACTGGAACAAACTCCTTGGCAGTGATTGACATCCCAAATGTGTTGAGGTCTGCAAGGTTTTTGTTGAATTCTTTCTTCATTCGGTTGGCAAATATCTGTGCTAATCATCACACATTAGCCATATAGACTCAAATTTGTTTATGCCTTTAGTTCTTGCCAATAGATATACCGTAGCCATTTAGACTTGGCAGAGTTAAGTGCAATCCATAAACCGGTGCTGCCATGTAAGAAGCCTAGTTTTATCAGATAAATTTTGATAAAGTGAGTGCATGCACTTAATCCGGCTTTAAGACCATTATTTGATTTTCTATGGGTTATATCCCTTTTAGCAGCTAGGCGTGCGTATTTGTGCACCGTTTCTAGGTGTTCTTTTTTACCCGATACCGTAAAGTGTTCAATGTTGCCTGAAAGGTGTTTGGTTTCCGTTTTATGGCTAAGTTGCAGTGTTTCGTGAACGAAGTCTCCCGACCACGCGCAAGTAGTTTTGTCGTAAAGTCGAAGCTTTGTGTCAGGGTACCAACCCCCGTATTTTATCCATTTTTTACCGAAATAGTTCTTGCGGTTGAAGGAATACGCATCAACTAAACCCATCGTTTTACTTTTTTGTATAGACGCTATTGCCAGTTGGTCTAGGGCCTCATCAGCATCGATAGACAGAATAAAATTATGTTTAGCCAGGGTCGCACCTTTGTTCTTCGTTTTGCTATAACCAAGCCAGTCTGTTGGTATTAACCGGACCTTGTTGAATGTTTTGCATATACGCGCTGTATCGTCTGTACTATGGCTGTCAAGTACCAAAATTTCGTCACTAATATCAAGCACACTGTTTAAGCAACGTTCGATTGTTGCTTCCTCGTTGAGTGTGATAATCACTGTCGATATTTTGTTCACGTTCATTATGAGACACAAAAAAAGCCCAAATAATTGGGCTTTAAAATTTTATATGTAACAGGTTGATTAGCTGTGCTCAGCGCCGTCTTCGGTAGATTCTGGAGCTTCGTCTTCATCACCTTCTTCTGTACCTGCATCTTCTGTTTTGTGAGCGCATTCATCACCACACTCTTCAGAACAAACATGCGCTTCTTCAGTTTTATGTGTGCAACCGTCTTTACAGTCATCACCACAAACGTGAGCTTCTTCGCCACCTTTCTTGTCCGAACAACATTCTTTTTCACAGTCATCAGCGCATTTCTCGCCATGTTTTTCTGCGCATTCCTCTTTTTTGCAATCTTCTTTGCACTCTTCTTTCTTTTCTCCACCATTACATGCTGCAAAAGCAATTGCAATAAAAGCGATGAATAATACCTGTGTAATCTTTTTCATTTTCTTTATTTTGTGCGAAATTAAAACAACTTTAATACATTCGAGGTATAGTCGTATACCTATTTAAAAGCTGACTGTAATAATTCATTATGTTTAAGAAAATTCTTCTTTGGTTGTTGTTTATCACAATTGCCGTGTCAACTTTGATTTTCACTTTTGTCATCTATGTAAACTTTAGTGAGGGGAAAAGAGCTGGCGAGCTTATCAAGATGAGTAAGAAAGGGGTTATGTTCAAAACCTACGAAGGTCAATTGAACACCGGAGGTTTCTCAGAAGGTAATGGTGATATCACCTCAAGTATATGGCACTTTAGCGTAAAGTCTTCTAGCGACGAGGTGCTGCAAGACATCGATAATGCGATAGACGGAGGATACCGTGTAAAACTCTATTACGAAGAGAAATATATGAGTGTATTCTTTCTGGGTGATACCAAGTATTTTGTTACCAAGGTCGAAAGAGTCAGGGAAGAGTAGACTAATCTAGGTCAATATGATTTGTCTTAACATTTCTAGGGCAAGATTCCCAGAACGTTCAATGTTTTGACGTCGATCACCACGTAATTGATAAACCCTACTATCCGTATTTATTCCGTTGGTCACGGCCATCCATACTGTCCCTACAGGCTTATCTTCTGTTCCTCCTGACGGACCAGCGATACCTGATATGGCGACACCATAATTCGTGTTGTTTTTGAGTTTTACAGCTTTGGCCATTTTTTCAACTACTTCCTGACTTACGGCCCCTTTATTCCATAATAGTTCTGCATCCACACCAAGTACTTCAGTCTTATTCTCGTATGAATAGGTTACCACAGACCCTGGGAAATAAGCCGAACTTCCAGGCATAGAGGTTATCAAATGGGCCACATATCCTCCAGTACAGCTTTCTGCCACAGAAACAGATTCCTGTTTCTCCGTTAACAAACTACCAACAATCTCTTCGATTCGTTTGTCGCTTGTTGCAATAACATATTTACCAAGGATTGCTTCAATAGCCGAAACCGCTTTCGTAATTTGGGACTCAATCAAAGTTGCATCTTTTCCTTTCCCTGAAATACGTAGGCGAACAACGCCGTAGTTAGGCAAATAAGCAATTTTTAACCCTGCAGGTAAGCCAAGTTCTATCGATTCGATTTGTTCGCTTATTAAAGATTCTGGAATGCCTGAAACAACCAAGGTACGATGAGACACTATATCTACCGATCTCTTTTGTAGTTGAGGGAATACGAAATTGCTTAGAATGTCTTTCATTTCGTATGGCACACCCGGTAAACACACTATAATCCGGTTGTCTATTTCAAACCAAAGTCCTGGTGCGGTCCCAAAGTTGTTTTGTAATGCCTTGGCATTGGCTGGAATTAAGGCTTGATCGCGATTAACTTGGGTAATTTCCCTTTTCAGGTGATTGAATATCCGTTCCACGTTTTTAAATGCAGATTCGTCGAAGACCAAATCCACACCAAAATAGGCGCAAAGTGTCTTTTTTGTTATGTCATCTTTTGTTGGACCTAGGCCCCCAGTCATGATAATTAAATCACTATTTTTTATCCCATTATCAAGAGATTGGGTAATGGCGTCAGCTGTATCAGAAATTGTTGTAATCCGCGTCACGTCCCAGCCTAAGGGGTTTAGCTGTTGGCCAATCCAAGCTGAGTTGGTGTCGATTACTTGCCCTATAAGGATTTCGTCGCCAATAGTAATTATTTCTGCCTTCAAGAGAATATTATTTAAACGACGAAGGTAGTGTGATAAATGGTATTCTTTGAAGTAGTTAACCGTAACTTTTTATCTGTAACATTGTTGTACTTTAAACAAAACGTATGAAAACAGTATATAATTCACCGCAACTAAACAAACTAACAATTATTGGTGGGGCCGTAGGTCTCGTTTTACTAATTATTTTATTTAAATCTTTTGTCACTATTCATTCAGGAGAAGCAGGAGTGCTTTATGAGCGATTTAATGGTGGTGTAAACACTGAAGAAGTACTTGGAGAGGGATTTCACCTTGTGGCGCCTTGGAACGCAGTATTTGTTTATGAAGTACGTCAGCAAGAAGCACATGAAAACATGGCTGTTCTTTCCTCTAACGGTCTGGAAATTGCATTGGATCTTTCCTTATGGTTTAAACCTGCAAATGCAGACCTTGGATTCTTACACAAAACCAAAGGAGAAAACTATTTGGAAAGAGTTGTTAAGCCTGCTGCTAGGTCGGCCACACGAAGTGTGGTAGGACGATATACACCTGAGCAAATTTATTCGTCAAAACGTGACGTTATCCAACAAGAAATATACACTGAGACAAAGAAGATTTTAGACAAGCAGTTTGTTCAACTCAATGAGGTCTTGGTGCGCGATGTAACGCTTCCTACAACCATAAAGGAGGCTATTGAGCGTAAACTGAAGCAAGAGCAAGAATCACTTGAATATGAGTTCAGGCTGCAAAAGGCAACTAAAGAAGCCGCCAAACAAAAGATTGAAGCGGAAGGTAAGGCCACTGCAAACAGAATATTGAACGCATCACTTTCCGACAAAATTTTGCAAGAGAAAGGAATCCAAGCGACGCTAGAGCTAGCTAAATCGCCTAATGCAAAAACGATTGTTATTGGAGGCGGCAAAGACGGCCTACCTTTAATTTTAAATCAGAATTAATGATTAAATGACCTCCGAGTGGATGATATGAAATCCGCTCGGCGGTTTCATAATTCGATTACAGATACCTTTAGCTACAGCAGAAGTCTTAATGCTTTTGAATCGCTTTAAGGAGCCTACAAACAGTGGGTTTATAAGTCTAAATACTTTAATTGCAATCTTCTCGCCAGATCGTTTTTCACTGCGATCAGAATCCAATAAGGAAGGTCTATAGATGCATGCAGTGTCAAACTGGATGTTCCGAATTTCTTCTTCCATAACTCCTTTTACGCGGTTATAGAAAAAGAAAGAAGTTTTGTTGGCACCTGATGCAGATACAACATGAAATTGATTCGCATTGGCCTGTTTAAGCAATTTGGCAAAGGCGACAACGTAATTGAAATCTACTTTTTCGAATGCCGTTTTACTGCCGGCTTTAGCCATAGTTGTGCCTAAACAACAAACACCACAATCAACATCACTAATTTTGGTCTCAGAAAGTTGGTTGAAGTCAATGATGCGCTGAGTTAGCTTATCGTGCGCTACATTCAATGATCGACGTGTTAAGACCGTTATCTTTGTGATCTGCTCTTCGTTTATGAGCAGAGGGAGTAAACATTTTCCAATCTCTCCAGTGGCACCTGTTAGTACAACATGCATGAACGAATATAAAATTTCATTATGGTTTTGTATAATTATTCGCGAATTTGCATCTCAGTAGTAAACCGTTCAACAAAGTGATACATAATCGACTCGTGGTATTTTTTGTGGCCACTTTTCTTGGTGTTTTAGGCGCTTCAGCTCAGTCTTTAAGTGACCTGAAAATAAAAGTGCTCAAACAGGAACTTCAGTTATTAGAAGGACGTCACGATTTTAAATCAGATTCTCTTCGGGTCGAGAATATGAACCAAATCGCTTTATATCAAAGTAGTTCGAGTAGGGACTCTGCAATTATGATTTTAGATTCAGCGCTACCCTTGACTGAGTCAAATGCGATGATTGATCTTCGCGCTGTAACCTTTTACAATTATGGTCAAGTGTACGAGCAACATGGTGAGTTTGCCAATGCTGAATCGGCCTACCAAAAATGGTATGATATACGAAAGGTGCAAAGTACACGTAAGTACCGATGGGCGATGTCTGGAATGCGTGAGTTCTACTCGCGACATTTACAATTAGACAAGCTTGATATGATTGATCAAGAATGGGTAAGCGTTTTAGAAAATCAACTGAAAACTGGAGAAGACCCGCTTTATGGTTTTGAAGCATCAATGCTGGCGGTGGTCGATAATTTGGTGAGGCTGGGTGAATACTATAAAGCTGAAGCTTACTTTTTACGGATGTTAGAAAACGAGTCGTCTTCTGTGGATTGGTTGAGTAGAGGCATGCTTTATTTTAGAATTGAAAGATATTTGATAGATGTAGCTGATGCTGAGAGTCTTAATGATTGGTATTCCCGTTGGTTTTCTGCTATTTCGGTATACGCGGATAAGGAAACCGCAGGTAAAACGCTGTCAATTATTTCACGTTATTTATCGGCAGAACCAGCAGTAGCAGGCAGGGTTTTAGAGCCACTGTATCAATTGGCAAAGAATACCGGAAATCAAACAGCTATTTCGCGCTTATTTGATATTTGGATTCCAATTTTAAACAAGACAGCAGAATATGAATTAACAAAAGCGACGCAAAGTCCGATTGTAAATATCTACCTGCAACATTGTATAGTTTTTAATATTCGAGCTGCTACGGAGGTTTCTATTGGTGAGAATAAAGCGCTTCGCGAAACGTTTCTTGAGAATGCGTTGGATGCCTCGAAATCATTTCATTCTACATCGGGAGTCGACATGGATTTTCTTGTTCAATATGTCGAATCAAAAATGAACAATGAACCTGATAAAAGGATAAAAAAGGCATTAAAGAAGACGGTTAAATCACTGCGTAAACGCTAAACCTCAAGGTCAAATTGGTCAACTTCTTTGACCTCACCAGATTTCAAATCATCGATAGTTGTTGCACCAATACGATATCGGATAAGTCTTAGTGTTGGGAAACCTACAGCTGCGGTCATTTTTCTTACCTGACGAAACTTGCCTTCTTTAATGGTAACGGTTATCCAACTTGTAGGTCCATGTCTATCATCTCGAACGCGTCTAGAGCGTTCGGCATAACCTGGATTCGGAAGAAGATTTGCTTCACAAGGAAGGGTCTGGTATTTCTCGCCGTTAATACCAATTTCAACGCCCTGTTTTAATCGATCGATGTCTGATTGAGAAATAATGCCGTCAACCTGGACGTGGTATTCTTTTTCAATTTTTCTACCGCGCACCAAAGCACTGACTTTCCCATTCGTGGTTAAGAACAAAAGACCCTCAGAATGTTCGTCAAGCCTGCCGATGGCCATTGTTCCTTTAGGGAAGTCGTGTAGTTCTCCGAGTAACTTTTTTTTACGCTTGTTGTTATAAACAAACTGAGTCATATAGCCATAAGGCTTATGCATGATAAAATGCCTAAATAATTGATTTTCAGTCATCTGAATTTTTTATTCACGCGACGAAGTCGACCATTTATGTTGTTCATCTTTTAATCTTTTCAAAAAGCACCGTTTCCTTTTACGAGACGAATAATGCCATTCACCTTCTTTCATGCTGCGGCATCTGCATTCTTTTCTGGTTGCGTGTTCAAAGTCTTTCAAAGTAACAACTTCTGTTAATTCACCTAACGCATACTTGAGGCATTCCATAGTGATTTTACCATTGTAATAGTAGACAATATGTACGATGGTATCATTGATGTAGTAGGCGTCCATGGTCATTTGCCCATCACGGTTGTAGGCTAGGTTAACCCCGTTGCGTTTTTGATTTTTGAATGTGCAAATCCTTCTAGGACGACTTGTGTCCTCACCATAGAGTAAATGCCAAGTTCCATTAGCAAGAGAATCTTTAAAATGATAGCTGATGTCATAACCATGAATGCCAGTGTCAAACGTATCAATGCGGATTACATCAGTTGTGTCGTTTGTTGAAACGTAATGGTTTTGACCGAAACCCAGCGTTGTAATTGTTGTGAAAATCGAAATAAGTATGTATTTCATTTTGGTTGTGATGTATCGGAAAAACGAAAGAGGGTTTAAATTATTCTATATGTTTCACTTGTCTTGATACATTCAATCCTCCAATCCTCCAACCCTTCAATCCTCCAATCCTTCAATCCTTCAATCCTCCAATCCTTCAATCCTTATCTATACGCACATACTTCAAGTTCGGAATATTCAAAGGGTTGTTCACTAAACCAGAAACACGTTTGTTTAACAATCGAATACTCTGGTCGTAAAACAAAACGACAATTGGCGCATCAGTCAAAATCAGTCGGTCCATTTCGGCGTACATGGAAATACGCGTACTGTCGTCAGTTTCAATCAAACTGTGCTCATACAACGCGTCATAAGCTTCATTGGCATAGTGCGTATAATTTGGACCATTAGGGGCGAAGTTCTTACTGTAAAAGCAAGACAAATAATTTTCTGCGTCTGGATAATCCATAATCCAGCTTGCGCGAAAAAAAGCCAAATTCCCGTTGCGTTTTTGTTCTTTCAATTCTGAGGAAGGCAGTACATTTATTTCACAGTTGATCCCTATTTCACTGAGTTGTTTTTGAATATAGATACACAAGTCTAGATAGTCTTTAGTTGTTGAAACCACAATGGGGATAGGGTTGTCACGGTAAGTAGACAATTCTAATTCTGTAATAGCCAATTGCTTGTTATAGGTATACCCATATTCGGGGTTTGACACATGGCCTTGAAGACCGACAGGTATAAATCCGCCATCTGCCGGATTACCTACACCGTTTCTAAGGTGTCGAATCATTGCTTGTCTATCAATCGCATAGTTTATCGATCGACGAAAATGTACGTTATTCCAAGGAGCGTTTGCACTAATGCTATCCACCTGAATTGCTAAATATTCAGTATTCAAAAAAGACTTTTTTTCTAGCGAAATGTAAGAACGCAGTTTATCTTGAAGGCTGCCGTCGTCATTTAAAATGATATCCTTGGTTGTACTTGTAATGCCATTAAATAAGTCTAGTTTTTGGTCAAGAAATTGGAGTAAAGCCATTTGTTTGTTGGCAATAAAAGAAATGGAGACCGCATCCACATGAGGTAGTCTTTCACCTTGATCAAATTCAAAGTAATTGGGATTTTTATGCAACACGAGGTTAACGTCTTTCTCCCATATGAAATATTTAAAAGGACCTGTCCCAACAGGGTTCTGAGAAAATGCCTTTCCATACGTTTCGATGGCTTCTTTTGGCACCACACCGCAATATGGCATTGCTAGCATGCCTAAGAAGGGGGCAAAAGGTTGATTTAGGCTTATTTCAAATGTGGAGTCATTTACGGCTCGAAATCCGTTCTCGTCAATTTTGTCATTAAATATCCAAGCGCCAGGAGACGCGGTCAGCGGATCGATGATGCGATTAAAGCTATACGCGAAGTCCGCGGCGGTTACTTCACGAGCTCCAGAGGTAAAGCATCGATTCTCATGAAAATAAACACCTTTTCGGAGGGTGAATGTGTATATCTTTCCAGAAGAGTCGATTTTCCAATGCTTGGCAATAGCAGGCTGTGGACGCAATTGATTGTCGAGTTGCACCAAACCACTAAACACTTGATTTACAGCCCAAATGTTGTCTTGCGAAGAGGCAAAAGCGGGGTCTAGAGACGTGATGCCGTTTTCTGAATTGTAACTAAATACACTTCTGGCTTCTTGTATATTGGACGAATTGCAGGATATTAACAGCATTCCTATGTGAATAAGTACCAATATCCTGTTCATTTATCCTTACGATTTAAAATTAGTTTTGAGCCTGTCTTAGAATCACAAGCATGGCAAAAATATGGTATTTAGGTCACTCTTGTTTCCAAATGGAAATCGACAATGTACGCATTGTAACGGACCCGTTTGTGACTGAAAACCCACTGGCCAAAGATATTGAATTGTCTCAAATAGACGCAGATGTAATCTTGATAACACATGGCCATGGAGACCATATTGGTGACTTGGTTGCTTTGGCAAATCAAACGGATTCTCTAGTGGTGTGTAACTACGAAATATACCTGTGGTTGGAAAAACAAGGATATTCCAACTGTAGGCCAATGAACCATGGAGGAGTCTTTGTAAATCAAGGTGTTGAATACAAGGTTGTACCTGCTGCGCACAGTAGCTCATTCCCTGACGGAAGTTATGCCGGGAACCCAGTTGGTTTTGTGATAAAGGGTTCAAAAGATTGTATCTATTTTGCTGGGGATACAGGCCTAACGTTCGACATGAAACCAATAGGAGATGAGTTTGACCTAACAGGTGCAGTATTGCCGATAGGAGATAATTTTACGATGGGGGCAAAAGATGCAGCTATTGCTGCGACCTTTTGTGGCGCGAAGAAAGTAATTGGTATGCACTATGATACTTTCGAAATAATAGAAATTAATCATGACGATGCGCGAAATGCATTTCGTGATAAAGGGGTTGAATTACTCCTTCCACAAGTTGGAGAAAAATTGAACTTTTAAAATTAAGACTATGACAAAAACGATTTGTGTTGCGAATCAGAAAGGCGGTGTAGGGAAGACTACAACTGCTATTAATTTAGCTTACAGCTTAGCGATTCTAGAGTATAAGGTTCTGTTGGTCGATGCAGACCCGCAAGCAAATTCTACTTCTGGTCTTGGTTTTGATCCTAAGAATGTGAAGATTGGTTTGTATGAGGCGCTTGTTCAAGACATAAGCCCTGATGATATTTTGTTAAAAACAACAAACTCTAATTTGGATTTGCTACCCTCTAATATTGACTTGGTTGGTGCAGAAATCGAAATGATTGATTTGCCAAATCGTGAGAAGTTGATGAAGCGAATATTGTCTCGAGTTAACGACATGTATGACTTCGTTATAATCGATTGTTCTCCTTCTCTTGGTTTAATCACAACGAATGCGCTTGCAGCAGCAGATTCGATTATCATTCCAGTACAGTGCGAGTATTTCGCACTTGAAGGCTTGGGTAAGCTATTAAACACCGTTAAGATCATCCAACGTAGCATAAATGTGAATTTGGAGATTGAAGGATTACTGCTCACCATGTACGACAGTCGCTTACGTTTATCAAATCAAGTAGTTGATGAAGTAAAGCTACATTTTCAAGAAATGGTTTTTGAGACCATTATTCAACGAAACACAAAATTGAGTGAGGCTCCTAGCTTTGGATTGCCCGTTTTAGAGCATGATGCCACTGCAAGAGGTAGCGTTAATTATCTTGATTTAGCACGAGAAATCCTACAGAAAAACAACATGACAAAAATGGCATCAGCCGAGAAGATATTACAGTAATGGCAAAACGAAACGCATTAGGAAAAGGGTTAGGAGCGTTATTAGAAAATTCTGAAGATAACGTTTCTTCATTGTCGGAAGGTGCCGTGAACTCCGTGGCAACAATAGCTTTGTCTCAGATTGTCGCAAACCCATTTCAACCTAGAAATGAATTTGAGGATGAAGCATTAAGTGAACTTGCCGAGTCTATATTGATTCATGGTGTTATACAGCCTATAACCGTTCGGAAAATAGGTAATGACAAGTATGAAATAATTAGCGGTGAAAGACGTACAAGAGCCAGTATCATTGCCGGTCTTGAGCGAATACCCGCTTATGTGAGGCTTGCAAATGATCAAGAAATGCTAGAAATGGCATTGATTGAGAACATTCAACGCGAAGATTTAAATGCCATTGAAATATCCCTGAGTTACAAGCGATTGTTAGATGAATGTGGCTTGAGACAGGAAGAACTTGGTGAGAGGGTCGGGAAAAAAAGAAGTACGGTCAATAACTACCTAAGACTGCTGAAACTTCCGGAGTCGATTCAAGGCGCGTTGAGGAGAAACGAAATTTCAATGGGCCACGCAAGGGCTTTAATAAACATTGAAGACGTAGACGTTCAGGATTATATCTGTAAAAGAGCTGTAGCTGAAGGTTTGTCGGTCAGAAAGATTGAGGAACTAGTCAAGGAATATCAATCTACAGGTGCGGTTCCAGAACCTACAGAAAAGACAACAGATTCTGGATCAACCGGACCAAAGGCTAACTTTAAAGAGTTCAAACCATATCGCGATTTACTTGTCGAACGTTTAGGTTCTGGGGTAGAGTTTGCCGCAGTAAAAGGGGAGAAGGGGAAAATAATTATTCACTTTGACGACAAACCTCATCTAGCTGACATCTTAGAGAAGATGCGCCACATTTAGTCGAATTAAGCGTTTAGATAGCAGGATTGAACTAATTTTGCGACAGACATGATTCGCTTTATTATTGGTCTTTTGGTAGTTGGTTCTATGCACGTGCAGTGCAAAGCACAATTTAGTTTCAAAGATAAATGTATGGAGCTGAATCAGTCCGGTTATATGCTGCCGTTAAAAGACTCTGGAGAGGTGCACAGCCCAATGAAAGCAACCATTATGTCTGCGATAATTCCAGGACTAGGGCAGGTGTACAACAAGAAATATTGGAAAGTAGGATTGTTATATGCCGCAGGGGCAGGACTGGGTTATGGGCTTAAAATAAATACGGATAGTTTAAAGGGATATCAAAGTTCGTTGATCGCTGAATTGGATGACGACACTACAACGATAAACTATTTATATCCAGATCTTGCCGTCGATAAAATAAGAAGCGAACGCAACTATTATAGAAAAACGCGCGACCAAATGATTCTGGGTTTAGGACTTCTGTATGTCCTACAAATTATTGATGCCAATGTCGATGCCCATCTTCGAGAGTTTGACGTCAATGAAGATCTAGCGATAAAACCCCAACCCAGCTTTATCGTGGTGAACCGCAGAGTACTACCTTCGGCTGGTTTCACGCTTAGATTTTAACCGCGAATTATCACAACTTTCTTACCACAATTCTTACGGGTTTAATGGCTGACTATTACTAAATTTGCGTCCTTAAAAACAACAGAATGAAAGTAGTAGGCGTAATAGGATCTGGAACAATGGGCAATGGAATTGCACACGTATTTGCTCAAAACGGATATGATGTTCATTTGATTGATATCAAGCAAGATGCCTTAGACCGAGCATTGCAAACTATAGGTAAAAACTTCGATCGACAAATTGCCAAAGGCAAGATTGCGGAAGATGTGAAAACCAACAGTTTAAATCGCATTGAAACTTTCACAAATGTGGTAACGGGCGTTGCTGGCTGTGATTTAGTTGTAGAAGCAGCAACTGAAAGATTAGATCTTAAAAAGAAGATTTTCCAAGAGGTTGACCAAGCTGCACCAGAACATTGCATTTTGGCTACCAATACGTCATCGATTTCTATTACTGAATTAGCGGCGGCAACAAAGAGACCTGAGATGGTAATCGGTATGCATTTTATGAATCCGGTTCCTGTGATGAAGTTGGTTGAAATTATAACGGGTTACTGTACGTCTAAAGAGGTGACTGATACCATCGAGAAGCTATCGATAGACATCGGGAAAGTCCCAGCAATGGCCAATGACTATCCAGGGTTTATCGCCAATAGAATTCTTATGCCGATGATTAATGAAGCTATTTACACCTTATTTGAAGGTGCCGGTGGTGTAACCGAAATTGATACGGTGATGAAGCTGGGTATGGCACATCCAATGGGGCCACTTCAATTGGCTGATTTTATCGGGCTAGATGTTTGTAAAGCGATATTAGACGTTTTATATACTGGTTTTGGAAATCCAAAATATGCGCCATGTCCGTTGTTGGTTAATATGGTCAACGCAGGTAGAATTGGTGTTAAATCTGGCGAAGGTTTTTATAATTGGAGCCACGGCACGAAGGAACTAGTTGTTAGTTCTAGCTTTGAAGAGTAGTTGGATTTAATCGCTTAGGATCTCTTTATGCGCACAAGAACATTAAGAACATACCGAACAGAGATTTCTTCAATCCCTTATAGTGTCATGTAGACACTTGGGTTTTCCTTCCCAAAAACTTCCTGTCAATAACCAATCCACCTGTTACACCAATGGACAAGTATATCAAATCTGATAGTTTGAAGTCGTTACCCAATATGAGCTTTCCAACCAACGTGTTTCGAATTGTTTCAAACCAGTCGACAGTAATGAGTTGAGAAAATTCTATAACAAAACAAAAAGACAGGGCGATTAAAAAATTCTGAGCAGGACGCTGACCAACCCGTATCCAACACACTAGGAAGTAAATTAATGTTCCATACAGTGCGTCACCGACACTTAACGGTATGAATTGAAGCGCAAAGTCAGATCTGGAAAATAGGCCCACAAGGAGGACGAGAATTATTAAAACACTAACCTTACTTCTCATCGTCAGCGGTTAGCGTATACGCGTGTTCAACCATCTGGCTATAAACAGTGCTCCAACCGCGCCATCTGCCATCTTCACTCATCGATTCGTTGTGCCATAGACTAACAAATAATCCACCCACATTTTTGACCTGCTCCATCAGCTCGACAATTGTTGTAACTGCTTGATTAGGAGATTGGTTCATATAATGTAGTGGTGTTATGTCCATACAACAGAAAGGGATTAACTCAAGATTGGTGACCTCGTTGGTAGTTAAGTCAAAGAAACGGAACGGTGCTGCTATGCCTGCACGAAACCCTAGGTGCGTGGAGTAACCCATGGTATGATCTTGTCGAATACCAATACCGTCAAGTCTTATATAAGTATCCGGCATTTTATGCATTAAAAAATGCTGTCGGCTATGCGCAATGTCTTGGGCAACTATATTTTCAAGCAGTTGATGTTCTTGGCCGACTAAAGCGTGCTGGTAGTTCGAACGGTAAGAAGGATGTATGCCTATGGTATATCTATCGTTTAGCCGATTAATACAGCTTTGAAACTTAGCATTAGAAGCATCGGTGTTTTTATCGAATTTACCTCGTTTACCTATTTGAATAAAGTAGTTTACAATGGTTTTGTACTTCTCATGAACGTGGTCTTGCCAATCAAAGTTATAAAATGGATCTGCTTTTTGATTGGTCATAACAGACATCCTGTCTTTTACGTCTTGCCAACTTCCATTGACTACATCTCTTACAAATCCGCCAAAAGACCTTAAAAATCCTTTGTTACGATATTTCCACGCTTGGTCGATATCTATAGTGGAAAGGTATTCAAATGTCCTGGAGGTTGAACTCATCTCAGGATACATGGCTTGGAGTGCAGTTTTGAGGTGTATTGCCCATTCGTTAACGATTGGTCGGCTCAATAGACCTAATTGATACAAACAGCTCTCAGTGGCTGGAAACCGTTCGTGTGCATCTTGTCTAAACGGAAGGTATTCTTCGTAGCGACTCACCAAATAAAAACTAGACGCCAAGACATCGAGGTGAATGTCTTGATCAAGAATAAGCGTAGGTGTTGCATTCCAATCCTTACCCAAACCAATGTCGACATGCCTTATATCTGCTTCAAATAACAGATTTGAAGGTATAATATGATATCCTGAAAGGTCTTGATTCTTGGAGTAATTAATGCGAACACCATTAGAAGCAGCGAAGAGTTCTTGGTTTGAGGTAAGCGTTATTTCAAATCCAAGAAGGTCATGAAAAATCAACTCAGCAATGAAAGTTAGCCTACTATTAACCTCTGAGCTATAGAGTGTTAGCTTGTTCAAAATAGCTTTTGCCGTTGATTACTTAAAGTTGTCAAATGAATCGTTGAGAAGCTTTGCTAATGCATAATCCTTTTCAGTAACCTTGTTGTCTGCATCATGCGTTCGTAAGTTAACAAACACTTTGTTGTAGACGTTGCGCCATTCCGGATGGTGATTCAATTCTTCAATTTGTTCTGATACATCAAACATCCAACGCGTCGCGTCAAGGAAATTGTTAAATACAAATGTTTTACTCAATAAGTCGTTTTCTTCAATCCAGCCGTCCATCAATACTTTATAAGTTTTAGAAATGACGTATATCCGTCTAACTTCAATTGTACAAAATAAATCCCGGACTTGAACTCTTGTGTCGCAATGTTTACTTGTGAAACGTTTAATTCTGAGGCAATTTCCTGACCTAAGTCGTTGGAAATTGAATAACCAAATTGTTGTCCTGATTGGCTACTTATTGCTGCATCATCTATACCCAAACTAAACCCTTCAGTATTAAACGCAGTAAACAACTGGCTGAATTCCAGCTTCTTTCCCTCAGAAAGCAGAATATTATGATTTGAAAAACAAGATCGGATATCACGATGATAACGTTTGTCGAATAGCAGCGAGTCAACGGTTAATAGGATGTTAGCCATCTCTGGAATCGTGGCCGTTTTGTATTGATAGAACAAATGCTCCAACACCAAAGAATCGCAACTAGCCCGCCCAATTTTATCATAAATACACATCAACGGAGTCGACCACATTTCCCTGTCGGCGTTCGAGTTGCCGGTCATGTCTTGAGGATATTGCAACTGAGCTCCAATAGTTACACCTTCAAAAAACGGATTATGGCCGTCCCAATTAAACATTTTTTCCCATGCAAAATCCGTGTAGGATTTTGAATATGAGGCACTAAAATAGTCGGCATTTCCTTCTTCCATGGCGCTTCTATCACGTGTATTGGCATAAGAATCACCTCCGGCGACGAAAGCTAAGGCATGAGCAAATTCGTGCACGACGATTTCTCCATCTTCGGCGTCGTCAACTCCACCCTCCCCGAATTCTAATTCTACTGGTGATACACCGTAGTTGAATGAACTGAAATCGCTTCCATTGTAGGCATGAGCGTCGATAACCAAGGTATCTGGCAAGGCATTCGAAAACCCCAATTGCTCAACATGGTCAGTCATGTGGGTGATATGATAAAACGCATTGACGTCTTCAAATTGATATTGACTTCGGGTAAAAGAAAAGGTATCCGTTAACGAGAAAGTTTGTGGCGTAACCGGATTACTAACATTACCGAAGTAGTATCTTTCAGATTTTAGCCAAAAGGTATCGTTTTTGTGTTCTACAGTCATGTCAACCCATTTGCGTTCCGCATTGAGTTGAGGTACATCTAAATCTGATGAATCTATATACGGCGACCCATATGGTTTTTGAGCTGTATTTAAAGGGTTTACCAGAAACACTTGTGCTTTAACTTGTGTGTCTGGAGCCTCATAAAACAACTTTTGAGTAATTTGACCATGAACGACATCATCCACCACGATTTGTTCTGAATTAAATGTGTCATCTAGTTGTTCAAAAACGGCGAGTTCCCAACGACCATTTATGCCCACAATGACTTGTTTCGATTTAGAATGGGTTGAAGTGAAATCAGTATGGATTGCGGGAATATTGTCCTGCACAAACAGAACGTTTCCATGTAAATCTGTGTGTACCCGAATTTGAGCGTTGTAAATAGGAAAACCATCTTTCGACACCGCATAGGTATAATGTTTTCCTGTTAAGCTTTTCGTAGAACTTATAAGCCGTGTTTGATACTCTGGAAGACTTAATACGAGGTGCTCCTGACTGAGAAACTTTGTAACTGCGTCCTCGGTTTGGAGTACTTTATGTATGGAATATGTAGTGACGGCAGGTATTTCGATACCGTTCGACTGATCATGGATTACCGCAATTTGCGCAGTAGCATACTGTGACAAAACGCACAGAGTAATTACCAACAACCAGTTTTTCATTATGTAAAGTTAACGCCTTTAGACGCGATTAGGTTTATCAGTTAGTTCAAAATTGGGTAATGATTCTAGTTGTCTCTGAAATTCGCTGTACTTGGATTCGGCCAATTTAATTTCAAAATAACCGCCTATCAGGCTTGGTGGTTGAACAATCGTAAAATCAAATCTGTTCGCTAATTCGTATACCTGAAAATCTTTAGCTCCTAGATGTCTTATCCAAGCTCTTTTTTGAACCGTTTTAGTTACGATTGTACATCCGTCTAAGGCCTGTTTAGCTGCACTTCCATAGGCTTCAATAAGTCCAGAAACGCCTAATTTCTTGCCTCCGTAATACCGAACAACAGCCACCAAGGTGTAGGTTAGGTTTTTAGACTTAATTTCTCGTAGAATGGGCTGTCCTGCAGAGTTGCTGGGTTCACCGTCGTCATTAGCCCGATAGTTTTCACCGTTTAATCCCAAGCGATACGCATAACAAACATGCGTTGAGTCTGCATATTTAACCCGTAGGTCGTTAAGTAGGGTTTTTAAGCTGTCTTCACTGTCTACGTGAAATGCTAGGCCAATAAATTTTGAACCCCTGTCTTTATGCAGCACTTCTACTGACCGCTCTATGGTGATAAACGTGCCTTCCATGTTTACGGTAAGCTGATTAAAACGATAGCAAGCAAAGCCATTACAATACCAATGATATTCTTCTTGTTTAATTGCTCTCTGAAGATGATGACGGATAACACAGTTGAAAGCACTACGATGCCAACGTTGTTCAAAGGGTATACCTGGGATGTGGTGAAAAAGTCTGATTGCAGTGCCTTAAGCAGAAAGAAAATACTGAAGTAGTTTGGTATGCCAAGAATGATACCGCCAACCACGTTCTGACGCGTTATAACCGTTTTATTCGTTACAACGCGGTATACCGTTATTGCTGTGCCTAAAAACGCAGCAGCACAAAAGATCATAATGGTTGCGGCAGCTGGAGATTGGCCAACTATTTGTTGTTCTATAATCTTTAACGAGGTGTCTATCACGCCACTGCCAAGCAGCACAAATAAGGGCAACAGCAGCACCCAATTCGTTTTGCTAGTCAAAATGCGTTTGTCTTTTTTACTTACAAAATACACGCTTACTAAGCTCATCACAATCCCGACAATCAATAGTGCGGTAAGCGATTCTTTTAAAAATAGAAAGGCGTACAAAACGGGGAATACGACGCCCATTTTTGCCGCAATTACAGAAACACTAATCCCATATTTTTGAGCGGTCACGGCCATTCCGAAAAACACGGAAACAAATAGAAGTCCGAGCAACAAGGTGTATGGACCCCAGCTTGTTTGGTAGTTGCTTGCCAATACATTGAAGCTGATATCTGAGGTTAACAAACCTGTGGCGATGCAGGTCCAATAATTTACGGCAATGGCTTGTTGATTGTCTACTTGATATTTGGGGAAATATCTAAAAACAAGATTAATAATGGTCGAGCAAAGAATACTAAGAAGCAGAAACATGGTTAGTTGTTATGGTACACTTTTACTGAGTTGTCTTTTAAGTCGAATTGAGTTGTCGTTTCCAATCCAAGTAGTTCAGGCGCTTTAATTCCAGAACCCCATTTGTCGTTACTTGTAAGTACATGTATTTCGTCCCAATAGTCTTGTTTGATACACTGGTTTAGAATATTGGCTCCACCTTCTATGAGCACTTGGTCGATGTGCCGAGACATCAATGCATTGGTTAACACATCAAAAATGGTATCCGTTGAAGATGCAGGTTCAAATACAGCATTGGCAATATCACGATTTTTCCCTAGAACTAGGGTCGGTTCACCGTCTACAAAAATGGTATGTGTTGTAGGTAGTTTACCATCCAAATCCAATATGACGCGAAGCGGATTTTTCCCTTTTACCAAACGTGTGGTTAAGCTTGGGTTATCTGCTATGGCTGTAGTTGTACCTACAAATATGGCAGCAGATTCTGCTCTCAGTTGGTGAACATATATGTTGGCTAGGTCGTTGCTAATTGATTTAGAGTGGTTTGTGTCGTTAGGGTCTCTGCCCATAAACCCGTCATGTGTTTCCGCCCATTTGAGCACGATGTATGGCCTGTGTTTACTGTGAAACGTCATAAAACGACGATTCAAAATAGCTCCATCTTCTTCCAGTATTCCGGTATGTACGTCAATCCCTGAATCTCGCAGCCTTGCAATACCTTGTCCTGCAACTTTATCATGTGGATCGAGATTAGATATGACTACTCGCGGAATTTTATGTTTAATAATCAAGTCTGCACATGGTGGTGTTTTTCCGTGATGGGAGCAAGGCTCAAGATTGACGTATAGTGTCGATTCCGACAGCAAAGATTTGTCCTTTACAGCATGAATGGCTTCTACTTCTGCATGTGGGTTACCGTAACCCGTATGATAACCTTCTCCGATTATTGTGTCATGATGCACAATTACAGATCCAACGAGCGGATTGGGGTAGGTAAGTGGGTGTCCTTTTCTTGCAAGCTCAAAACACCGCTTCATGTATTTTATGTGTTTATCTTCCGACAATGGATTGTAATTTCGACCACAAATGTATTCAAGTTTAAACGGCATTCGGCAGCATTTTAAAACGGAACTATCTCATCGGTATTCACCAC
>CAJQIC010000007.1 GCA_905478335.1 uncultured Bacteroidia bacterium | reverse complement strand
TTTACCTGACGCTGAACAAGAGCGTTGGCCCACCAAAAATGCGGGGGACGCGCTGGCCGGTGTGTTAGGGAGCATATTTTTGGTAAGACTTTCCGCCGGTGGGCGGACACGTTTGTTTCGTTTTTGGTCTCAAAAATGAAAATCGGTTATAGAGCTTGTCCGACCACTGGCGGACTGATAAGCCTAATGGAAGAAAGGTCTAAGGTTGCTTAAACCCTAATCGAAGAAAGATAAAAAATCAATTCGAAATCGACACACCAACCTCACCCAAGCCTTCAATAGATGCCGAAATTGAGTCCCCTGCTTCAATGCTAACCATTGGCCCTAACGCCCCAGAAAGCAATACTTCCCCTGCTTTTAAAGGTTGTCCGTTTTTAGACATGACTTGAGCAAGCCACAGGGCTGCGTTAAGCGGGTTATCCATGCACGCTGCACCTGTACCTTCAGATACTGTTACACCATTTTTAGTCATAACCATCTTGCAACCTGTTAAATCCAAATCCGTGAGGCGCACTTTTTTATCTCCTAAGACAAAGTGACTAGCAGAAGCATTGTCTGCAATTGTATCGGTAATTCGGATATCCCAATTCTGTACACGACTTCCTACGATTTCAATCGACGCAACCGCATAGTCTATTGCGTTTACCAAACTTTCCATTGATATGTCGCCATCTAGATCCTCTTTAATAATAAAAGCAATCTCCGCTTCGGCTTTTGGTTGCATTAAATCACTCGTAGCTAGTGAACCGTTCATGCCCATTTTCATAGTATCAAACAACACGCCGTAATCAGGTTGATCCACACCCAGTTGCTTTTGAACTGCAAACGAGGTCAGGCCAATTTTTTTGCCCACTACTTTTTCACCGGCGGCTTGCCGTTTCTTAATGTTGATTTCCTGTACGCCATATGCCGTGGCAATATCCGTTTCTCCAATCACTGTGCGAATTGGGTCACATGGTGTTTTATAAGCACTGGCATTGTATAATATTTCCGCGGCAATCTGCTGTTCTTGAGTCATAACATGAATTGAAAGACAATATTACACTACCATTTTGGAAGACAAAAAGGTATTATAAAAAGAAATAATAATCTGGTTGCATAGGAGTCAACTATTCATAACAATATATCCTAAATTTGCAGCTGCATGTCGCCAAAAAATATTCTCGCACTGTTGTTCATTGTAATGGGTTTCTCAGTACAAACGAACGCGCAAATATTACCCAACTTTGGAGGTCAACGTGCGGGACTTTCGACTTTAAGTTTCTTGAAAAATGACTTAAACCCGCGTTCGGTTGGGATGTCTGGTGCAAGTATTGCCAACAAGGTTGACGCCTATTGTGCAGCATCCAACCCCGCCGCCCTTGCTACTTTAACTGAAAACAGCTTAGGCTTGAGTCATTTGTTGGTTGGAGCGGGTATACAGCAATCATTTTTATCCTATCAACATAAACTTAAAAATGAAGCAACCATAGGCTTGTCAGTTAACTCATTGAATAGTGGTGATATGTTGGTTCGTACAGAATTTCAACCTGATGGAACAGGTCAGTACTTCAGTATGAGTCAAAATGCAATTAAAGGAACATATGCAGCCAAACTTTCAAAAATGTTCAGCCTTGGCGTTGGCATAAGCTATATATATGAAACGATGCAGAGCTACGACAACAGTACTGCCGCAATTGATTTAGGATTTCTTTATCAAACAGATTTCAAAAACCTACGATTTGCCGTTGTCGTTCAGAATTTTGGTGGTAGTTCATCAATTAATGGCTCCACAATTGCCGTAGACTATAATAGAAATGGCCCACTTGAACTTGGTCGGTATTCTTTACCTACGGTGTTTAAAATGGGGTTTGCCATTGATGCTTTACGAAAAGACAATCACGTAATTGTTGGTTCCTTACAACTAAACAATCCCAACGACAATGCAGAAAACATCCGTATCGGATTCGAATACCAATACAGTAAACTATTCCAGATTCAAACAGGTTATAAACTAAGTGTAAAAGGGCAAAGTTTTCCAACCTTTGGCTTTGGCTATAAATCTAAAATTGGTGTGAATCCGTTACGCATCAATTATGGCATGAACCCAACAAATTTTATGGGAACACAGCACAATTTTGGCTTGCAATTGACTTTTAACAAAATGGAAAGATAATATGCGTAACCTCGTTAAATTACTTCTTATACTATCTGTTCTGTTTGTCAGTTGTGATGGATTTTTTGGGACCAAAACTGACTTGGATTTTATTGAAACACCTGAATTCCAAATTCGTGATATTTCATATGTTCCTATTCAGCCAGCGTTAACAAACTTTATACGTCCTATAGACATTACCACCGGTTTTGACGAACTTATCTATGTGGTAGATGAAGGTACAGAAGAAGTAATATCACTTGATGAATCTGGTCGTGAACTTGGACGGTTTAAGGTTCAGGGTGCTCGGTCTATTGTTCAAGACAGGCGATTTGATTTATTGGTGATTGGATCAAAAACAGATACCATTTCAGGTCAAGCATTTGATTTAACTTGTATTTATAGAATCGATTTACATGCTGCAAACGGAGCCTATGGCATTCGCCATGCCAGCGTAACCAACGAAATAGTTCATCCATTTTACTACAAGTCTACATTCTCTAGTACTGACCCATCTGTTGTTTTTAATAGAATTGGCGTTTTAGCCAACAACGAATTTTACGTTACCCGTAATGGAAACGGTGGTAATAATTTTGATGGACCAGATGACGCTATTTTACGTTTTGATTCAGACGATAATTTCATCACACCAATAGCCGTAAGTTCAAACGGTGCCTTATACCGTGACTATTTCAAAAAACCTTTTGGTGTAGTTACCACTGTGCAACCACCTCAAATTTCTGCCAATGGAAACAACGACTTTTTGTTTTCCAGCGTAGATCAACAAGGTGTCATTAAGGTCCAATACATCGAGTACATCGAAACAGAATTCGGAGCAACGTATGAGCCTCGTGTGATGACCACCACAGAAGATGAGGCTGACGGATTCTTAACATTTCCCTATCGTTTTGATGACCCAACTGGGGTTTCTCTTGCGGGCGATGGAACCAACCACATCTTTATCACAGATTCCAAAAAAGATTCTTTATACCTTTTCTCATTAAACGGATTTGAAGGTGTTAAACCTCCTCCAGGATATAGCTCAACGAAGTACATCAATGTATCGTTTGGAGGAACTGGTACTGGCCTTTCCGAATTTAATGAGCCGACAGGAATTGCTTATAAAAATAAAGTCGTATACATAGCTGATGCCGGAAATGGTCGGATTCTACGATTTAAATTAACTACCGATTTCGACTAACCGTTGAAGCGTCTTACGACGATCGATTTTCCCAGATTCTGTTCTTTCAAAACCCTCGACCCAATAAAAGTCTTTCGGTATCTCAAATTTTGGAAGATTCTGCTGAAGTAACTCCACAATGCGCATTTGTTTGTCGTTTTTTAAGCCTACAAAAACCAGTTTTTCGCCCAGTGCATCATCCATTTTTTTCCAGAGAAAGTATCGAATAGCCAGGTTATTTTCCTTCAATATGCCATTAATTTTGCTTTCTATTTTGTATAAATGAAGCTTTACACCTCCACTATTCACAACGTCATCCTCCCTTGATAAAAACTGAATTGTCCTGTCTTTAAGAATACCTAAATCCTTAGTTTGGACATCGTGTCCAATAGCAGGTATCATAAACCGCATACAGCCAGAGTCATTTAAACTCACTTCGACATCGTCAAGAAGTGCAAACGAATTGGGTTCCATTGTCCGCAAATTTCTCAAAGCCACATGGCTCGCTGTTTCCGTCATGCCATAGGAATGAAACACTTGCACAGTATTACCAGTCATAAATGTGTGTATCTGGTTTTCTAGTGCTTCACTAATAGCCGCACCTCCAAGTAACACGGTGTTGAAACGTTTCAATTTTTGTGCTGATTTTGGGTGATTCATGATGTTAGCCATTTGATACGGCACTAAACTCACAAATGAAAAATCATGATCATTCTTTATCTTCAGCATCGGATTTGCTTCGGGTTTATACAGGGATAAATGCCAGTTGTATAAAACACTGCGGATAATAAGCATCAATCCACCAACCTTTTCTGTGGGCAAGCAATGTAAAACACGCTCATCATCCGATAAACCTAAGGCCAATTTGCTGCGTTCGGCGCTCCATCTAATCAATTTATCAAAAAGACTAATGGATTTAGGCTCACTTGTTGAACCCGATGTGGCTATATGTAAAGACTTTTGGTCTCTCCAATTTGTCAACGTTGCTTTAAGCGCGCTTGGTAGCTCATCGGGTAAATTGTCTAGAAGTATTTTACCGTCAAAAAGCCTCATGCGCTATATAACTTATTCAGTAAGTCGTCTACCTGGCCCTCATCGTTATAAATATGCGTTGAAACACGCATACAGTGCAAATCACTTTCTCCAACATATCGTAGTATCCATTTTTCCTTCCTTAATGCATCATAGACAAGTCTATCGTTTCCTTCAATTTTAAAGGATGCTATACCAGCTCGTGATTCCGTTTCTGCGGGAGTAAGTAAATCAAACTTAGAATGACTCAATATGCCATCAACAAAACGTTGATTTAGTGATTTAATGCGTTTAGCCACGCGTTCCATGCCAATATTTAGCATGAAATCAGCAGCGGAAATGATACCGGCATAAAGTGCAGTGTTTTGTGTGCCATAGAAAAATCGATGGCTATCTGCACGCAAGCCTTTAATCTCAGAATTTGATTTTGAAATAGTCCATCCCGTGTCCGAATAACCACCTACAAATAAGGCATCCAATCCATCAATAAGCGTTTTGTTGGCATACAATACGCCAGTCCCCTTAGGTCCAAGCATCCATTTATGGCAGCAAGAAGCATACATATCACAGCCCAGGTCTTTCACGTCAAGGTTTAACATGCCCACCCCATGTGCGCCGTCAATAAGCGTATAGATACCTTTTGATTTTGCTAGTTGACAGATTTCTTTTATCGGCAATACTTGTCCGGTGGTGCAGGTTACGTGAGGTACAGCAATAACCTTTGTTCGTGGTGTTATAAGCGCTTTCAATCGACTTAAACATTCTTCTGCCGTCGGCGCCAACTCCAATACCTGTATCTCAATCCCTTCTTTTCGCTTCCTGTTTAGCCAAGGAAGCGCATTCCCAACGTGTTCGTGATTGGTTAATACCACCTCATCACCCTTGTTCAAAGGCAAAGCCCAAGCGGCGATGTTTATCCCTTCCGTTACATTATGTGTAATGGCTATTTCATCGGCATTACATTGCATCATTTGAGCCAAACGTTCTTGAGCTTTGTACTTCAATCCACTGTAGCTCCCTGTAGAGTTTACAAACTCCATACGTTCTATTATACTCTCCCTAACGACTTTAGGAGACAGGCCCATAGTCCCAGTATTGAGATAATTTAATTTGTTTTTAATAGTGAATTCCTTTTGAATCCGTTTCCATGACTTATTTGAGAGGTCTTTAACCCCTCCAAAATTTGCATCAATCTCAGTGGTTTCAGCTATTGCCGTGTTTGCAAATAACCCAACCAGCCCAGCTGCACCTAGTTTTAAAAAATCTCTTCTGTCTTGCACAAATCAAACTTACTAAAAATAAGTTTTAACCAATTGCCATGGTTCATTCAAAACTGATACTACGTTTACCTAAATGGCCCTGTTTATCCTTAAATTCGCGGTTCTGAAAAAATTGAGCTAAAACAATGCACATCTTAAAAAAACTGATTTTCATTCTCTTTGTATTCAATGCAACATTTGCGAACGCACAAAAAGGTGGCCCTGCCATTTTTAGCGTCGATGGAGATACAGTATGGGGCGCCGAATTTGAGCGCGTGTTTAGTAAAAATGACAAAACTCCTGATGTCAAACCCACGATGACTGAATTACAAGAGTACTTAGACCTGTACATTCGTTTTAAACTCAAAGTGAAAGAAGCGTATAACTTAGGTATGGACACCAACCAAAACTTCATAAAAGAATTGGCGGGTTATAGAAAACAATTGGCCCAACCGTATCTAACCGATAAAACAGTGACTGAAAACCTAATCCAAGAGGCTTTCGACAGAATGAAAAGTGAGATTGAAGCAAGCAATCTGATGATTCATTTGTCACCAGCCGCATCACCCGCCGATACTTTAGCGGCTTGGAATAGAATTAACAACTGGCGCAATATTATTTCATCGGGCGACAAAACGTTTGAACAAATAACGCGAGACAGTAGTACCGATGATCATGGCCGAAAAAACGAAGGCCGCCTTGGGTACTTTACTGCTTTTAGCATGATTTATCCTTTCGAAAATCAAGCCTACAACACTAAAGTTGGCGCAATGAGTGTTCCATTCCGCACCCAATACGGCTATCATATTTTGAAGGTAACAGACAAACGTCCAAGCCGTGGAGATTTAAAAGTAGCCCATATTTTAATTCGGGTAAACAATGAAACAGAATACGAAAAAAACAAACCACGGATTGATGCCATATACGAGCGATTGGAAAATGGTGAAGACTTCAAGTCTTTAGTGGTAGATTTTAGTGAAGACTTCAATACACGAGAATCAGGCGGTCAACTGAACTGGATAAAAAGTATTGGTGGATCGGTTCCTAAAGATTTTAAAGAAACCGCTTATACATTAAAAGATGGCGCCTATTCAAAACCAGTAAAAACGGAACTAGGCTGGCACATTATTAAAAGAATAGAGCAAAAAGGATCTCCAAAATTTAAAGAGGTTAAAGAGTCAATTAAGTTTAAAATCGGTCGAGATTCAAGAAGTGAATTAAACAAGGAGGCCGTGTTAAAAAGAATTAAAATTGAAAACAAGTTTGCCATTAACCAAACGGGTTGGAATGCTTACCTCACATCTCTAAACGACACCTCATTGTTGTACAATTGGGTGCCCACAGCGTTCCACACATCGAACACGGGTCTCTTTACGATTGGAGACAAAACGTATACTTACGAAGACTTCACAAAACAGCTTCGTGGTGCCGAAGCCCGTAAACCAAACCAAGACGTAATGGGATTTTGTAAAGAAGCATTTTCTTCGTTTGCAGATAACATGAACTTCCAATACGAGGAAAGTGTTTTGGAGTCTAAATACGATGACTTCAAATACCTTATGCAAGAATATCGAGATGGCATCTTATTGTTCGAACTTTCAAATAAAACAGTTTGGAACAAAGCTTCTGAAGACACAGCAGGATTAAGAACATTTTTTGAAGGAAGACGCGACAACTACGTTTGGAAGCCACGAGCGGTTACTAAATCTTACGTTTGTTCTTCTAAAAAGTCAGCGCGAATGGTCAAAAAATATCTTAAAAAAGACAGCAGTGACAAAGCTATTTTGACTGCTGTAAATAAAGATGACGCACTTGGCGTTAACATCGTCTATAAAACCTACGAATCTGGTCAAACAGACAACATTGACGACTTGGATTGGAACAAATCACTACACAAAATCAAAGACAAAAGCACAAACAATAAGGTATTCATCAGAATCACTCAAGTTCTTCCTTCCGGTCGTAAAAGACTGAAAGAAACATTAGGACCTGTGACGTCAGACTATCAAAAATTCTTAGAAGAAAAATGGATAGAAGACCTCAAGGTGAAATATCCTGTTGCTTTATACGATGGCGCTTTAAATCAGTTATTTTCTGACAAAAAATAATGCTGGCCCGTCTGAATTTACTGTTTTCTCTTGGTCTCGTAAGCGTATGTATATCGTGTTCGAATACCCAAGACGTTCAGCGTGAAGATGCAGTCGCAAAAGTGTCTAATCACACGCTGTATATGGAAGATATAGTTTCGGGTTTGGGAGATAGACTAACAGAAGGTGATAGCGCTTTGGTAGTTGAAGAATACGTTCAGCAATGGATTAGAGAAAAAGTATTGCTATCTAAGGCCGAGGCAACTTTAACAAAGCAAGAGCAAGACAAAAATGACTTGGTTAATCAATACTATAACGACTTATTGATTTACGAGCTGGAGCAAAAACTATTAAGTAGTCGCCTTGATACCAACGTAAATGAAGACGCCATTTTAGCGTACTACGAAAACAATAAGAAAAATTTTGAGTTAAAGGAGAATATCGTTCGGCTCCGTTTTTTCGTTATCCCTGAAAGAGTAACAAACCATAAAAAGCTTTGGAATCGGTTTAAGGCAGGTGGTGAAGACAACTTGAGGTTTTTGAGCAAGATTTGTGAAGTGAGCAAATCGAATTATTTTTATCAAGATTCTGTTTGGTTGTCGTTTAATGATGTTTTAAAAGAAATACCAATCATAACCTACAACCAAGAAAGTTATTTGAACAATCACCGAATGGTTAGGCTGGATGAAAAAGACAATTCATACTTTGTTGAAATACTGGACTTCAAAATAAAGAATAGTATTTCGCCTTTCGAATTTGAAAAAGCGAGAATAAAAGCAATCATTATTCATAAAAGAAAGGTAGAATTGTTGCAACTAATTGAGCGCGAAATCGTAGAAGAAGCATACCTAAACAATAAAATAGAGAAGTTTTGAGGAATTATATGAGGTTCATTATAGTACTGTGCGTTTTTGCAACATCTGTTGGATACACCCATGGACAAAAAGTTGGTGTGTTGGATGAGGTAATTGCCGTGGTCGGTGAAAGTATCGTACTTAAGTCTGACCTTGATCGCACATATTATCAGATGAGTCTGCAATACCCCACGTACAATGGTGATTTAAAATGTGAATTGTTCGACCAAATTCTTACCCAAAAACTTTTGCTTTACAAAGCAGACCTCGACAGTTTAGTCGTTGCCGAAGAACGTGTGAATTACGAGATAGATCGTAGAATGGACTACTATGCCAATCAAGCAGGTGGTTTGCAAAATCTTGAAAAATACTTAGGCATGAGCTTGGTTGAATACAAAGCGCAAATGCGACGTAAGATGACCGAAGAGATGCAAATCCAAGAAGCCCAAAACTCGATCATCTCTGATTTAAAAGTTAGCCCTACCGAAGTTCGAAAATTTTATGAAGACATTCCTGAAGACAGTTTGCCGGATTTTGCCTCTGAAGTGGAAGTGGCTCAGCTTTTAGTTGCTCCAAAACCAAGCGCAGCGGCTGAAAAGTATGCTCGCGAAACAGCTGAAAGGTTAAGAAAAGAGCTCCTGGAAGGCTCTAGAGACTTCTGTTTAACGGCTAACATCTACTCCGACGACCAAGGGTCTAAGAAAGATTGTGGATCCTTAGGTGACTTTAAACGTGGGCAAATGGTTCCTGAATTTGAGGCTGCCGTTTTTAAACTAAAAAAAGAGGAGATTTCTAAAGTGGTCAAAACCCAATTTGGATATCACATCATTCAGTTAATCGAGCGGAAAGGGGAAATAGCCAATGCGAGACACATTTTAATTCGACCGAAAATATTACAATCTGATCTAGAAAAAACGTCCAAGAAGCTTAGTCGCGTAAAGCGCTTAATAGAGTCCGATTCAATCGAATGGTGTGTAGCTGTTGCCAAGTATAGCACAGACGACAACACGCAGGCGAATTGTGGTTTCTTTGTCGACCCAAACGTTGGAACCTCAAAAATTGAAATTACAGCTTTACAATCCGATGTTGCATTACGCGTTTCAGGACTAAAGCCAGGCGGTGTTTCTCCTCCGCATGCTGTTCCGCAACAAGACGGTTCAACGTGGTTCAGAATCATCTATTTGAAATCTGAAACCCCTCCACACAAGGCTAGTTTAGAGAAAGATTATCAAAAGCTTTCTGTTTATGCATTAGAAAAAAAGAAGCAAGACACGCTAAACGAATGGAGTGAATCGTTTAGAAAAGACGTCTATGTTTGGATAGACGAAAAATATATGGTGTGCCCAGACATGGACACTTGGGTTAAAAGCAAAGAAAAGGTAGTGAACACGAATGAGTGAAATGTATAAAAATGATGTCGAAGCGGCTGACGCGCTTAAGCAAATAACCAACGAGCTTAAAGCAGAAATATCTAAAGTTATTGTTGGACAAGATCATGTTGTTGAAGGCGTTTTAACGTCTATATTTTGTAATGGTCATAGCCTGTTAATTGGTGTACCTGGTTTAGCCAAAACGCTACTGATCAACACCATTGCAGACGTGTTAGATTTAAGCTTTAATCGTATTCAGTTCACCCCAGATTTAATGCCATCTGACATTACTGGTTCGGAGATTCTGGATGAAGAACGAAACTTCAAGTTTTCAAAAGGGCCATTGTTTGCCAACATTGTTCTTGCCGATGAGATTAACCGTACGCCACCTAAAACTCAGGCGGCTTTGCTGGAAGCCATGCAAGAAAAAACGGTTACAGTAGCCGGGCATGATCACAAGCTTCCTAAACCATTTTTTGTTTTAGCCACACAAAACCCAATCGAACAAGAAGGAACTTACCCGTTACCGGAGGCACAACTTGATCGATTTATGTTCAACATCACCTTAGATTATCCGTCTGAAAAAGATGAGATTGAAATTGTGAAGCGTACAACTGGCAACGCAATGCCAGAAGTTAAAAAAGTGATCTCGGCTAAAGAGATAATTGCGTTTCAAGAATTGGTACGAAACGTACCGATAGCTGACAATGTCTTAGAATATGCTGTAAAACTCGTTGGTAAAACGAGACCTCACCTACCTAACGCCTCAGAATATGTTAATCAATATTTAGGTTATGGTGCTGGTCCAAGAGCAAGTCAAAATCTGGTTTTGGCAGCAAAATGTAATGCCTTAATGAACGGCAAATATTCCCCAGACATCGAAGACGTAAAGTCAATTGCAAATTATGTTCTTCGACACCGATTGGTGAAAAACTACAAAGCTGAAGCTGAAGGTATCTCTGTAGAAGATATCATCGGAAAGCTATTGTAATCGGCAACTGCTTACAACCCGATTCTATTAAACCAATCGTTTAAACAAGCAACAGCTATGCTGTTTTGTTGGCCTATTTCAAGGTTTTTACCCAAAGCTTAACGCCTTTCTTCGCATTTGCTTTTGCAAAGTCTCTGGCCTCTTGCTTAAAGTAGTATTTCCCTAAATGTACATAGTATGTGCCGCTTTTGTCGTAATACATATACGGACTAAACCCTTTATTTACTAGAGAATTGAAATACCTTGTGGCGTTCACCTCTTCAGAAAACGAACCAGCTACTACAATGAAGTTACCAGAACCGGCTTGCTCTCCAGCAGACTTTCCAGAGCCATCCGCAGTTTTAGTAGGGGTACTTTTTGCTACCTCCACTTTTTGAACAACATATACCGTATCTACTTCTCGTTTCTTTGTTTCTACTCGCGCCAGTTGATTTTCTAAATCTTCAATCTTTTTGTCCTGACTCTTCATGTCCGAAGCATGTTTGTTAGCCATCTCGCTTTTCAGGCGATTCATCTCTTCTTGCGTTGCCTTGTCATCACGTTTCTGACCCAAATCAATACCAACCATCACCTCATGGCTTCCGCCTAATGCTTGGCTATAATCTCCTGTAGACCAATCATACGAATAGCCAAACTTTAGTTTTTCGGCAATACGCAAACCAGCCATGGCCGTTACACCATACCCATCTCGGTATGCTGCGCCTAACCAACCTTTATTCACCCAATCAGCGACTAAGTTTATATCGAATTGCCCGGGAGCATTCTTTGTGTTTTTAAGCAACAACATGGGTTGCACTTTAAAATCGTCGCTTGCCCAAATGTCGTATGAAGTCATAACCATAATGTGGTTTTGAAGATCTAACATTAATGAAGACTGCTGTAAATCTGTATACTCTTGACTGCTTCCTAAGAATTGTGGAACTGAAAGTCCAAATTGAAAATTCCCAAGTTTCAAGTTTGCGCCAATAGACGCATCAATAACAGCACCTGGTCTTGCATTTAGTAACCGTAAAGCCGGATCATTTGGATCGTTTGAAATAATATTCTCCGTATTAAATCGATTACTTAATACACCCAAGGCAAAACCAAGAGACAGTTTATTTTCATCGCTTAGAGCGATGTTATACGCATAATTACCATACACACTGTTTTGTGTTTGTAGCATGGTTGCATCATTTATCAAATACAGCCCTAGCCCAACCTTGCCGTCATTAACCTGACCACTAACCGTGGCCCCTGCAGTTTGAAATCCATCTAACCCCGTATATTGGTTTCTTCCGAACAATGAGGCTTGCGTGCTTCCCTCGTGGCCCGTCATGGCCGGGTTATAAATAAATTTATTGAAATAGTACTGCGAGTAAAGCGGTACTTGCTGTGCGTAAACGTTAGCCGATGTAATAATTAAGGCTAACAAAGCGTAAAGTTTCATGTTAAGATTTTTCATTTTGTTATCTAATTATTTGCATTGGTCCTTTTAAAGTATCGTAAAACAAGCTTCCTTCTATGATGTAAATGTAGACACCATCAGGCAACGGTTCACCTTCGTAGGTGCCTGCCCAATCGTGCTGGTAATCGTTGGAGCTAAATACCGTTTTACCCCACCTATTGACGACACTCACTTTGGTATTACCAATATCAGGCACTTCGGATAAGTCCCATACATCGTTAAATCCGTCGGCGTTTGGTGTTAATATATTTGGCACTTTTATAAACTCTGGAACATCGACATTGACGATTGCCGTATCTTGGTCGGTACATCCAGTGCCGTTTGTAACTGTTAGCACATAAGTTGTTGTTTCTTGCGGCGATGCAGTTGGGTTTGAGCTTGTTGCGTCGTCTAGCGATGTTGCAGGAGACCATAAATAATCTCCACCACCAGAACCTTGTAGAACTGTGGTTTTGCCAAACTTAATCGATACGTCTGCTCCCGCATTTGCAGTAGGGGAAGGGGCAAGTGCCATGGCTACAGAATCAGTAGCAAAACAATTGTTACCGTTGTATCCCGTTACAACATAGGTTTGCGCTTGACTTGCTTGAATGGCTTGGGTTGTCGCGCCTGTATTCCAAACATAACTATCCAAACCAGCTGACGCTGATATCTGAGCTGTGTCTCCCGCACAAATGGTAAAATCACTTGATGGGGTTATGGACATTCGAACCGTATCACCGTGGAATAAAGTTTTGGTCAATGAGTCATTACACCCATAGGTGGTTACGATGACCAACTTTACATCGTAGCTACCTGTTGTATCAAAATTGTGAACCACGCTTCCTGTATTATATGTGTCGCCATCTATAGACCACGTATAAGACTCAATATCATTTGGTCTAGGTACGCTGCTTGTATCAGTAAACTGACAAGCTTGCGGGAAACAATTCATTACTTCATCAAATCCCACATTTGGCTTACCATAAACCGAAAGTGTTTTATAAACCGTATCCCGATCACCAGAATCTGATGATATATAGAACATCACGGTGTAATCACCGGCGGTGCGATAGGCATAAGTCGGATTTGCTACAGACGAGGTATCACTGGTTGTTGATGTATCCCCGAAGTCCCATCCGTAGGTAATAATATTTCCAGTTAATGCGGTCGAGTTGTTTTTAAAACTTACAGGATCACCGGCACAAGCCGTTAAAGCATCGAATGCAGCGATCAAATCACTTTTACCCAAACGGTTTTGACCATTTTTAGAATTTGCCAAGGCAACATGGCTCAATTCGGTATTAGGCATTGTACTTTGTATAAAACCATTACCATCGGCTGAACCAACACCCCCAATGCTCCACCATTCGCCGTTTCGAACAGTAGCCATTCGCAAAGTTGCTGCTTCACCTGCTTCGTCGTCCGTGCCAAATACAGAATATGCGCCGCGATACTTGATTTCATCATGTGGCAGCATGTTGCTTGACGTTACGCTCCAATAATGAACGTCCGACACATGTGATATCCCGTTTGACACTGGAAGATTCGGTGTAATACCTTGTTCGAGCGAAACCAAGATTTTATCCCAGTTTCCTATTGAACTATTGGCTAGATATATGGCTAGAGGTCGTGCCCCAAAAGCCGTCCCGACAGGGAACATGATAGAATCTGTATTATTAGATTGGACCACAATTTCCAAAGGTCCGTCAACATAACTCGCACCTGGAGCTAAAACCGATTTGTTGGCAGGAGTAATAAGAATTTCACCCACCGATACAAGTCCGCTTCTTGTGTTTAAACGACCAGCGTTTAGTTGTAAACCGTTGGTCACCGTTAACGTGTCATATATAAATACTTGCTTGCTCGATGCGTCTACTGTAAGCGTTGATGCCTCGTTAGGTCCATACATGTGCATATGCAATTGCTTGTCGGCAACTAAATCTTCTGCACCCATGATTTGGGTCACCCGGATATGATCATCATCGACTGATGTTTCAATTCCTCGTCTTATAAAACTGTTACCGTCAACACCTGAAACGTATACATTGTCCGCATGAAAAGTCACAAATCCGAATGACTCGTCGTCCATGTAGTGTTTGATTTGATTCTCTACATCAAAGTTTGACATAATTGTATTTGACCCTCCTGTGTTCCCATCAAAAACACACTTGGTTGCGTCGACAGGGTCTGTATTTATTACTGCCGTATTGGCCCAATCCAATTGGATATAATAACTAACAAGACGTTCAAATGCGGTATTGTTTGGACGCAGCGCAACATTCCCGGCTGCCAATATGCCCTTTACACAATCTTGTATCAAGCAATTGCTTATATCAAATATGGTTGCCGTAGAATCTGCAAAAATCTCTACTGCCGATTGGCTTGCTTCGCTGATTAATCCAAATTCCATGGAAATACTATCGGTTCTTGACTGCTCAAACGCCGAAATACTCATCAAACCAACATTACAACTGCGCATCGTATCATATGCCGAAGACTTGACAGGTAAATCAACATTAAACAAGAAGATTCCATTTTCGTAATTATCAATGTTGTTATTCCGTAACTCCAAATTCGATGTGCCAACACATTCTCTTACCGATATACCTTGGAAAGCGAGTGAACCTGCGTTTGCTGAATTGAATACGTTCGATTCAACATACAAGTTTGATGCGTTATTATTTATCCCGTTAAACTGTAATGCTATGTTTCGTACATGAACTGTATTTTTTTGAATAACAAAAGGTCTTGTACTAGCTGTTGTAAAGTCATACACATAAATCCCATTATTTACGTTGTCAATGCGGTTTTCTAATACATCTGCGTAAAACCCATTTCCACAAGTTATGGCGGTAGACTCGTCGCTAAAATTATTAAACATGTTATAGGCAAAGGCACAATTTCGATTCGGTGAATTAACGTTACCAAGTGCTTCAATACCACTTGCGTTCATATTCAGAATTCGGTTGTTAAGTATTCCAACGCCATTGTATTCCCCTAAACAGATAATACCGTAAGAAAAATCTACATCTGCACCATTTACATCGTTTCCTGAATTCACATTTGGATTATCTCCATTAACTGTAAACCCACTAAATATTACACCACTCATCGTTATGTTTACCATAGAATTAATTCCATTCGCTGGTTCACTTAACTCCGTTATATCTGGCATAATTATACTTTCTGGATTTCTTGAGTCCGTACCACTTATGCCATGGTTTGCCCCCAATACAACAATTGATTTATCAATCAGAATTGCTCCGAAATATTCACCATCCGACACCCTTAGTGTGTCTAAATCGTTTGCCATCATTAAACCCACTTGGATAGTTGCTAAAGGACCGATTCCTCCTCCGTCATCAGTGGCACTCATTCCGTCGTAGGAATCATCACCAATATTGGCGTTTACATACCAAGTTTGTTGGGCAAATAAAATTTGAAAGCTAAACAGTAGACAAACTGTTAAGCATAAACGTAGTTGTTGGTTGAATTTCAGCATATTCTGATACTTTGTTACCGTTTCGTAAAAGAAACATTGCCCAAAGTTAGTTTAAAATCAGAACATTCTGATTTGGGTATTCAACGTTAACCTGTTTATAAGTGTTTGTTATCTGATAGGGAAATGTACTAAGCGCTAGAAACTCCGCTACATGGTGGCTACCAAGCTTTTTAATTTCTCTCTAACTTTAGGTAATATTGGATATAGAGGTTCGCGCATGGTCGTTCCACAAATACCTAATGACTCTAATACGCACTTAATTCCACCTGGATTTCCATCTTCGAAGATGGCATTTATCATCGGTAAAAGTCGGTAATGGAGGTATCGAGCATTTTCGAAATTACTGTCTAATGCGTAGCGCACCATTTGACTGAATTCTTTTGGATAAGCATTTCCGATAACAGATATAACCCCAGCCATACCCAACGATATGAACGGTAGCGTATAGTTGTCGTCGCCAGAAATAACTAGAAAATCATCTGACTTATTCTTTAACAACTGCATATTGTGATCGAAGTCACCTGATGCCTCTTTCACCGCAACGATGTTTTCGTGTTCAGACAGCTTTAGGATGGTGTCCACGTGCATCATCGAACCCGTTCTTCCCGGAACATTGTATAATATTATTGGGGCCTTAGCCTCATCAGCCAGTTTGGTATAGTGGTTCACTATACCCGCTTGGTTTGGTTTGTTGTAATAAGGGTTTGCTGAAAGGATGCCATCTACACCGTCATAATTAAAGCCTTTGGCCCGCTCGATTACTGCTTTGGTGTTATTTCCACCGATTCCAAAAACAACAGGAACACGTCCTTCATTTACTTCTTGAATCGTTTCAAGGACTCTTTGTTGCTCGAAGTCTGTAATTGTTGGGTTTTCGCCTGTTGTACCCATCACTACTAGATAATGCACACCATTTGAAATCAAATGCTCTGTAAGCTTTTTTAAACTTTCAAAATCAACCTCGAAATTTTCTAAAAATGGCGTAACCATTGCGACGCCTGTTCCTCTAAACTTGTCCATTTCCAAAATTCTTTAAGTAGATGAGCACTTCATCTGTGAATTGCATTAAATCATCGTTTGTTGCTTTAAGCATTAAGTCGAAGCAAAAGTCGTACGTCTCCCAATGAGGACCTACCCTAAACTTTGCTTCAGACAAGGCGCTTATGCCTAGCAAAGGTAAGCATGAAGAAGAGTACAAATTGAGTAAATAATCAAATTTTTCTGTTGTAAATCTCACAAATTCGGATTTGTGTGGGCTTTTGAAAAAGTCCAAATGCTTATTACAGAAATAGTCCGAATTTGCGTTAGGAATCAAATAGTCATCTAGCTCTTTAGAGTCGAAATAACCAAAACAGACCAGTCGCAAACGATTATCTACACAAAAGTCAGAAACCTTTTTCAGCAATTTTTCCTTATTCTCGTCGTCAGCGCGATACAGAACGGCCAACCTTCCTGCCTGTCTAATGGGTGTAAAAACGCGCTCAGCAACTACCTTGGCACTTTCACGCCTAATTCGCCACCGTCTATATGTCGTCGTGATATTAGCCATTGATCATCTCTATAAACGCCGCCTCCGATATAACTTTAACGCCCAATTTCTCTGCTTTAGCAAGTTTAGCTGGGCCCATATTGTCTCCGGCCAACACAAAGCTAGTTTTTGCTGAAATAGAACCCACATTCTGACCGCCATGTTTTTCGATCTCCGCTTTTAATTCATTTCTACTGTACTTTTCAAAAACCCCAGAAACAACAATTTTTAAACCCTCTAAACTTGTCGACACAAGTGCATCATTTTCTGCCTGTTGCATCTGCAAACCTGATTGTTTTAATCCTTCAACCATCAACTGGTTTACTGGATTGGAAAAAAACTCAACCACGCTTTGTCCAATTTTTTCCCCAATTTCTTCCACGGCAACAAGGTCATCCAGCGTAGCTTGTTCAACGGCCTCAATGGTCTTAAAGTGGTTCGCTAATTTTTTAGCAACCGTCGACCCAACAAAACGAATGCCGATACCATATAAAACTCGATCAAAAGTTATTTCTTTAGATGCATGAATACCCTCAATAATTTTTTGAGCCGATTTTTCGCGTAAACTTATCAATCGAGTCTCTCCAGTTTCCTCGTTGGTTACCGACTTTGACAGCCCGTTTAATCCCTCGAAAGTCAACGTAAACAAATCAGCGGGTGTAGACAATATGCCCGCGTCGTAAAGCATGCCAATTTTTCCCTCCCCTAAACTGTCTATATTCAACGCCTTACGGCTTATAAAATGCTCAATTCTACCCTTAATTTGAGGTGGACATCCCAATTCATTTGGACAATAATGTGCCGCCTCCCCTTCTTTTCTGGTTAACTCCGTTTCACATTCAGGGCAAGTATGGATAAATACGGTTTGTACAGATTCAGCAGGCCTTTCGTCTACGTTTACACCAACAATTTTAGGGATGATCTCGCCTCCCTTTTCCACGTATACTGTGTCTCCAACCCTTACATCGAGTTCTTGAATGACATCGGCATTGTGCAAACTTGCTCGTTTGACCGTTGTACCTAACAATTGTACAGGAGACAAATTTGCCACTGGTGTAACAGCACCCGTTCGACCCACTTGATAGCTAATCGATTCTAACACCGTACTTGCTCGTTCCGTTTCAAATTTATACGCGATTGCCCATCGAGGAGATTTTGCCGTGAAACCCAAATCATGTTGCTGATTAAAGTCGTTGACTTTTATGACAATACCATCGATATCGTAGGATAAGGTCTTTCTTTTAACGTCCCAATGTTCGATAAAACGCCAAACCCCTTCAATATCTGCCTTTATCTTCATATCCCCATTCACAGGAAGACCCCAGGACTTGGCCTTTAACAAAGCGCCATTGTGGGATTTAAACTCTTTTTCATCACCAATGACCTGATATAGATAGACATCTAGCGGTCGTTTGGCAACCTCAGATTGTTCCTGCATTTTGATCGTACCCGCAGCACTGTTTCTAGGATTTGCAAAAGGCTTATCGCCTAAAGCTATTCGGTCCGCATTCATCTTGTCAAATGCTTTTCGGTGCATAAATATTTCCCCGCGTACTTCCACTTCAGCTGGGTACGTGCCAATAAGCTGTTGTGGGATGCTTCTAATTGTTTGGACATTTACAGTAACATCATCGCCTTGTACGCCATCTCCACGCGTCAGCGCCCTTACCATTTTGCCATTTTCGTACTTAATCCCGATCGCTAAGCCGTCAAACTTTAATTCACATGTGTATTCATAACCTTCGCCAATGAGCTTCTTTATCCTATTATCAAAGTCAAATAACTCCTCTTTGCTATACGTGTTCCCTAACGATAACATAGGAACTTCGTGTTTCACGGTATTAAAATCTTTGGTCACAGCTCCACCAACAACTGAAGTTGGAGAGTTCGGTTGCTTATAGCTTGGATATGCCAATTCCAACGCCTCAAGCTCCTTTAATTGTTGATCGAATTCACGATCAGAAATCGTTGGCATAGCCAACACATAATAATTGTAATTATGTTGTTTTAAAGATTCAGTTAACTGAATTATGGTGTTTTGTATCTCTTGAGACATTGTTATCAATGTGAATCTCAAAAGTATAAAAATCCCTAAGACAAGTTGGGGCGATTCTTGGAATAATTAATGAAAGCCGCCGGCCTGAAACTCCCTAGAAAGATTAAAACCAAAATGAATATTTCCTTTTGACCATTTATTGGTGGTTTGCGTTATGGCCGCTTGTTCAAACGTGCCCGTTGCATTTGTTAAGTGTAGCTGAAAAGTGTGCCACCCTGTATTGATGTCAATTCCAATTGATAAAGGATCTACAAACTGATCTGATATTTGATTTGGCGCAACCCAGAAATACTCAATGTTTAAGGTAATGGAGGGAAGAATCTTCTTTTTAAAACCAATACCCATCGAGAATACGTCATTGTTATACTTACTCGAATCAATCAAATTATGATGAATGACGGTAGGCATAATCTGTGCGGAAAATCCATTGTTAAACTTACGTGCCACTACAAGTTGGTGCAAGTACCCGATGCGTGAACTAAAATAATTTGTACGCCCTTGAGGCGCTTTTTCAGTGTTCATGGTGATACCAGCAATGTATGCCGCACTGATTGGCATATTACCGTTTTCTTCTATTTGACTTAAAAACTTGTACTTGGCAAAACCGTCTACCGTTTTCTGAAAAGTACTTCGGCCTATACCCAAGGTTATTTTATCTGTAATACCATGATCAAAACTTAAACGCATGGCCGCGTTGTCTAACCCAAAGAAATTGTCATACCCTTCAGAAACATCTCCGAATCTGTGATTAATTCTAAAATCGAGGACCTTCTTTTCGATTGATTCCGTCGTATGGCTATTGACTATTCTACTGCTGTAAAAAGTTTTTTGGGCATATACCACCGGCTCATCCAGCAAACCAGCCAATTCGTCATCATCTTGTGCTTGAGAAACAGTAACCACAAGTAATGCAAAAAGTATACATATTAGTTTATTCATTTCGCGATTTTTAGTTGTTAGGCGCTCCGGCATTTATCCAGGCTGTAATTTGGTTGATGTCACATACAGGAAGCATGGTATTGTTGGCGCTTTTAGGCATAAAAGACGCATTACCATCATGCGTTATCGACGATAGTAATTTACCATTATCGACGTACGTTTTTACATTGGCATATCCTTCTAAATCCACGCCACCACCAATAACACCAGCGTTATTTGAATTGTGGCAGTTTAAACATCTGTTTGTTAATACCAGCGACACTTGATTGCTAAACAACACATTGGTTGTGTCGCAGGTACTGCCTAGGTACAACTCTTCTTCCACGTCGTAATAACAGGAAGTAACGCTTAATAAAACAAAGGTTGCACAGCCTAATAATATTGAAAAACTCTTCATAATCTTAATTGTCTTTTGCCCCTTCAGCAATCCAAATTCTTATTTGATCGCTAGCACATTTTTCAATAGGCCCGCCTGGGGGCATTGGTTTTTTTGGTCCTTGACGACCTAACACGTTTGCTAAATCTCCGTTATCAACGATTGCCTTTACCTGATTATAATTCGTAATTCTGACTCCACCAGATGCATTGGCTCCAGCGTGACAGCCTCGACATGTTGCATCAATAATGGGCCAAACGTTCACGGAAAAAGTAACATTTGATGTATCACACTTATTCGTGCATTTGTTGTTCTTAGCACCTTGGTTTATCCAAATCTTAATCGCATTTTTTTGCTCTGGAGTAAGTGTTGCTGGGGGCGGTGGCATTATCTTGTCTGGGTCCGATTCAACCAAAACCTCATATAAATCACTTCCATCGGCATCACCAGGTTTTATATCACCCGTTGCGATAATTTTGTCGTACGTTGAAAGATCAACTCCGTCGGACTTCGTATCGGCGTCGTGACAACCACTCATGGCACAATTAGATGAAATTATTGGAAGGATGTCGTTTACAAAATATACTGTATCTAAACTACAAGTATCGGCGGTAGATACGGCAGTAATCGTCTCTGTTAGTTGTACCTCCTCTTCTGGTTCATGTTTACAGCTTTCTATTCCTGCCATCACAAGAACCATCATTGCCACTAGGCCAAGCGCTTTTTTCATTTTTTGATTTTTTACAAAGACGAATATATACATCTATAAAACTGCAGACATAACAATTACCGTCAGTTTTCTCATATAATCATCACATTATGAACACCAAAAGAGACATAATGTAATGAGTCGTTAATGATCCCAACCCGTGACAAAAAGATTTGAAGCTCCTCTAATTCCGCATTTCTGAACGCCATGATATCCCTCTGCGGCGGCAAAACGAATGTCCTCTGCCGACTTATTTTTAATCCATGCATCTACAATGTGATCGAGCACGTAGGCCTCTGGTGCAAGTAAATGAGCGGTCATCACCAATGGATATCCCCCAGATTTATTCAAAATAACTATGGGATACGCAAGCAATGGCTACGGCATCTTTCATCACACCATCCTTATTAAAAACCGTATCAATGGTTACATCCATTAAGCCATTGTGCCCGTTAAAAACTACCAAATCCGTTGTCGTCCCAATAACAAGGCTGGTATCGCCAAGGGTAATTGTGTCTGACTTAATACCGGCAAGCGTGTTAAAATAGTCTGTTACACACTGTCCCATTTCATCTCCTCGATAGGCATCTGCAACTATGATGACATTCTGATCTGTTCGCTTAAACACAATCCTTTCCAAAACATGTTTATTGATATCGTAGGTTGACCCAACGGTTTGCCACTTGGCACTCCTTTTAAAATGGGTTTTTATTCCGTAACCAGCACCCCAGTAGAGGTTCGTCCTTAAGTTGGTGCCGTCACCTAAACTTGAATTGACCGGCACAATGCCTTGAAATTCATTGTCGCATAAGGGGACAAATACATGAATGACCCTAAGTTCATTTCGTTTTGATTTTGTTACAAGTTTTTGTCGAATGGTATCCCGTGAAAAATGATATACGACACTTTTTATTGTGTCAGAAGCACTAATGACTGTATCTGAATCTTGCAAATTATCATCGTCGGTTCGATCAGCCTGCGACTGTTGTGTGCAGTTTAATAACCCAACAACAAATAGAATAGAAATAAGAGTGGTGGCGCTTCTCATACCTTCAAAACGAAAAAGCCCAATGTCTATTTTGCATTCGGGGTATATTTTGGCTTTAATTTGCAGGATAATATTCATTGGTCATATGAACAAAGCATTTACGATTTTATGTTTTCTCGCAATTGGGTTTAGTAGTTACGGACAAGATAAAGGTGTTTTTTCAGGGAACTTCCAGAGCAATTTCTCTGTCTTTGTACTTGATAGCTCAATTGGGGCGTATGAAAGCCCGCAGTATATCAGCCAAATTAGTAGTTCTGAAGCGTGGCTTTTTACAAACTACCAATTAAAAGGTTTCAACGTTTCAGCGAGATATGATCTCTTTAACAACAGTAACTTACTTAACCCGACTGGCTCCTTCAGCGGCCATGGATTGGGGTTTTGGCAAATAAAGAAATCAATCGATAAACTAACGGTGACCGCAGGGTCATTCTATGATCAATTTGGGTCAGGCCTTGTTTTTAGAGCGTATGAAAACAGGTTAATTGGTATTGATTATGCGGTAGAAGGTGTACATGCCAAGTATCAGATTACCGATGATTTCTTTGTTAAAGCATTCACTGGAAATCAAAAAGGATCGGGAGCCCAAGGGAACCGGTTCGGTACTACTGGCGAAATTGTAAAAGGTATAAACTCAGAAAGAGTCTATCGTCTTAAAAATGAAAAGGGTATTCTGATGGTAGGTGCCAGTGCGTTTAATCGCACATTGACACAAAGCGCCATGAATGATTTAATCACGGAAATAAATGGGTACGACAGTGTTTCGCACAGGTTTGCACCTAAGTATAACTCGTATGCCGTGAATGGCTATTTTAACTTGACGTTAAAAGACGTTAGCTTGTCTTTTGAGCACAATCGGAAAGCGAAAGAAGCCGTTAGAGTTCCTGAAGGCAGATTACAGTTGTTGCCAGGAACTATTAACTATGCTACACTTAGTTATTCTAAAAAGAAACTAGGTAAAAAGAAAAAAAGTGGATTTGGTTTTAACGCACAATACAGAAGAATTGAAAATTTTCAACTTCGTACAAACCCAAACGATTTGTTGTTAGATGGTTTACTTACCTATCAACCCTCTTTAACACGACAAGCTTCATATAGATTACTAGCACGTTACAACGCTCCAGCTCAAGATTATGGTGAAGAAGGATTTCAGGCCAGTTTAGTATGGACGATTCAAAAAGGGAAAACCGTGTATTTAAACTATTCGAATGTCAAAAAACTTGACGGAGAACAGCTGTATAGAGAGTATTTTTTGAATTACGAACATAAATTCAGCAAAGTATTTAAAGGTAAAGTCGGTGTTCAGTCCATCTTTTACAATCAACAAATTTATGAGAGCAGAGACACAAACTACAAAGACGTAGAAACCATAACCCCATTTTTCGAATTAACGTATAAGTTGAGTCGCCGTAATTCATTGCGTATGGAAACGCAGTATCTAATTACAGAGCAAGACTTGGGTAGTTTTGTTAACGCGATTTTAGAATTGAATATGTCTCCACGGTATTCATTTTCCATTTCTGATATGGTGAATGTTTCTCCGGTGCGCCAGAAGGATACCAAAGTCAGTGACGAGGTGGTACACTACTGGTCAGTATTTGGAAAGTATAACATCCACACAACGTCATTCACTTTAGCTTATGTACGTCAGGTTGCCGGTGTGAATTGTACTGGGGGTATTTGTCGTATTGAGCCTGCCTTTAGCGGTGTTCGGTTTACTTTGACAACAAACTTTTAAGCGCGACAAAACGTATGGTTTACGATGTAGTTATAATCGGAGGAGGAATTGTTGGACTTGCAACAGCATATCAAATTCTGCAAGACAAGCCTGGCACAAAGCTTCTTATTCTTGAAAAAGAAGACAAGGTTGCGGCACACCAAACTGGTCATAACAGCGGTGTTATTCATTCAGGTTTATACTATAAACCCGGTTCATTAAAAGCCATAAATTGTGAGACGGGTTATGACTTGTTGCTTGCGTTTGCCGATAAACACAATATCCCTTACGACTTATGCGGTAAGGTAGTTGTGGCAACCCAAGAAAGCGAACTTCCACAATTAGACAAGGTATACAAACGAGGGGTCGAAAATGGTCTTGAAGGACTTAAAATGGTCGATGCCGATGAATTGAAAGAAATAGAACCTCACGTTGCCGGCATTAAAGGAATCATAGTTCCGCAAACGGGTATTATCGATTACAAACTTGTTTCTCAGAAATACCTTGAACTTGTTGAGGAAGGTGGCGGCGAAATTCGGTTCAATTACAAGGTAAAAGGCTTTGCCAAAAGCGGTGACAAATGGGTTGTAAGAGGGAAAAACCAATTGGTAGAAAGCACATCGTTTATTAATTGTGCAGGTCTTTATTCCGATAAAGTGGCGAGTTTAACCGAAAGTATGGACACCAAGATTATTCCTTTTCGTGGTGAATATTATATGCTAAAAGATTCCTCGAAACACTTAGTCAAGCATTTAATATATCCCGTACCGGATCCAAACTTCCCGTTCTTAGGTGTACACTTTACCCGAATGATGAACGGCCATATTGAAGCCGGGCCAAACGCCGTTTTAGCATTCAGACGAGAGGGCTACAAAAAGCGAGACATTCACTTCGGTGAGTTATTGGAAAGCTTGCTATGGCCAGGGTTTCAAAAAGTCGCGAAAAAGTATTGGCGTACAGGTCTAGGGGAGATGTACAGATCGTTTTCTAAAAAAGCATTCACAAAGGCACTTCAAAAATTGATTCCTGAAATAAAAGCAAGCGACTTAGTAGCTGCCGAAGCCGGTGTTCGTGCACAAGCTTGTGACAGAACAGGTGGCCTGTTAGATGATTTTAAGATTATTGAAAAAGAAGGTGCTATTCACGTGGTTAATGCCCCAAGCCCAGCAGCCACGTCCAGTTTAGCCATAGGCAAAACTGTTGCTGACTTGTGGTCGAAGAACACCCAATAAGCAATTATTTATTTGCCGTTTAAATTCTGGCAAAAGGCTAACTTTGTCGCCTGTAATGCTCGAGAAATTAGAATCCATATATCAGCGCTATTTACAAGTTCAAACTCAGTTGAGTGATCCTGACATTTTCAGCGATGTTAAAAGATTCAACGCGTTAAATCGCGAGTACGGAGATTTAAAAGAATTGGTTGAGGTTTACCACGTGTACAAAAAACTCGTAACCAATTTACAAGAAGCAAGAGACATTCTAAAAAATGAGTCAGATCCCGAATTAAAGGAAATGGCTAAAATGGAAATTGACGAGCTTGCCGATCAGCAAGAGCCAATGGAAGAAAAAATAAAATTTCTTCTTATTCCTAAAGACCCCGACGATAATAAAAATGCTATCGTAGAAATTCGTTCAGGTACCGGTGGCGATGAAGCAAGTTTGTTTGCAGGTGACTTGTATCGGATGTATGAACGATTTTGCCAAAACCATAAATGGAAAACGGAAGTTATAGAACTTATGGAAGGCAGCGTTGGTGGTTTCAATAAAATTGTTTTCGAGGTTACCGGTAAAGATGTTTACGGAACGCTAAAATTTGAAAGTGGTGTTCACCGGGTTCAACGTGTTCCTGATACGGAGTCACAAGGGCGTGTGCATACGAGTGCCGCAACCGTAGCCGTTTTACCAGAAGCCGAAGAAGTTGATGTTGACCTCAACATGGGAGACGTTAGACGAGACACATTTCGAGCATCTGGCGCTGGAGGGCAGCACGTAAACAAAACAGAATCTGCTATTCGACTAACGCACATTCCAACCGGGATTGTTGTCGAGTGTCAAGATGGTCGTTCACAACATCAGAATTACGACAAAGCCCTTACTGTACTTAGAACTCGATTATACGAAAGGGAGCTTGCCGAACACAATTCAAAAATTGCAGCAGAAAGGAAATCATTGGTTTCTACAGGCGATCGATCTGCTAAAATCAGAACATATAACTTTCCTCAAAGCAGGGTAACAGATCACAGAATTGGTTTAACCCTCTACAATTTACCCGAAATATTAGGCGGTCAAATCCAAGACATTATTGACCAATTACAAATGGCAGAAAATACGGAGAAGTTAAAAGCTGGTGGACTTGAGGATTAATCTGTTCATAATTTGTGCGTAGTAATAGAACCTCAACCCGCATCACCCCTAATCATCCAATTATATTTGTTAATCATATTCGCATTTACATCTTTTCAAATTGTTATAAATCATGAGATTTAAGGCCCTCGAAATCGCGTTATCACGCCAACCTATTGAAGCTTCCAGGAAATTTGACTCCATTCAAGACATGTACGCTATCAACGTTTTTAACGACGATGCTATGCAATCACATCTTGACAAAGACACCTATAAGTCGCTAAAAAAATCCATCCATGATGGCACAAAAATCAGTCGATCGACGGCAACCCAGATTGCCACTGGTATGAAGTCCTGGGCAATGGCTAAAGGTGTTACACACTATACACATTGGTTTCAACCATTAACTGGAACGACGGCTGAAAAGCATGATTCCTTTTTCGAACCACAAGACGGTCGTGCTGTAGATAAATTTAGTGGTGATTCACTTGTGCAGCAAGAGCCAGATGCTTCAAGCTTACCGAGTGGCGGGTTACGTAACACTTTTGAAGCAAGAGGTTATACCGCATGGGATCCGTCATCGCCGGCTTTTATTTATGAAAATACCAGTGGTAAAACACTTTGTATTCCAACGGTATTTGTATCATATACTGGCGAGGCTCTTGATTACAAAGCACCGCTTTTGAAATCAATTACGCTGTTGGATAAGGCAGCCACAGATGTTTGTAAATACTTCTATTCTGATGTGACCAAGGTGGGTGCATCATTAGGTGTTGAGCAAGAATACTTTTTGGTAGATAAAGCGCTTTATAACCAAAGACCAGACTTGATTATGTGCGGACGTACACTTTTTGGTTACGCCGCTGCCAAAAATCAGCAAATGGACGACCATTATTTTGGTTCTATCCCTGACCGTGTCTTTAATTACATGGTAGATTTCGAAAACGAGGCACTTAAACTTGGCATCCCAGTTAGAACTCGACACAACGAAGTTGCTCCAGGTCAGTATGAATGTGCTCCTCAATATGAAGAAATAAATTTAGCGGTTGACCATAATCAGTTGCTAATGGACTTAATGGATGAGGTAGCCAATCACCATGGTTTTAAAGTATTGTTCCACGAAAAACCTTTCGCTGGGATTAACGGTAGTGGTAAACACAACAACTGGTCACTGCTGACCAACACTGGGATAAATTTATTGAGCCCAGGAAACAACCCATTGTCTAATTTAAGTTTTGTCACGTTCTTTATAAACACAATCAAAGCATTTCATGACAATGCCGATTTACTGCGTGCAAGTATCGCTTCTGCATCAAACGATCACAGATTAGGTGCTAACGAAGCTCCGCCGGCAATCATGTCAATATTTATTGGGTCTACGCTTACCAAAATGCTGGAAGACATTGAAAACAATGTTAAGGCAACCAAAGGTTCTCCTGAAGACAAAACCATTTCAATCGCTCAGATTCCTGAGATTTTGTTAGACAACACAGATCGAAACCGAACTTCTCCATTTGCTTTTACAGGAAACAAGTTCGAATTACGTGCAGTTGGATCATCAAAGAGTTGTGCTTCTCCAATGATGGTGTTAAACGCGTCAATGACACATCAACTCATTCAATTTAAAAAAGACGTTGATCAGCGTATTGCCGACAAAAAAGAGAAGAAAAACGATGCCATACTTACGGTATTACGCCAGTATCTGAAGGACTCTAAGCGCGTTCTTTTTGAAGGCAACGGTTATGGAGATGAGTGGGTAGTTGAAGCAGAAAAAAGAGGCCTATCTAACTTAAGAGATACACCATCTGCACTGCACGCGTTTATTAGTGATCAGACCGTGAGCATGATGAAAGAATTGGGAATTTTCAACCCGCAGGAGTTAAAAGCCCGTCATCATATTGAGCTTGAAGATTACTTGAAGAAGGTGCAAATCGAAGGTCGCATCATTGATGAAATGACCTATACCCATATTTTACCAGCGGCGTTGCAGTACCAAAAAATGGTTGCCGACAACGTAAATTCATTAAAGGCTTCTGGTATTGGTAAAAAACAAATTGATGCCTCGATGAGTGTTCTTGAAGAAGTGAGCGAACACATCAACGCGCTTAAAACGAAAGTCGACCGAATGGTTGAAGAACGCAAAAAAGCAAACAAACTTGACTCCATAGAACAGCAAGCCAAAGCATACAGTGCTAAGGTCAACAGCGAATTTGATGATATTAGATATCACGCAGATAAACTAGAACGACTGGTGGATGATTCATTGTGGTCTATTCCAAAATATCGCGAATTACTTCATATAAAATAGGAATAAAGTATATGAAAGCCTTCCGAAATCGGGAGGCTTTTTTTTGTTTAACCCAACCCTTTGAACTGCACCTCCGTCAAGTAATTGATAAAAAGTTAGTTAAAGCTGAAATCGCAGTTTGCCTTAGACAAAATTTATTTGGAAATGGGTCGAATATTGTTGATTTTTGGCAATTGAACAATCCGATAAATACCTTCTCAGAATGAATCGTAGGAATCTAAATTTAGCCGTGTATGCCTTTGTAATCGTAGCCGTTTTGACTGGCTGTAAAGCAAGCTTAACAGAGGCTAACAAAAATTACGACTTGCATCAATACGCAGTGGCTGCGGATATGTACGAACAAGTACTGAAAACAAACGACGAATTAACCAAAGACCAAAAACAGGACATCGCTTTCAAAGCGGCAGAAGCTTATCGCCACAATCACAACAGTAAGCGCGCGTTAAAAATGTATTCAAAAGCGATCAAATACGGTCGAAAAGATGCTATCGCTACAATCCGTGAAGCAGAAATGTACATGGAGCAAGGTCTTTACACTGAAGCGTTAACAAAACTAAAAGCATACAAAAAGGCGAATCCTGCTGATCCAGAAATTGACAAACGTATTGACGGTTGTGAACTTGCTTTAAAGTGTGGTGACAAAAAAACAAGATACATTATAGAATCATTTAAACCTGCGAACAGAAGCAAGGTTGATGACATGGTTCCACGTTATGCAGACCGAAAGCATAAAACCATCATGTTCACGTCCGATCGTGAAGATGGTATTAGCAACAAGCAATTAAAATGGACTGGTAGAAACTACGGTGATTTTTGGTTAACCGAGCAAAAAGGGCGTCGTGGTAGAGTAAAGTGGCAAACACCTGTTCTTGTAGATGGTTTCACGGAATACTTTGACGGTGTTGCAACGTTCGATAGACGTTATTCAACCATGTACTTTACGCAGTGTAATGGTATTGATGGGAAAGACACAACCTGTAAAATTTATGAAGCTAAGAAACGTGGGGCGGCTTGGGAAATGAACCCTGAACCTCTACCGTTTTGTAGTGACTTATACGATTGCGGGCATCCAGCCTTATCTCCAGATGGCACGAAATTGTATTTCGTTAGTGATATGGAAGGCAGCATGCAGGATGGAGACAAAGAACCTCGCGAACGCACGAAGGACATTTATGTCGTGAATTATGTTAGAAGAGGAAAGACCTGGAGTGACCCAATAAATTTAGGCCCAGTAGTGAATACAACAGGAGATGAGAAATTTCCTTACGTACACGAAGATGGTACGTTGTACTTCTCTTCAGACGGACATGTGAGTCTTGGTGGATTAGATATTTTACACGTTACCCAATTGAGTGAGAGTCCAACCGATTGGTCTGATCCTGTGAATATGGGATGCCCCGTGAACTCGAATGGAGATGACTTCGGTATCATGTTAGATTCAGATAAAGAACATGGTTTCTTTACTTCTGATCGCTCTAGAGGCGATGACGACATCTACGAGTTTAGCATGACTCCAATTATTCTAATCTTAAAAGGTACGGTAACTGATTGTGATAATACACTGCCACTACAAGGCGCTTTAGTTGAGATTAGCAATGATCAAGATTCTTCTAAAATTAGATTAAAAACAGACGAACGTGGTTTTTATGAAACACCGCTTAAACTTGGTGTGAATTATGAAATTAAGACATCTAAAAGAGAAGATTACTTCTATGACGCTGAACCCAAGTTTGTAACAACTGTAGGCCTTGAACAAAGTGCTGAGTTTATTAAAGACTTCTGTCTTAAAAATCAGTGTAACGACGTATTCGTTCTTCCAATTTACTATGGTTTGGACAGTGCATTCTTAAGAAACGAGTCTAAAAAAGTATTGGATGGTTTGATTGCCACCTTGAAGAAATATCCTAAAATGAGTGTGGAATTAGGTTCACATACGGATTGTCGTGCATCGTACGAGTATAACAGAGACTTATCACAACGACGTGCAGACTCTGCTGTAAACTACATCTTAAAGAGCGGGATTAATCCTTTCCGCTTAGAGGCAAGAGGTTACGGAGAATCACAGTTAACAAACGAGTGTGAATGTGAAGGCGCTGAAGTGGTTCCGTGTACTGAAGAAAAACACCAAGAAAATAGACGTACCACGGTTAAAGTTGTTAACTGTAAGTACGAGTTTAAATGGAGTAACCCAGAGGTTCAAGACACCAACCAGGTGGCCATGGACGGTGAAACCATTTATAGTAAGGTCATTATTCAAGCACGTAAAGACTACATCAAAAATCACGGTAGCGAGTACGAAAAAGAATTAAAGAAAATCCAAGCTGAAGAGAAACGTAAGGCCGAAGAAGCTGAGAAGAAACGTTTGGCAGAGAAATACGACATCATTCCAGTTGTTAAAGTAAGAGACAAATACTACGTGACCGGTACGATTGGCAGAAAACGAATCAAATTCGAATACGATGCTGAAGGTTCTCGAGCAGAAATTCCTCAACGAACAGTAGAAGCGTTAATCAAAGCGGGTAAGGTATCTGTGTCTGACTTCTCAGACGGAAACAAAAAGTTAAAACTTACCGACGGAACAAAAATTACCAGTACATCATTCAAAATTCCGGAATTAGTTCTTGATGGTGTAATGTTAACACGTGTTAGATGTAAGATGGTTGACGACACCAAAAAACCGAAGTTAGGTGGTGGTGTATTCAACAAAAATTACATTGACGTAGAAATTAAAGACAGCAAATTATATCTGACAAAAGAACAGTCAGACCGCTAGTCTTTTCCAAAAGAATTAAAGCCTATTTGACTTTGTTAAATAGGCTTTTTTTATGTCTAACAATCCACCCTATCTTTGCGCTTCAATAATCAATATGAGTCGATATTCTAAAAGAGGTGTAAGCTCTAAAAAAGAAGACGTTCACAACGCAATTGCCAATTTAGATAAGGGATTATATCCCAATGCATTCTGCAAAATTATCCCAGACTTTATGGGTAATGATCCGTCTTATTGCAATATCATGCATGCGGACGGTGCCGGCACTAAATCATCTTTGGCGTATTTATACTGGAAAGAAACAGGTGACTTAAGTGTTTGGAAGGGAATTGCTATCGACGCAATTGTGATGAATCTGGACGATTTATTGTGCGTGGGTGTAACAGATAATTTCCTGCTAAGTTCTACCATCGGACGCAATAAAAACAAAGTTCCTGGCGAAGTGATCTCTGCCATAATCAATGGCACCAATGAGTTTATTGAAGAAATGCGCGCACATGGCGTTGACATCGTTCAAACAGGCGGTGAAACTGCAGACGTTGGAGACTTAGTAAGAACGCTTATCGTGGATAGCACGATGACTGCACGAGCAAAACGCAGCGATATTATTCCTAACCATATTAAATCTAACGACGTTGTAATCGGGTTGGCCTCTCATGGTCAAGCGACGTATGAAGATAGCTACAACGCTGGTATGGGCAGCAACGGTTTGACATCTGCACGCCACGACATATTTAAGAAAGAGTACATTACAAAATATCCAGAAAGCTTCGACCCAGAAATTGACTTAGACCTAGTGTATGCAGGTAGTTATGGGCTAACAGATACCGTTAATGATATGCCCGTTGATATGGGCAAGGCGGTACTTTCACCTACCAGAACGTATGCTCCTGTGATTCACAAAGTTTTGGAGGAAATGCGGTCTGAAATTAACGGCATTATCCACTGCTCTGGTGGTGCACAAACCAAGGTGTTAAGGTTTATAAAAGACACGAAAGTGGTGAAAGATAACCTGATGCAAATTCCTCCATTGTTCAAGTACATCCAGCAAGAATCGGATAGCGATATGCGTGAAATGATGGAAGTGTTTAACATGGGACACCGCATGGAAATCTACACCAATGAATCGAATGCCGACCAAGTCATTTCAATTGCCAAAAGTTTTGGAATTGACGCTCAAATCGTTGGTCGATGCCAACCAACGAAAGGGCAACAGTTAGAAATTACACACAACGGCGAAACCGTAAATTGGGACTTCTCCGAATAACGTGACAGAAAATACCGCCATAAAAAAGAAAGATATCCGGGATTTGACTTTAGAGCAAATCACCGAAGCTATGGTTTCTTGGGGCGAAAAAGCTTTTCGCGCTAAACAGGTTTTTGAGTGGCTTTGGAAAAAACGTGCGCGGTCTTTTGATGAAATGACCAACTTGTCGCAAGCGCTAAGACAAAAACTCTCAGAAGAATTTACCTTTCATACGATAAAGCCCGACGTAGTTCAAAAGAGTAACGATGGAACCGTCAAAATTGGCTTTAGACTACATGACGGAAATTTGGTGGAAGGCGTATTGATTCCGACAGCAAAACGCATGACAGCCTGTGTTTCGAGCCAAGTAGGTTGTAGTCTAAGTTGTACCTTTTGTGCCACTGGGTATTTAAAACGCCAAAGAAATTTAAAACATTACGAGGTTTTTGATCAGGTGGCTATCATTGACGACATCGCCAGAAAACAATTTGACATACCCTTGTCTAATATTGTTTTTATGGGAATGGGAGAGCCACTACTTAACTACAAAGAAGTTTTAGATGGCATCAACCACATAACACATCCAGACCAAATGGGCATGTCGCCAAGTAGGATCACATTGAGCACTGCTGGTATCACCAAAATGATTAAGAAAATGGCTGATGATGGGGTTCGCTTTAATTTGGCGCTGTCCCTGCATGCAGCTACAAACGAAAAGCGATCGAAGATCATGCCGATTAACGATAGCAATAGTTTAGAAGACTTGGTGGAAGCGCTTAACTATTTCTACGACGAAACTGGTTCTAGAATTACGTTAGAATACTGTGTCATTAATGAGGTGAATGACCACCCTGAAGATGCACAAGAATTGGCTGATTTTGCACGTCAGATTACGTGTAAAATTAATTTAATCGAATACAACCCGATTGAAAAAGCCGATTATCTAGGTTCGTCTGGAAACCGCATTGATGCATTTGCTAAACAACTTGAAAAACGCAGGTTAATCGTTAACGTAAGACGTAGCCGTGGTAAGGATATTGACGCGGCCTGTGGTCAGTTGGCGAATAAGAATTAAGGTTTCATGTGAATCATTATTCAGTAACTTACCTTTATTTCTTTAGTCCTTAGTCATAAGTCAACAATTCTTAAGTCAAAGGCAGAAACCCTCTAAGAATGGTTTCTTTCTCCAATAAAACTGGACCTTAAGCAGTTTTGAGAAACTCATTTAATACATAACTTTGGTACACCATGAAATCACGTCTTTTTTGCCTTCTAGCTAGCTTTTATGCATCCATATCTTTAGCACAGACAACGTCACTCGTTGTAAATTTTGATTTAGAGGGTTTTAACGACGTATCTTATTCCGATAGTTTTACCATGAGGTACGCCAATAAAACAGACTCTCTATGGTACTTTGAACATACGTTTCATTGCCCAAAAGACTTCCATTGGAGTGATACCATCAGCCCGGTTCCAGAAGGAGATATACAAGTAGCTATTATTTTAGATTCCGTAGTCGTACTTGAATCCTATTATTGGGTGAACGACGGGAGGATTAACATATATGATGTTACTATTGATCGCGAAACCAAACGGACGCGAGGTCAAGCGTTTATCAGCGATTATATTGCCAATGGCTATTTTCGATTGGGAACCAACATAATGGATTTCCAAAACTCAAGTAAAACATTCGACGCTCTTTCTTTTAATTCTGGGTTAAATGTGGGAGAAATGATATCTGATAGGTTCGGTGGAACCTATGGCTATGGATTAAATTATGAAACGTTGCGGTTTACAAATTCCACAGCAACACAAAGCAACAGTTACAATTACTGGTCATTTAGTTACCATATGACTGGTAGGTTCTCTCCTTTTGGATATGAAAACCATCATAAACTGAAACGCAACACCTATATTGAAATTGGTGGAACCTACTACCTTCCTCTAAAATTTAGGTACATTGAGAAGGAGGCTCTTCTGAAAATTCAGCGCGGGAAGATGCATAACTATAAGGATTTTAGAGTTCGAGCTGCATTAACCATTGGGAAGCTGGCCTTTTTAGCACTTACCGCCGAACAAACATAATTAAAGTGGAAGGGTTCGAACAACCGCCTAAACTAATCTTCGGTGTCGGGAATTCCAATCTGGCTCATTAATTAGCCCCTACGCCCATTTTTGATAATTGCTTCAACATTTCAGACACCATCGTTTCCAAGCTGAAATCTGGCTTCCAACCCCAATCATTTCGGGCTGCAGAATCATCGATACTTTGAGGCCAACTTTCTGCAATTTGCTGACGTCCATCTATATCATAATCAATATGGAAACCAGGGCGTTGTCGTGCAATTTCGTCAGACAGTGTTTTAGGATCAAAACTCATGCCTGATAGATTATACGAACTTCTAATCTTAATTAAGTTTGAGTCCGCTTCTGTCACGTTTATCGTCGCTTTAATTGCATCATCCATATACATCATTGGCAATGCCGTATCCGCTTTCAAAAAGCATGTATATTGGTTTTGAATCAACGCTTGGTGGAAAATATCGACTGCATAATCTGTGGTTCCTCCCCCAGGTTTTGCCTTCCAGCCAATTAAACCAGGATAGCGAATGCTGCGCACGTCGAGTCCATATTTTTGGTGATAATATTCACAAAATCGTTCCCCAGCGAGCTTAGAGATTCCATAAATGGTATTCGGGTCCATTACACAGAATTGAGGTGTATCAATACGTGGTGTGTTTGGTCCAAACACAGCTATTGAACTTGGCCAAAAAACGCGTTTAACGTCAAATTCCATACACGCATCGAAGATGGAAAACATGCCTTCCATGTTGAGATCCCAACCTTTTCGCGGAAACTTTTCTGCTGTGGCACTAAGCATGGCCGCCAAATGATAAACCATAGTTGGTTTATGTTTTCTAAATGTTTCCGTTATCGCATTTCGATCTAAAACATTCAATTCCTCATAAGGTCCAAGATCCTGCTTTTCTTCCGTTGCAGGTTTAATATCAGAACAAACGACGTTGTTTTTTCCATAAACAGCTCTTAGCGATGCCGCCAAATCTGTACCTACCTGACCTTCAGAACCTAAAATGATTATTTTTTCTGCCATAGCTATTGCCTCATTCGGTGTTCAAAGAAACTAATTATTCAGAACTTTATTGTACCATTCTTCAGTTTGTCGAACCATCTCATCTTTGCTAAACATCTGGCACTTTTCGAGTGCTGATTCCGTAAGACTTTGACGTAATACTGGTTCATCTAATAATCGCTGAACATGTATAGCCAGTGCACTATCATCACCAATCTTAGCCAGCAAACCCGTCTTTTCGTTAACAACCATCTCTGGGACACCACCCGCTTCTGTTGCTGCAACAGGAACTTTAGAGGCAAACGCATCCAATACGGTAGTTCCGAGCCCCTCTGTTTTAGACGTAAAAAGTAATACATCTATGTTTGGATACACCTGTGGCAAGTCACTTCTAAAACCGACGAAGCGAATGTTACTGTCACAACCAGAATCTTTGGCATACGACCGCAATTCTTGCTCTAACTCCCCTTTTCCAAAAATTAAAAATTGGACATCATCTCGCTCATCACAGACGATTTTTGCCGTGTCGATAAACGTGAAATAATCTTTATGATCTGCTAGTGCACTAAAATTCGCCACCAACTTGTGTTCTGGTTCAATTTTCAGTTCCTCCCGAAGATTTACAGGTGTAATTCCGCTAAATTTATCTAGGTCAACACCGGAATGCACCGTTGCAACCGATAGGTGTTGCGCCATGATTTTTGGCTTTACCATATCCAGTATCACGTCCGAAACGCAGAGTATGGCTTTAATGCATTTATGGTTGTATTTGTATCGCGAAAACCAAGAACCACCAATAGGAAAATCGACCCGTCTACTCAGCACAATTAGACATTGGTTCCTAAATATAGTAGCAGCCAACACGGCCGTTGTATGCGCGTGTGCATCGTGTGCATGAATAAGGTTTATACCGTTTGCCTTGCAATAAGTCGCAAGCTGTTTTGCTGCAAATAAATCAAATCCCGATCGTTTGTTGTATACAACGCGTTCTTCCATATCAAGTCGCGTTGCCAGTACACTTTCGTTTGGACAAAAAACTAAAGAGTTATGTCCTGATGCCTGCAAACCTTTGTGTAAATACATGAGCTGCTGTTCACCGCCTCTCCATGTTAAAGGGGAACTAATATGCAATACGTTGATAGGCTTAGTCAAAATCGTTGTTTTATTAGGCACAAAGTTGAACTATTTTTTTGTTCGAACCGCTCCACACAAGAATCTTTCTCAATTGTCATATAGACTGAAACTGCTCATTTTCCGATAAGCAAATGAGGTTTAAATGACATTACTTAATAAATTTGCCTATCTAATTTTTTGAGGAGAGATTTAAAGTGGTGGTTACAGGATTAGGTAAAATACAAAAGAGATTAAATGAGAACATATAAAGTGATTGGCGTTATGTCAGGGACGTCTATGGACGGTATTGACATAGCCCATTGTGATTTAACGGAAGGCGAAAACGGAAAATGGAATTATAAAATCAACGTTGCAAAAACCTATGAATACAACGACATGTGGCGCTTACGTCTTTCCAAACTACGGAATCAAAACGCCTTAAATGTTTATAAAACAGATCGTTATTACGGTGAATATGTTGGTGAATTAATCAATGGATTCATAAGTGAAAATAACCTCGAAGTTGACCTAATAGGGTCTCACGGTCATACCATTTTTCATCAACCTGAGAACAACATTACCTATCAAATTGGTTCTCCTAGTGCTATAGCCGCAGTAACTGATATTCCGACGGTTGGAAATTTTAGAGCCATGGACGTTGTCAAATATGGCGAGGGAGCTCCTATATCGGGCATTGGTGATCAGTTGCTTTTTTCTGAATTCGATATGTGCCTAAACTTAGGTGGCTTTGCCAACCTTTCGGCAACTGTTGACGGAACACCAGTAGCCTATGACATTTGCCCCTGTAATATCTTGTTAAACAGAATCGCAAGAGAATTTGGTAAAGAATACGATGAAGGCGGCGAAATTGCCAACCAAGGGAGTATAGACTATGACCTGCTTTCAGATTTAAACAGCATTGAATATTACAGTCAGTCTTACCCAAAATCGCTTGGAAGAGAGTGGATAAACGAAAATTTTTGGTACCGTGTTCGACAGAGTGAGGCAGGTAAAGAAGATCGAATGAAAACCTTGGTTGATCATATTGGCCAACAAATTGGTGAAAACATCGAAAAACTTGCTGATGATTCAAGCACGACACGAGTATACGTAACTGGTGGTGGTGCATTTAATCCAACTTTGATTGACCACCTGCGCACACATACAGACGCCGAAATAATTGTGCCAGAGACACAAGTAATTGAATACAAAGAGGCATTAATTTTTGGCTTATTAGCGGTGCTTCGCGTTCAAAACAAAACAAACATATTAAAGAGTTATACTGGCGCTGAGTACGACTCTATTTCAGGGGAGCTAGCGGGTAATTTTTCACACCTATTGTAATGAGAAAGAGTTTATTATTAAGCACCTTTCTTTTAATCGGTCTGATGGCTTTGGGTCAATCAGCTACCCGACTTTGGCAAACATCAGGGTTGACCTTTCCGCATGGTTTTTATCCGTTCGAAGCTGATAACTCGGTTTTCTTTAACGCCTTTCATCCAAACAAAGGATACCAATTATTCCAGTTAAAAGGTGATCGGTTAATTCAAGTTAGTTCGTTTAAGCAAAAACTGGAGAAAAAAGAGGACCCAGAAATTATTCAAGGTGCACAAACCTCACATTACGCTTGGTTTAACAACCAATTGTACTTTTTCGCTGCAGGGAAAGGAATGAAGTCTGGCTTGTATTCCTATAGTTTTGGTAAACCAAGACTCGTGTACGGTTGTACATCGATGTCTAACGGTTACTTAAAAGACAAAACATTATCTACACAGGTTAGAGTTGCTTCTGGAGACAGTTTTCAACTTCATCATATCATTATAGACAATTATCTAAAGGTTCGAAGATATAAGCTAGATCAAATAAATATTTGCTCGGATTTAGCCGTTTCAAACGGTAAAAATTATGGTGTCATAGATGGCGTTTTAGGCGAAATTGTGGTATCAGAACAAAGTGTTGACTTTTATGCCGTTTCTACTGATAACTACAACCTAAATCACATACAGAGTCTTCGTGCTGTAAAAAATGGATTGGCGTTTTTTGGGTATGAGAATGGGACACCACATGTGGCGACATTAGACGGAAACGGTAAAGTTTCGCAGTATGACTTCCCAGGCAATCGGTTTGGAAATCAACTTCATTGTGAACCATCGAATGACGGTTCTGCTTTAGGTGCATATTTTGTGCTACATAATCAAGACGTTACTTCCTTGATGGAAGTAAAAGTTGGCAAAAAACCCAGAGTCATTGAAGAAATGGAAGAAGGCATGGACATTACAGGTTCAACGCTTTTGAAAAAGCAAATGGTGCTGTCTATGGCCAATGGTTTCGAGTCGAATTTGTATCAAATCAATGGTCTTAGCTTGGTCAAACAAGAAATCCGGTACATTGATCACCCAAATTACGTAACTCAGCTCAATGGGACATTGGCTTACGTTGCCAAAGAAAACAATCAGCCATACTTATTTGCTTCCAGCCCCTTACTACCTCCAAAAGTTGAATCGAGTAACTTCTCTATTTTTAATTTTTGGCAAAAAGGCAGAGAGGTAGGCATGGTCAATGCAAAAAGTCAAAACAAAAGAGGTCGCTTACGTTATCGAATAATCTCCGGAAATGATGGTGATGTATTCCAAATCAATGCGTCCTCAGGCGTCATCCGCATAGATAATGCAAGAAACTTACGGAAAAACAAAAGCGGTAGCTTCAAGATTCGCGTTCAAGTTTCAGAGAAAAACAAAGGGAGCAGTATAGCTACTGTTAGTTTCAAGGTGAATGAAGGAAAACCTTTTAGTCACTCCAATTTGCTTGAAACACTTATGTTCTTCCCCGACTTTTCCAAAGCAAATACATTAACAACAACAAAGCTACCAGATGGTGAAACAGTGCTGGTTTATGACATAAAATTTAACATGGTTGACTTATTGTTTATAGAGAACGGAGCAATAAAACTGCCTTCATATCCACCAGGATTGTACATACTAAATGTACGCAACAAAGAAAATCTATATCAAAAAATTGAATTACAATAATGGAAGATTTATTAAAGAAGTTTGAGAACAAAAAGCCGGAAATAATATTCGAATGGAACGACGATATTACAGACGCAAGAGGTTGGTTGGTTATTAATTCTTTAAAGAATGGATCAGCAGGCGGTGGAACACGAATGCGTGTTGGCCTAGATAAGCGAGAAGTAGAATCATTAGCCAAAACAATGGAAATTAAGTTTTCTGTAAGCGGTCCTTCTATCGGAGGAGCTAAGTCAGGAATTAATTTTGACCCAACTGATCCACGCAAGCAAGGCGTGTTAGAACGTTGGTATGCGGCTATTGCACCATTGTTAAAAACCTATTACGGTACAGGTGGTGATATGAATGTAGATCAAAACCATGAAGTAATTCCAATCTTGGCGAAACACGGCATCCTTCACCCACAGCAAGGAACTGTTAACGGTCATTTCAAAGACTATACATCTGAAGAAAAATTACAAGCTGTAGAACGTTTGCGCACAGGTATCTTGTTAGAAATGGAAGACGAGCGTTTTACGCCTTCTTTAGAACAAAAATATACTATCGGCGACCTAGCTACAGGTTGGGGCGTTGCGGAAGCTGTAAGACATTATTACGGCATCTGGGGTGGAATGATGAACCACAAACGTGCCATCATTCAAGGTTGGGGTAACGTAGCAGCTGCCGCAGCTTTTTACCTTGCTAAAAATGGTGTTGCCGTAGTTGGTATCATCGACAAAAACGGCGGGTTAATAAACGAAAAAGGATTTACGTTAGAAGAAATCACTGACCTGTTTATACACCGTGACGGAAACAAACTAAAAGCGGATAACATGTTGTCGTTTGAAGAAGTAAACGATCGTATTTGGAAGCTTAAATCGGAAATTTTCATTCCTGGTGCTGGATCACGCTTAGTGACCGAGCAAAATGTGAAAGACATGATTGACGGTGGTATGGAGGTAATTTCTTGTGGTGCGAATGTTCCGTTTGCCGACAAAGAAATCTTTATGGGTCCAATTTCGAAACTTGCCGATGACAATATTGCTGTAATCCCTGATTTCATTGCAAATTGCGGGATGGCGCGCGTTTTTGCATACCTCCAAACAAGAGACTGCATAGTTAAGGACGTAAACATACTGTTAGATGCTTCTGAAATTATAGAAAGAGCGATGATTAAGGTGCATCAATTCAATAACAAGCCTACAGGTATAAGTGCCAAGGCACTTGAACTGAGCATCATGACTGTGATGAAAGGTGAGGCTACCGCCTAAACCGACATATTGAAAAGAAATTCATCATACGAACCTCTGGTTTATGCAGTTCTGATTTGTGCAGGCGTCGTCTTTGGACTTTTCTGGAACAAGTTGGTGCATAAAGATGCGCTGAATGCAGATACCAAAATAGAGCAAGTCATTGGCCTGGTAGAAAGTGAGTATGTCGACTCCGTTTCGCAACCCGAGATTGAAGAGAAGGCAATTCGAGAGTTATTGTCTTCTTTTGACCCACACTCTGTTTATATACCATACAAATACGTTGAAACCGCCAGTCAAGACCTAAAAGGCGGGTTTGATGGGATTGGAATTGAGTTTTTCATGCACAACGACACGGCAAATGTGGTACGCGTGCTTAAAGACGGACCAGCTAAAAAAGCTGGAATTCAACCTGGGGATCGCATTCTTTTTGTTGACACCTTGTCGTTAATTGGCATGTCAAATGCCGAAATTATTAACGCAATAAAGGGGCGTAAAAACACCTCGTTTGTCGGTACGATATACAGGCCATTCACAGGTAAAACCATTGAACAAACCATTGAACGTGGGACGGTTAAAACGCCGAGCGTCTATGCGAGTTTGATAGACGAGCAAACCGCTTATGTTAAAATCGAACACTTCGCAGAAAAAACCCATACCGAATTTGTGTCGCAGGTTAAGACGCTACTCAAGGGGAAAAACATCAAATACATGGTGCTTGACTTAAGAAATAACCCAGGTGGTTATTTGCAAACTGCGATTAGCCTTTTAAACGAATTTGTTGACGGCAATGATGTGTTGGCTTACACGCAATCAAAATCTGGCAAAAGACGCGAATACAAGGCCACAAAAGGCGGTCTTTGCGCCGACTTGGAATTGGCCTGTTTGGTAAACAATCGTTCGGCATCAGCCAGTGAAATTGTTTCTGGCGCTATACAAGATTTGGATCGCGGCGTGGTATTAGGTAGTCGGACATACGGAAAAGGGCTTGTTCAAGAAACCTTTCAGCTTACCGATGGCTCACAAATAAGGCTCACTGTGTCCAGGTATTACATCCCTTCTGGAAGATCCATTCAAAAACCTTATAACGATGAAGGTTACCAAGAACTTGACTCCCAAGAACTTAAAAAAGTTGGGATTCAATACGAAACGAAAAATGGAAGGCTGGTCAAAAGCGAAGGTGGGATTACACCTGATATTTCAATGCCCATTGAGACCTATGAAAATTATGTAAAAACCAGCACCTATGCAGCTCAACTTATCGATATTCATGTCGATAATTGGTTAGCAATGACGCCTAATAATTGGACCAAGAGTAACAAGGTAAGTGCCCAAATATCAAAAACGCTTCAAGATTCAACAGATTACTACCAAGCTGTGAAGAACAGACTGGTTTACCAATTATTTGGAATAGAAGTAGCCTACGCGCAAAATGTACATACCGACAAAACCATACTACGTGCAGTTACCGAGTTACGCGAACCGACGGTATTACTCAATCCCTAACGCTTTTTTTACGGAATCCATGCGTTCTTGATCCGATTTTAATTGGTCATCCACGTCTTCCATTTTTATCTCTTTGTCTTCAGAAACCGCTGAATTAGGCTCCTCTTGTGTTTGTTTAGGTGTTGATGAACAAGCAACAAACAGCGCCGTAAACGCAATCAACGAGAATAAGTGCTTTACTTTCATCTCTCGAAAATGCACAAAAAAAAGGTGTAGTAAACTACACCTTTTGATAATTAATTCTTTTAGGATTAGTGACCTGCTCCTTCAGCAGCTTCTTTCATGTCTTCAACGCCATCTTTAACGTCTTCGATCATTTCTTCTCCTTCAGCTTTAACTTCGCCAGCAGTTTCTTCTGCTGCATCTTTCATGTCAGTAGCTGCATCTTTCATGTCCGTAGTTGCTTCTTCCATTTTGTCGGCTGCATTTTGGTCATCAGTTGCTTCAGTTTCTGCTGATTTGTCTTCTTCAGTTGTTGCTGCGTTGTTGCAAGCTACAAACGTGAAAAGAGTAACGATTGCTAATAAAGATAATACTTTTTTCATTTTTCGAATTTTTAGGTACTTTTAAAATAGTCGACAAATATAAAAAATTGAACGAATTAAAACAGTTGCATAATTATTTTTTTCTAAAAAAGATACTTATCGGAACACCAGTAAAATCGAAGTGTTCACGTAATTGATTCTCGATAAATCTCTTGTATGCATCACCCACATATTGAGGTAAATTACAGAAAAACGCAAAGCTCATTTTGCGCGTCTTAATTTGTGTTACGTATTTTATTTTGATGTACTTACCTTTTTTAGCAGGAGGTGGTGTTTCTTTAATAATCTCCAACATTACGTCGTTCAATTTAGAGGTAGAAACGTGTTTCTGAGTGTTCTTATACACAGTGATAGCAGTCTCTACAGCCTTAAACACGCGTTGTTTAGTTAGTGCAGAAACAAAGACGATTGGCACATCTGTGAACGGTGCAATCTTCTCATGAATTTCCTCGATATAGTATTTTGTTGACTTGTGATCCTTCTCAACTAAATCCCATTTATTAACCAAAATGACAATCCCTTTTCCGTTCTTCGCTGCAAGGCTAAACAGGTTCACGTCTTGTGATTCCAAGCCAATTGTCGCATCAATAATGAGCAAAACGACGTCACTGGATTCAATCGCTTTTATACTACGCATAACGCTATAGAACTCAACATTATCCATTGTTTTACCCTTCTTACGCACTCCAGCGGTATCAACAAGGGTAAAATCCATTCCATATGCGGAATATCTTGTGTCAATTGTATCACGTGTGGTGCCGGCAATATCAGTCACAATATTTCTTTCTTCACCCAGTAAAACATTACACAGTGAACTTTTACCAACGTTTGGTCTTCCAATGAGGGACAAACGCGGTAACTCATTTTCGTCTTGTTCTATCTCGGGTGGCAATAACTCCAAGATAGCATCCATAAGTTCACCAGTGCCACTTCCAGATATGGAAGAAATTGGATAGATGTTCTCATATCCAAGGCTATAAAACACGTTAGACATGATCAATCGCTCGTTATTGTCTACTTTATTGACAGCGAGCAATACGGGTTTTTTTGTTTTCCGTAAAAATCGAGCAAAACTCTCATCTAAATCAGTGACGTCGGTTGTAACATCCACCATGAAAATGAGCACATCAGCTTCGGATATAGCAATTTCTACTTGGTCTCGGATCGACTTTTCAAAAACATCGTTCGAGTTTACTACATACCCACCGGTATCAATAATGGTGAATTCTCGGTTACCCCAATCGGTAGTCCCATAGTGTCGGTCACGTGTTACTCCTGATGAGTCATCCACAATGGCCTTACGTTCGCCTTGTAATCGATTAAAAATGGTCGATTTCCCAACGTTGGGTCTCCCAACGATAGCTACAATTCCAGACATATTTGTATTTGTTCTTTATCTGATTTACAGTTGAATGCAAACCAGTGTTGTATTAAATTAATTTTTCTTATACCCGAATCTTCTTAGTTGGGTATCGTTGTCGCGCCACTTTTCACGTACTTTAACGAAGAGTTCTAAAAACACTTTTCGATCTAAAAATTTCTCCATATCTCGTCGTGCTTCCGAACCAATCCTTTTTAACCCTAGGCCACGTTTTCCAATAATGATCACTTTCTGAGAATCTCTTTCGCAATAAATTATCGCAGAAATCTTGATTAACGTTTTCTTTTGCTTGAATTCGTCTACCACAACTTCTATGCTGTAAGGTATTTCTTGCTGATAGTGTGTCAACAGTTTTTCTCTAATCATTTCAGCACAAAAGAAACGCTCATTTCTATCGGTCAGTTGATCTTCGGGATAGTACGGCGGATGTTCAGGGCAGTAGTCATACAACATGCCCAACAACCCTTGTACGTTAAAGCCACGAAGCGCAGATAAAATGATGGTTTCGTCCGACTTTATCTTCGACTGAAACTCTTCCATCACCTCTTTTACCATGTCTTGATCAGACTCATCAATTTTATTGAGTGCTAAAATTTTAGGGCAATCCGCTTTGTTTATTTGTTCAATAACATCGTCGTGCAACTTCGGGCTAGTCATATCAATAAGAACGACTAAAATATCTGCATCATTAATGCTTTCCTTGACAGCCACCATCATGGCTTCTTGAAGTTTATACGCCGGATTAATAATTCCGGGCGTATCAGAAAAAACCATTTGGCAATCATCCTGATTGTGTATGCCAATAATACGGTGCCTTGTTGTTTGGGCCTTCGGATTAGTGATGGCTAATTTTTGACCCAAAATGGCATTCAATAAGGTTGACTTACCTGCGTTAGGTTTGCCTATTATACTAATGAATCCGGCTTTCTTGATGTCTGACATAAAGTGCAAAGGTCGTTTAATTTTTGTTCTGGAAATCACAATCCCAAAACAAAAAGAAAAAAGGTCTGGATTTATTAAAATCACGACTTATCTTTGCCGTCCGAAATCGCGGGATGGAGCAGTCCAAATCCGGTTTCAATGGCTCATATCCGCCAGTTGGCGGACATAGGTTCGAGAAAAAGAAATTAAGTCGGAAGACTAAAAGACATAAAGGAGGAACGACAAAGTTGAAACTCCAAAAGAGTAAATCGCGGGATGTGTCAGTAAAGCACATCGGGCTCATATCCGCCAGCTGGCGGACACAGGTTCGAGCGATAAAGATTAAATCGCGGGATGTTTTAGAAGTGAAACATCGGGACTCATATCCGCCAACTGGCGGATAAGGTTCGAGCGAGAAAGATTAAATCGCGGGATGGAGCAGTGGTAGCTCGTCGGGCTCATAACCCGAAGGTCATAGGTTCGAGTCCTATTCCCGCAACAACAACCCTCAGGTAACTGGGGGTTTTTTTATGCCCTGAAATATGGCTGACTTCTATATTTCTACCCAAATCTAACAAAACTGTCAGTAAAACTGTCAGTAAAAACTCAAAAAAAGTCAGATTAATTTTCAGCTTTAACGACCCCCTAACCGATATAAAAATCACTTTCCTATTTGGGGTGGGCATTGCAAAACAGCCTATAACCCAATGATTCTGTGAGAGTGATATCCAAATAGCTGTTAGTCAATGAATTTGGTGTATTCCATGGCCATAGTTTGTCAGGAAGGTAGAACTACCTGTGAGGTAACCCTAAGTCTGACTGTATTCACCATGTTTTATCCTTTTAATCAATTTTTTATCAATGAGTTTATTTAACAAATCTGTTAATGTACGCTGTTTAATACCCAACGAAGTTGCCAAAGGTTGAATCTCAGCTCGTTTAAATGTCCCTTTTGTTTTAACCCAATCATATAGCTCCTGTTGAATAACATTTAATTTGTTCGATTCCTTATTTAATTGGATAGAACGATGAAACTGACCAGTGTAAACCGTTTTATATTGACCAGGGTAAACCGGTCAAAGTGACCACCCTAAACCGGACGAAACTGACCAGGGTAAACCGGAGTAAACTGACCACCCTTTAAGGCTTCATTTTTTGGCTGTTGGTTAAACAGCATATTGCTTTCTAATACGGAGAGCAAATGGCAAACAAACCAATAGTAATGAGTAAACTAAAAACACTTATCAGGCTGCATGTTGAATCAGCCTCAAAATCGAAAATGGCTCGTTGTACGGGCATGTCTCGTAATACAGTCAAGAGCTACCTTCAAAAGATAGCATTGCTGTCTTTGAGCGGTGAAGAGCTGTTGAATCTACAGGAACAGGATCTTTACAAACTTCTTCAAGAGCAAGTAACTCAAGGGTCTTCGGACAGATTGGGTGACTTGTATCGATTCTTTCGCTACATGGAAAAGGAGCTTAAAAAACCTGGCGTGACCCGCAAACTTTTGTGGCAAGAATATATAGAGCAATTTCCCCAAGGATATCAACCAAGCCAGTTTAACCACCACTTTGTCCGTTGGCGGGGTACCGAAAAACCTTCCTTCAAGATAGAACATAAAGCAGGAGATAAACTTTACATAGACTACATGTTCGACGTCAGCAAAAAGTGAACTTATAGGGGTTATGATTTAAGAGAGGGTTATTTAATATATTTATAACCTTTTAAATCAACCTTAATGGTAAACAAGAAAAGTACAAGTTCACTAATCAGTG
>CAJQIC010000006.1 GCA_905478335.1 uncultured Bacteroidia bacterium | reverse complement strand
TCAGGAGCTGGGTTAACCGTTAAAATATAAACACTATCAGATGAAGTATTCGTACAAGTAACTGGCAAACCAGTTGTTGAAATCGTTGTTGCATCCCAAGAATAAGAACCTTGTGTTAAACCAGCAGCGCTGTTTGTATTATAAGGCCCTGCAGTTGAATTACCCGATCCAGTAATGGTTGGTCCACCTGCACCCGTGCTTACAACGTTATCTGTAATTCCCGAAATACTCCAACCAACATTAGCTAAAGTAGAAGGTGACGAACAGTATTGAGCGTTAGTTACATTAATTGATAAATCAGCGATTGCGATGTTATTTTCACAAACTTCACTTGAATCAGGAGTTACTTCAAATTCAGGTTCTGGATATACATTAATTGTAATCGTTTGTGTGTTCGATGAAGAACCATCTACATGTCCAGTACAACTTTTGTCTGTATTAACAATTTTAGTTACTGTATATACATATTGTCCCACTGGCAATGATGTAGGTACCAATATAGTAGTGTCAACATTACCAATTCCAGAGTAAGAGCCACTACCACCAGGTAAGTCCTCAGAAGCAGTACCCACACAGCCTGTAGCCACTTGTCCAGCAGATTCTGTATACGTAATTGTCCAATTAACATTTGCACCATTAAGTACCGCATTTGTAACTTCAAAAGAGAAACTATCAAGTGCTCCTTCACATATGTCAATTACGTGCGGACCAGTAACTCCGTTAATCACAACATCCGGTGCTGGATTAACTGTCAATATGTGTACGTTATTAGATGAAATGGTATTCGCACAGTTTGTAGTCAATGCTGTTGTTGTTATGCTCGTAGCAGTCCAACTGTAAGACCCTGCTGTTAAGGCAGTTGTTGTGTTAGAATTGTAAGTTATTGTAGCCCCATTTCCACTACCAGTTATTGTTGCTGGCGCATTACTAATTACGTTATCAGTAATACCAGTAATTGACCAACTTGCATTCGACATAGTAGTCGGAGTTGAACAATATCTAGCATTCGAAACAACTAAGTAGAAGTCACTTGGTGCAACATTGTATTCGCAAACCTCACTTGAATCTGGTAGAACAGTGAATGACGGTGTTGGATATACATTTATCGTAATCGTTTGAGGGCCAAATGTTACGCCGTCTACAGTACCAGTACAAGGTCCGTCTGTATTAACAATGTTAGTTACAGTATAGGTATACTGACCAACTGCCAATGTACTTGGAACTGTTACAGTAAATGTACCGTTACCTGTACCTGTATAAGATCCAGAACCACCTGGTAGATCTTGAGTAACACCACCAGCACAACTTGTAGCAACAGTACCACTTGCCTCAGTGTATGTTATTTCCCAATCAACACCAGTTGAATTCTGTTCAGCATTTGATACTACGAAGCTAAACGCTCCAGCTGTACCTTGACAAACATCAATCGTTTGATCACCAGACGTGTTATTAATTTTAACTTCTGGTCTTGGATCAACACTAACTGTAAATGTATCTCTAGTTGTCGCTCCACTACAAGCTCCAGCAGTAGCCGCAACACTCGCGTCAAAAATATGATCATTTGGCGTTAATGTATTTGGAGAGTTAATACCTATAGTATAGGTGTTATCTCCACTACCAGTCAAACCAGGAATTACTGTTGACACATCACTATTAACGTTATCGGTGTGCACAGTAAGTGCCCAACTTGCAGTTGATGTAGTGCCAATCCCAGAACATCCGGTAGAGTTGGTAATACTTAAATTAAATGATTCCGCGTCCAACTCACACATATCCTTTGTATCAGGATTCATTGTGATGATTGGGCGAGGCTCAACGATAATTGTTATCGTTGCTGTTGCTCCAACTGATCCAGTACATCCAGCCGATGTATTTGCAATACCTGTTAAGGTATATGTATAAAAACCTGGAGAAAGACTAGAAGGAACATAAAATTTTTGTGATCCATTTCCTGAACCTGTGAAACTCGCTGGTAGAATACCTGCTAAAGTTCCTGAAGCACAAGGGGTACCTGTTACAGCACTTGCACCAGTTGCAGAATAAAATATTTGCCATGATTGGTCAACTGAGTTTAACACAGAATTTGCAACCACTACATTAAATGAATCAGTATTTCCTTCACACATGGTAATTGACGACTTGTCAAAAGTTACCGTTGGTTCAGGATTTACAGTTAATGTAAAAGTTTTTGAAGAAACATCTCTATTACAACCAGGAGTTGCAGGAGTTGTTACTGTAATTGTTGTCGGGTCAAAAACATAAGACCCTACAGCTAAACCTGCATTGGTTAAAAAACTTCCAGTGCCAATGTTGACATCCGTAAGTGGAGAAGCTGGTAAATTACTTGTCGAGCTAGTAATCTGACCTGCACCAGTAGCATAAGGTAAAGACCAAGAAACATTTCCTGGAGTACCACTACCTGCAGTAGTACCACAATAAGCAGTATTTGTAACCGCAACTACAAAACCTGTAGCAGTATTCGTTTCACATGCACTTGTTGATGTTGGAATAACTGCGATATCCGGAGTCGGATCAACGCGCCAATCAACTGAGGCTGGAGCTCCAACCGTTCCGGTACATGCATTTGATGTATTTGTAATTCCTGTTAAAGTATATTCATATATACCTACACCCATTGAAGTTGGAATTGTGTAGGTTGTTGTTCCGTTACCATTTCCAGTAAGTGTTGCTCCTAGTAGTCCAGCTGAACCGCCAGCACAACCAGTCACTTGAGCAAATGATGCTTCAGTTATAGTTACACTCCAGTTAACCGAAACAGGAGAACCACCTACAGTGTACTCAGCGTTTGAAACTTTTATTGCGAATGATGTACCAGATCCTGATCCGTTACAAATATTAGATGGCGTTGAAGAAAAAGTTACAACTGGCTCAGGATAGATGTTTACGTTTATTGAGTTAGTAGAAACTGATCTAGCACACGTTGGGCTAGATGTTGTATTTGTAATGGTAGTAATTGTAGCTGAGTATGCTCCCGGAGCTAAAGTACCTCCAGAAACTGGAATACTTATTACACCACTACCACTACCAGTGGTCGTCAGTAGGGCAGTCAAGGCTGCATCACCTGTTACGGCAATTGTCCAAGATACACCAGCACCACCGCTGCTTGGATCGAGTTCAGCATTACTAATAGTATAGTCTATTGTGAATGCTCCATTTTCGCAGGCCGACAATGTGGACTGAGATGAAGCGACTGTTACATCCGGTCTTGGATTAACAGAAAGTGTTGATGTTGTTGCTGATCCAGATCCACAAGCATTCGAAACTGTAAGGTCAATGTCATCTTGATCGTCAGTTAACAATGTTGTGTAAGAAAACGTATCAACCAACGTTAGTACACCAGAAGAAGTTTGTACTGTAGCAGATGCTCCACCATCTGGAGTCTTAGCCCAAACATAAGTTAACACACCTGCTGGGCTTGGCGCTGATACCGATGCTGCAAAAACAGCTTCGTCACCCTCGCAAATATCAAAGCTAGGTGTTAACGTTACAGTTGGCACTGCCGTTACCTTGATGTAATTAAAAGGTCCAAGTGTGTCTGCATCACTACAAGCTCCAGACGACTCAGTTACAACAGCGAAGTAAGTCGTGTTGGTTCCCAAGGCCGAGGCATTGTTAACGTTCAGGGTCGACGTATTCCAACCGGAATAGTTCGGAGTCCCTGCTGCCGATATCGCCGTAGCCGTAGCGAAGGTAGAACCGACATACCACTGATAAGTGATTGTTCCGGCCCCACAATTACTCGTGGCGACGATTGGCAAGATTAAGGATGGAGAACCAGTACCACAAAAGTCATTGTTTGTTAGTGGAGTCGAGTTCACCGTAATGGTTGCATTAACTTGCGTAAAAAGAGCTCCTATGAAAAATACCAATAACGAAAGGTATTTAACAAAAGCTGCTTTAATTTTTAATGATGTCCCCGGTATCGAGGCGAATCTTTTATTAGTCATTTTCACAATATTTGTACAGGTGGCAAAAGTATGAAGATTATTCCAAAAAAAAATCTTTTCAAAAAAATAAGTCAATTGAATTTGGTGGCTTGTGTATTGGAAATGAGACACTGATAACCACCTCCATAAGGACCTCAATTACAATACATTACAAACAGCATTACGTTTAATTGCACCAAAATCTGTGATAATCGCGCTTTTTGTCTTGGTAAACGTCGCGCAGCATATCAAATATCATTAATTTTCGTTGCATTATTTCACCCGGATTGAAGGTCCTCTAACATATTCAAATAGTTTTCGTACCGGAATTGCGTAATATGACCATTAACAAACCCAGCGATGACGCCACACTCCGGCTCATTCTGATGCACGCAAGTATTGTATTTACAGTCTTTGATATACGACGTAAACTCTCTGAAATAATGCCCGAGCTTCCACGTCTCCATCTCTTCCAAACCAAATTCTTTAACGCCAGGCGTATCGATAATTCTATTGCCATGGCCGTCTTGGAACATTTGCGCAAAGGTGGTCGTATGCTTACCCTTCTGGTGTTGTTTGCTGATTACGCCGACGTCTTGACTAGCCTCGGGAATAATACGATTCAACAATGTCGACTTCCCAACCCCGCTGTGTCCGAATAGAAGCGACGTCTTGCCTTCAAACAAGTCTAAGACCGGTTGGTCTATAGTTTCAGCGATAAAACTGGTTTGCAATACGGTGTATCCTGCTTCCTGATACACCAAGGCCTTGGCGTTAGACATCTCCTTATCTGTTAACAAGTCCAATTTATTAAATACGATGACAGGCGTTATATCGTACTGAGCGCAGGCGACAAGAAAACGATCAATAAACCCGGTAGACGTTCTTGGCGCTACATCTGTTGCGATTACAATGGCTTGATCAATATTAGAAGCAACAATTTGAAACTGGCTGGTTGACTTCGTGGCTTTCCGTAAAAGATAATTACGACGCAACTCGATCTCTTGAATAACCGCTTCTTCTCGATTCGTCACGTCGACGTGAACAAAATCGCCTACGGCAATGGGATTGGTAAGGCTAGACTTTTTTAGTCTAAACTTGCCTCGCAGCCTACAAGCTAATTGCGAGCCATCCTCCAGCCATACGGTATACCAGCTTCCGGTTGATTTCGCAACGACTCCTTTCATTAGAATAGCTTGGATGCAATTTCTTTGGTGGCCTTTGACATACCCATCGTGTAGAAATGCAACACTGGGACACCTTCTTTTTTCAACTCTTTGCACTGCTCAATGCACCATTTAACTCCAACTTTATACGCGTCTTCGTCTGTTTTTACGGACGACATTGCTTCTGTTAAAGCCAAAGGAATATCTATGTTGAATATTTTAGGAAGATTTCGCATTTGCCGCTTTTTCGTAATCGGCTTTATTCCAGGAATTATTGGAACGTCAATACCCGCTTCTCGACAGCGTTTTACGAAGTTGAAGAACTTTTGATTATCGAAAAACATTTGTGTTGTAATAAACTGAGCACCAGCATCCACCTTTTGCTTCAGGAAGTTTAAGTCATTGTCCAAATTCATTGCATCGATATGCTTCTCAGGATAACCCGCAGCACCAACACAGAAACCCGTTGGGTTTGGATTCTTCAATTCTTTATCCAAATATATCCCGTTGTCCATGTCCTTAATCTGCCGAATAAGCTCCAAAGCATTTTTGTTACCATTGGGTTCTGGTACAAAATTCCGCTCTCCAGTCTGATTATCTCCACGTATGGCCAAAACGTTGTCTATGCCCAAGAAATGCAAATCAATCAAGGCATTTTCCGTTTCATCACGTGAAAACCCACCACAAATAATGTGAGGTATAGCTTCAACGTTGAATCGCTGCATAATCGCCGCACAAATGGCAACAGTTCCTGGTCGTTTACGTATCGACACCTTATCGTAAGATCCGTCCTGACGCTGTCGCATTACGTACTCTTCCCTGTGGTATGTAACGTCGACAAACGACGGATTGAATTCCATGAGGGGCTCAATACCACGAAACAGCTTATCTATGCTACCACCCTTTAAAGGAGGAAGTATCTCAAACGAAAACAACGTTTGATCGCTAGACTTAATATGATCTATTAATTTCATTTTAAAATTGAACTTTAAGTGTTACTGGTTTGCCACCTCTTAGTACGATGACTTCTACATTATCGCCTTTTTTCAATCCACCAAGCACCTTCATATAGTCTCCCATACTCCCAATACTTTGTCCTGCCAAACTTATAACAATATCCTTTGCAATGATGCCAGCATTTGCGCCCGGTTTACCATCGCGAACCGCATCAATCTGCATTCCTTCACCATCAAATCCATAATTCGGCACAACACCCAGCGTAACTTCAAGCTTCATACGTGATTTTCCGTTCTTACCCTGTGTATTGTCTTTCGTTTTGGTAAACTCAATTTTGCCTTGTGAATTTAGCGCAGACATTAGGTCAAGCATATGTTGTATGACAAATACTTCTCCTACATAGTTCAAGTTATCTACGTCATCCGAAGGTTTATGGTAATGATCATGAGCTCCGGTGAAGTAGTGTAATGAGGGAATTCCTTTAAAGTAAAAAGACGTATGATCAGAAGGACCTATGCCACTTGTTGAAAGTGCTACAGACCCAATACCTTCCATGGTTTCATTCATGCTTGTTATAGATTTATAAAATACTGGACTCGTACCTACACCATTTATAATCAAGACTTTGTCAGCATTCAACATCCCAATCATATCCATATTCAGCATGTAATTAACAGACGACAAATCAATTGTCGGGTTGTTAACAAAGTACTTTGAACCCAGTAGCCCCATCTCTTCGCCAGAGAATGCGATAAACAAGTAATTGTTTTGCTTATTCCATTTCTTGGCTTTCTTTAACCGCTTTGCTAATGCCGACAAAGCTGCAGTGCCACTGGCATTGTCGTCAGCACCGTTGTGAATTTCGTTTGGATTCTCTGCAAGAGAGTTGCCATGTTGTCCTTGGCCAAGGTGATCGTGATGCGCTCCTATAACGACTGTCGTTTTAGCTCCATTGTCTTTATACCCAATTACGTTGTACCCCATGTCCTGATCAACCATAATTTGCATAGTGATAGATGCAAAGGCCAGATTACTAGCGTTTTCCCTTACATGATCAAGGTAAACAACTGGTATCGGAGAAGGCTTCATTGTTAAGCTTAATTCGCCTGATGGGCGTTCTACCGTTTCTGAACTGCGATAAAAAACCACTCCTTTTGCCCCGTGCTTTATTGCTTCATCTACCCGTATAGAGATTCCATGCCAAGCTAAAAACTTGCTATGTGGGTGAATACCATCCGGACTACCCAGGTTTATAAATACTACTTTGTCTTTGGCATCAACACCTTTGTAATCGTCACGGATCTTATTGACGATGCCGTACCCCGCATCTGCAACCGCAGAACCTACAGACCCAGTATTGCTGGAGTAGGATAAGGGATAAAACTCACCATACAACGTCAAATCCTTTCCATTCAGATTGAATATTGTTTTCTTATCTGCAATACGAAGCGTGGTTATACTAAACTTTTGAAAATACCCTTGCTCTCCCTTAGGTGTTAGCCCATTCGACTGAAATGATTTTGCTATAAACTCTGCACTTTTTTTCTCTCCATCAGTACCTGTTGCACGACCCATTAACTCATCAGAGGCCAAGTATGCAATGTCTCTTTTAAGGTTTTTAAGTGTCTTCTTTTGCTTACAATCTAATTTCTGCCCATAACTATAGGATGAAACTAGCGCAAACAGGAGCGTTAACATGACGCATGTGTATCTGTAAATTTTCATATTATTCTTTAAACAAACGAGTTAATCAATTGGTACGAATACTTAACGCCAATTATTATTAACAGGATGGCAAATATAAGTTTCAAGTGTGTGCTTTTAATCCTTTTGGCTATAGAAACACCACGCGGCGACCCAATAAAAATACCTATCACTACGGGCAATACAATGAGAAATTGGAGGTAGCCAATTGCCCCTAAAAATTGGTGTTCAGGCGCCTGAAAAGCGTACACCACCAGCATAGGTAAAATCATAACTGGAATAACGCCAATACTAATGCCCGCCGCCTTTTTCATGTCTTGCTTTAATAAGAGTGTCAACAAAGGAATCATAGCCACACCACCGCCTAAACCAGAGAAAGCTGAAATTAGGCCAGTAGCTATGCCAATTCCGATGTATGGTTTGACTTTATAATCCAATTCTTGCTGAACAACTTTCTTTCTTGTCACAATCAAGCGCCAAAGCGTAACACTTATAACGACAACAAAAACCATTTGAAAATACACATCTGCATACCAGCTCATTGTGGTGATTATGTATGACATGGTAGACCCAACAATCATTGCCGGGATAGCAATGGTTATGATTTCTTTTGGATAGAAAGTCCCTAGTTTCTTGTGCTTTAGGCTGCTGGTTATGCCGGAAAATAAAATAGCTAGAAATGAATTAGCGAGCATCAGACGCACAAGCTCCTCTCCTTCTACACCTTTTTGCCGAAATATCCATTCAAAAACTGGGATGAAGATAATTCCTCCCCCTACACCCAATAGGCCAGACAGCAGGCCGCCCAATATCCCAAAAAGTAAGGCGAAAATTAGTTCCGTTATTTCCAAATCTAAGGCTTACTTACCTGACAGGATTGAGTTATATCGATCCTTGTCGTTTAATATTTTGATGGCTTCTTGCACGTCCGAGTCATCGTCAAACGTTGTCTCAACAAAAGCCCTATCATAATAATAACGTGATGCTATTTCCGTTTCTAACAGCTCCATTATCTCAGTTTTGTGCTTGTCCAAATCCGCATTTTTATTAAGATTAAACACCTCACGAAGTGCGTCAATATTAGACTGAATGGCTTCAATGTAATGTTCGTCATCAGCCTTCTTCTCTAAGTCCTTTAATGCATTTTCTGTATCTGTCACATACCCATAGTCCTTACCCTTTATAAACGCTTTAAACTCTGCATAATCGGCATCAGTTAAATGAAACGCTTTCGGTGGAACAATGGTGTCATGCGCATTGCGATAGTGCGTTGCGTAATCAAATATCAAGTATTTAGTGACCAAACTTTTTGCAATTTTCGTCAACTTAGGCAAGCCCACTTTCACATCTGGGTTTACGCCTTCACCGTCGGTTACTTTACGTTTGTTGTTTGTATAAAAGGTTTGTTTTAACGAGTCTGCAATCGAGATTGCATTTCCATCTTTCTTATGAGAATAATCAAGTCTTTGGATACATCTACCTGATGGAATGTAGTACTTTGCTGTAGTGATTTTCATTTGAGTATTAAAGCTCAAGAGTCGCGTGGATTGAACCAATCCCTTACCATAACTCTGTGTGCCTACCACAACGCCTCGGTCTAAATCCTGTATTGTTCCGCTTACAATTTCTGATGCGGAAGCCGAACCACCATCAACCAAAACGACCAAAGGAATGTCTTCATCTAGTGACGCATTAAGGGTTTTATATACTCGATTTTTTTCCTTTTCTTTACCTTTTGTACTTACTACCAGCTGGCCTTTTTTAACAAAAACGTTTACGATATTTACTGCTTCATGAAGCAATCCTCCCCCATTACCACGTAGGTCAAATACGATACTTAACGCCCCTTGTTCTTTTAATTTCTTTACTGCAGTATGAACCTCCAAACCAGCGTCTGGCGTAAAACCGGTTAGCTTTAAGTAACCAACTTCTTTATTAATCATACCGTAGTAAGGCACATTTTTAACCTTAACTTGAGCCCGTTTCAGTGTTACTTCCATCTCTCCTTTTTCAGGACGGGTAATGGTTAAAACAACCGTTGTTCCTGCTGTACCTTTTAACACATCAGACAGCTGACTACTGGTTTTACCTTTCACAGATTTTCCATCCACTTTAATCAAAACGTCTCCTGCGCGAAGTCCGCTTTTTTGAGCTGGATAATCCTGGTATGGCCTGTCAATAACAAGGTCGTCTCCATGTTTTTTCACGATGGCACCAATGCCTCCATAAGAACCCGTTACCTGAAATCTATAGTCTTCAGCCTGCGCTTCACTATAAAAATTGGTATACGGATCAAGTGATTTTAGCATAGCGTCAACCGCCTCTCTCATCAGGTGACCTGGCTTCACATCGTCGACATAACTGAGGTTTACCTCTTTATATACAGTGCTAAAAATGTCAAGGTTTTTGGAGACTTCAAAGTAGTCGTCTACTTGCGTATATCCAGATATTAAAATGGAAATACCGATTCCAAAAATCAATAGCTTCTTTTTACTCATTTTATGTTTGTCTTACTTCTAGTCAACAATATTAACGAACGAAAACAGAGAATCTTTTCATTAAACGCCTAAATCCGTCAATTTTCAGGTGTACAGCCCAATTGATTCAAATTTTCACAAAGCGCCAAATTCTTTAATTGCTCATTTTCAACAATTTAGGCTCATAAGCGCAAAATACACGAATATTTAAGTCCCCCTGGCGATTCTCCAAGATACAGGAAATTGTTACGCATTACGATATAGTCAACGCCTATATGTGAAATATTTTTTAATGCCAACACCTATAATAGTTATTTAGCATACAAAACATGTAAAATATTGACAATATCTATGGGACTGGATCGTGACCATGACCTCCCCACGGATGACATCTTAAAATTCTTTTTGTAGTTAACCAAAGACCTTTTACCGGTCCATGTTTTGAAATAGCCTCAATTCCATATTGCGAACACGTTGGAGTAAATCGACATGAACTTGGCAAATAAGGAGATATCAAATATTGATACCCTCTTATCAATACGATAAACAGCAAACTGATTAAACTACGAAACCCTTTCAGTAAGCACATCATAAATTGAATCGATTGATTTTTTAATATCCATCAAAGGAGTAATGGTTTTACCTGTATAGACAAATGCCAAGAGTAATTGTTCGGTCTTGTCTGCAACAAGATTTTCAAAACCTTTGACCCTATATGCTTCGCGCATTAGTCGTTTAATGCGATTTCGGTCTACAGCCCTTGGGTACTTTTTCTTAGATACAGAAAACATCACCTTCACTCCTCGTTCTTCAGCGCTGGCGTTAAACCCGTAAAACAAAAGAAGTGGGTACTTGCCCACTTTCTCGTTTGCTTCGGAAAATAAATATTGAATAAACCCCAGATTTTTGAGGCGTACTTTTTCAGGTAGACGTGCCGATAAGGCCGTCATTTCTATCGCTTGTGACCAGGCTCGTCAGAAACAGATAGTTTCTTACGTCCTTTTGCACGACGTGCAGATAAAACCTTGCGCCCGTTTTTAGTGCTCATACGCTCTCTAAAACCGTGCTTATTTTTTCTCTTTCTGTTCGAAGGTTGAAATGTTCTCTTCATCGCTTATGCTTCTGTAAAATTCCCTATCTAAAAAAGGACTGCAAAAATAAGATTAATTGCGTCGGTTTTACTCACTTTAAAACATTTTTTTTGGGAAATATTCTGAGGGTCATTAAACTGGTGAATCCCCACCAGATTATACAGCAAGTTCAGCCTATGTCACAAATACATCGTGGTTTAACAAAGATTCATATCCCTAATCTTTATTTTTGCCCTTAACACGAATTTAGTGTTCGTGAGTTAACATGCACAACCAATGAGCAAGTGGAGCGAAACAACAGATAAAGTTGGCGAATTATTAAAAAAGTCAATTGTAACCTTTGGCGACAAAACCATACACGTCTACGACGTATTTATCGCCCTATTCATTGTCGTTTCTACCTACCTAATACTAAGATGGGTTAGAAAGCTCCTACAAGCTGGACAAAAGGCCAACAAACTGACCATTGGCCAACAGTTTGCGTATTACCAACTTGCCAAATATGTCATCGTTGTCGTGGCACTAGTGTCGATACTAAAAACTTTTAAGGTCGACTTGAGTATCCTCATCATTGGCTCTTCTGCGGTTTTAGTTGCGCTTGCCTTAGGCTTGCAACACCTCTTCAACGACCTTGTATCCGGTTTCTTTCTGTTATTTGAAGGCACCATTCGTGTTGGAGATATCATTGAAGTAGATGGCATGGTTTGCCGCGTGCAAGAAATTGGCATTAGAATATCGAAGGTCAAAAAACGAGATGGTATTTCTTTGGTCATACCCAACGGTAAAATTATCAGCAATTCTGTAATAAACTGGACTACAGACAGCAGCATTACAAGGTTCACTGTCGACGTAGGCGTGGCCTATGGATCTGATGTACAAAAAGTGCGAGACGTTCTTCTAGACTGCGCCTCTCGTCACAACGAAGTAGTAAGAAGCCCAAAACCCATATGCCGATTTATTGCATTTGGAGAATCCTCGTTAAACTTCGAATTACTCTTCTGGTCTAAAAACAGATTTAGAATTGAAGACGTCCAAAGCGACCTTAGGTTTATGATTAACGCTGAGTTTACGAAGAATTCTATTAGAATTCCATTCCCTCAAAGGGATATTCATATAAAAACGTCTACCGACAGCAGCGCGCATATCCCAGACACGGTAGGATAATTATTTTAGACCCAGTTTCTTTTTTGTGCTTTTGCTTAACGCATCCTTATGCACCATTATGTCCATTGTTTTGTATTGAACGTAAGGAACAGAGGCGTACATATACCCATCACAATCATTCTTTGTGCCCCACGAGTTCTTCACGATGTAATACTTTGAACCTAGCTGGTCGGTAACCAAACCAGTAATATGCATTCCATGATCATCAGTTGTGCTATAGTTATCGAATGCGGTTTGTCTCATTTCCTGTGTGATTGTTTTTTCTTTACCTGGACTGTCAAATTGAGTACCTGTTCGTTTCGCACCAGCATCACTAAAATGTTTGTTGTCCTTACCAGTCATGCTTAAAGCTTTATCATCCTCTGGCACAATGGCCAAACCATTTTTAAAAGAAAAACCTTTTTCGCTGACATCACTAGCCCATGCAATGGAATAACCAGACATCACTGCGTTTTCCATTTCAGAGGTAAATTCATTCAATGGTAAATTATACACCGAACCACCTATCCAATTATCCGCCACCTCTAAAACAAAGGGCTGATAAAACGGCTGGTGTTTATATGAAGTCAACGTTACATAGTCGTCCATATTGAGCCCTAAATGATCTCTGAAAGACTCTGCTGTATATGACGCCTCGTCGTAAGTAAATGTTTCGGGCAACTTGCCTAAATAGGCATCCAACACCCCACTTATTGCCGCTTTCCATGACGTTGTAAGCCCTCGCTGGCGTATTATCGCATCACACATCCCCTTAAGCACAGCTTCCATTTCACTGTGGTTATGTGTCTCCGAGCCGTAGTTCAAACCTTTGTATTCCGTTTCAGGTACAATGCCATACTTTTTAATCACGTATGGAATGTCGTGAAACGCACCACCTTGTGAGAAATTGACTTTCCCCTGCATACGTACATACTTAATTGCTTTATCGTAGTAAGCCATTCGAACTATATACATTTCAGATAACTTGTGTTTCCCGTTACCTACACGTATTACTTCACTCTCAATAAATGATAGTGCACTAAAGCTCCAGCATGTTCCGGTTCGGTCTTGGCTTTGGACCTCAGTGGCTTCAATATCTTTAACAACTTTAAAATAGTATTTCCCGTCTTTCTTGTTCTTAAGGGTGTCCTGTGCAAATAGTTGCAGACTAAATAGGCTGCACATTAAGATCAGGGCTACGATAATTTGTTTCATACTTCGAATTTTGGGCAAAGTATTAGAAAATATTACGGCTTAAAAAATAATTCTATAAACAGCGGTTAAAACTGGAAATAAATAAACGGCTGTACGTCGGCGGTTTTTGCTTGATAACATACAAATATGATCACGGCACAAACAATGACTTTTGCCACATCGGGCACTGTAATAAAGAACTCTTTGGTCCTATTCTTCAGGTTAACAGGCAAGAAATGTATTAAAAAACCCAATGCAATGAGTAGCAATGGTGTTCTAAACTCCACAAGCCTTTGACCTATTCCAGACCAGTTAAAATGCAACCCGATTCTTTTCAGCATCAACTTCACTTTCTGGACATTGTCTGCTCTGAAATATATCCAACAAAACGCAACAAAGTGAAACGTAATCAAGCCCGTTATAAAGGTCGATAGCTGCGATGTTTTTTTGCTCACCTCAGGCATATAGCGCATCCATAGTTTATGGATAGCCAATGCCGCACCATGAAGTCCACCCCAAATGATAAATTTTGTGGCTGCACCGTGCCATAAACCACCTAGGAGCATCGTTATCATAAGGTTGATATATGTTCTTATTTTTCCCTTCCTATTGCCGCCAACACTGATATACAAGTAATCTCTCAACCAAGTCGACAAAGAGATATGCCACCTACGCCAAAAATCCGTGATTGACGTCGCTTTGTAAGGCGAATTAAAGTTCAATGGCAGTTGAAAACCGAGTAAAGCGGCCAAGCCAATGGCCATATCTGAATATCCTGAAAAATCACAGTAAATCTGAATACTATAGCCATACACGGCCATCAAATTACTGAAACCCGTGTACAAGTTTGGATCATCAAATACGCGATCTACAAAATTGACCGAGATGTAATCGGATATGACGACCTTTTTGAAAAGGCCTGTCATGATCAAGTAGATGGCCATACCAAACTGCTCTCTTGTTAGGCTATACTTCTTATAAATTTGAGGTATAAAATCCGCCGCTCGTACAATTGGACCTGCAACAAGCTGAGGAAAAAAGGTAACAAAGAAACCGAAGTCAACTAAATTCTTGGCGGGTTCTATTTGCCGCCGGTATATATCTATGGTGTAGCTAAGCGTTTGGAACGTGTAAAATGATATTCCTACAGGTAATATGATTGCCGAAACATTAAACTCTGTACCAAAACCAAAGTTCGATATGGCGGCCATGAAGTTGTAGGTTTCCAATTGTGTTCCTGCAAAGTCGTTAATCAAGGAAACGAAGTAGCTTGAATATTTAAAAAAGGCTAGTAGCCCTAAGTTTACAAAAAGGCTTATGACTAAGAAAACCCTTCGTTTTATGTCGTCGTTGGATTTGTGAATGGTATTACCGCACCAATAATCGACAACTGTCGAAACCAGCAACAGCCCAAAATACAAACCCCCTGATTTGTAGTAAAAGAACAGACTGAACAACAAGAGATAAACGTTTCGTATCTGTGGTTTTTTATAGAACAATCCATAGAGGATGAAACCAATACTAAAGATGAATAAAAAAAGGTATTGACTGAAGATCAGTGGCGAGTCTTCAGCATAAAAAAATATTTCCTTTAGCGTTAACATTAACCTTAATCGAAACGTTTTTCATACCCATCCATAATGCCTTGATATAGCATTTTACCTTGCAAAACATACCCTTCTTCGGAGTAATGAATCAAATCACCGCGTGCCAATCCATCAGACTGCCACTTCTTTATGGCGTAATTACCGCCCATGATTTTGTTGAAATCCCAAACGGATGCATCATAAGACTTCGCCAATTCATAAATCGCCTCTATTACCAAATCAATATTAGAATTGTGGTACCGTCGCTTAATATAAAAATCACCTGGCGTAACAAACAACAATGCAGCATTGGGGTTGCTTTGTTTCACCTTCTTGATTAATGCTTCATACGACTCTTTAAAGCACCCTTTGCAGAATAGCCTTTCAGACATATACGCGTCGTTTGTCCCTAAGGAAACAATGACTAAATCTGACTCCAACACTTGCAGTTGCTCATCAAAGAAGTTATTCCGCAAATAAGACTTTGCATATGCTCCGTTTAAACCTATGGCATTGTAAACCACGCCAGGGTTTGAGTTCTCAAAACTCATCCCAAATAGTTGAAAGTAACCTTGCTCTTCAAATTTTTCAAACGCCAGCCAAAGGCTGTCTTGAACATCGTTAAAAAATATTTCGGAAACTGAACTGTTTATCGGTTGATAATCAAAATCCATAGTTAAGCTATCAGAATCGAGCAGGTTGACATCAAAACTCAATGGGGTGTGATAACTAAAAAGCTTCAGCTTATCGAATTCGTAATTCATATCTCCATCCAAGTTGGGATTAAGACGTAAATAAGCCGTACTGTCAAAGGTTGTTGCTGTTGCCCCACAAATACCGAAATTACATTGATCGCGATACGAGATACTTCTGCAGCCAGTCCATTGTCCATCGTAACGAATACCTACGTTCAGTGGGCTGTTACTTCGAATTACCCTAAACGGAAACACGAAACCTCTGCCGCCATTTCCAAATGTTTTTTGAAACAGCTTTCGTGCAGTATGGGTTAGGAAATCCGCTTGAATATGGCTGTCGCCAATATGCGTAATGACAACTTTTTGCTGTTTTTCGTGCACATAATTGTCTAGTGCTTCATAGAATTTTTTCAGGCTTTCTGACTGATAGAGTACGTTTTTCTTGTAATCAACAGACTTGTATTCCGGAAAATAAATTGGCAAAGAGGTAGCGGTAGTCTTAGTAAACGATGTACTAAAAACCGCAAACGCAAGACCTAATAAACCAAATAAAAACCTTTGTGTCAAATGAATTTTCCGTTATGGCCGCTTTTAACGTCGTTAACGATTCGCTTTACTTCTTGCTCATTTTCTTTATTGCAAATAAGTAATGCGTCTTCGGTGTCCAATACAAACAAATCTTGAACCCCTTCTAAAACCACTAATTTGTCTTTTGACGAAACAACCAAGTTTCCTTCTGAAGAAGACAACTCTACATTTTCGCCTATTATTACATTTTGTTCTTCATTTTTATCCGCAACGTCATAGAGCGATTTCCACGTTCCTAAATCAGACCAACCAAAGGCCGACGGTAAAACATAAACGTTTTCAGATTTTTCAATTATCCCGTAATCGATAGATATGTTTTGGCAGGCCGGATATACTTGATCAATTAAATCTGTTTCTTTTTCTGAATAATAGGCTGACGTATTTGACGAAAACAATTCAGCCATGTCAGGCAAATGCTGATCAAAGGCTCTAGTAATCGCGCCAACCGACCAAATAAAGATTCCAGCATTCCACAAAAAGTCACCGCTTTCAACAAACTGCTTTGCCAATTCTATATCTGGCTTTTCAAGAAATGTCTTGACTTGGTGTATACCTGGTTCAACATCAGCTTCCTGAAACTGGATATAGCCATAACCGGTGTCTGGCCTAGTCGGTTTAATACCTAAGGTCACCAACGCATCATTAGATTCAGCAAACTGCATAGCCGACTGCACTTGTGTATTGAAGGCCTCTGTATCGATGATTAAATGATCAGAAGGTGCTACAACAACTACCGAATTAGGATCTTTGGATTCAATTTTATAACACGCATAAGCAATACAAGGCGCTGTGTTCTTTGCAACCGGTTCACCCAATATTTGGTTATCGTCTATATTGGGTAGTTGCTCCTTAATTAAATCTCTGTAAGCCTCATTAGTCACAATATATATATGTGACTCAGGCATTATGTTGGAAAATCGCTTGTAAGTCATTTGAAGAAGTGACTCCCCAAGTCCAAGAATGTCTAAAAATTGCTTGGGTTTTGTAACCCTACTTACTGGCCAGAAACGAGTACCAACCCCTCCTGCCATTATCACTGCATACTTATTCATTATAAAATGCCTTCTCTGTTTAAATCATGTATATGTACCATGCCAATATACGACTGTCCATCAAGCACAATCACTTGACTTATTTTCTCCTGCCTCATTATGGCCGTAGCTTCAGCCGCTAAATCATTGGCTTGCATGCTGATTGGGCTTCCACCCATAATGTCTTGAGCCACAAGGTCGTTTATCCCATCCTCACGCTCTAACATTCTGCGAATATCGCCATCGGTTATCACACCTATTACTTTTGCGTCGTTTAAAACGGCAACAGCCCCTAATCTTTTCTTCGTCAACTCCATAATTACCTGGCGAATAGTGGCTTCTGGTGAAACAACTGGTTTGTTATTCAAAGAAGCGAGGTCGCCCAAAGTTGTATACAACCTCTTACCTAAAGCCCCGCCTGGATGATATCTCGCAAAATCTGAAGATGTAAAACCGCGTGCTTTAAGCAGGCAAACCGCTAAGGCATCGCCCATAGCCAATTGTGCAGTTGTACTAGTTGTTGGAGCCAAATTGTTCGGGCAAGCTTCTTTTTCCGTTGATACGTTTAATTTATACTTTGCGCCTTTGCCGAGAAAGGAGTCTAAGTCTCCAACCATAGCTGCCAATAAGTTCCCAGCCTGTTTGATTAATGGCACAAGTGCTTTAATCTCTGGAGTATTTCCACTTTTTGATATGCAGATTACAATGTCGTCTTTTTGAATCATCCCAAGGTCTCCATGAACGGCGTCAGCCGCGTGCATAAAAACTGCAGGAGTACCCGTGCTATTCAATGTGGCCACTATTTTGGTGCCGATTGCTGCACTTTTACCAATTCCTGTAACAACAACACGTCCTTTGGCTTCCAATATCGCATTAACCAAATGAACAAAATCGTCATTAAGCTGATCCTCTAAACGCTTAACAGCAGTTGCCTCCATTGCAATCGTCTCCTTAGCCCAACCCAGTACTTCCTCTTTATTTTGCAAAAGCTTATCTATTTGATGCAAATTAAATTTTTTTTGCTGTGAAACTGAAAGTTTTACTAATTTAGTGCTACAAAGAAACCTACAAGGTAAAACATAGGAGAGCGGGAGTAGATGACACAGCAGACGGTAGATATTAAGAAAAGTTTAAAAGACTTTTTTGGGTTCGATTCATTTAAGGGGAATCAGGAAGCGGTAATCCAAGCCATTCTTGAAGGAAAAGACAGTTTTGTAATCATGCCAACAGGTGCTGGCAAGTCTCTTTGCTATCAACTTCCTGCATTGATGCAAGAAGGAACAGCAATTATCATTTCTCCATTAATTGCCTTAATGAAGAATCAGGTTGATTCGATTCGAGGTTTTGGAGAAAGTGACGCCATTGCACACTTCCTTAATTCTTCTTTGACCAAAACTCAGGCGACGATTGTAAAATCAGACGTGATGAGTGGAAAAACGAAGATGCTGTATGTGGCTCCGGAAACCTTGAAAAAAGAAGAAACAGTTGATTTCTTGCGCTCTGTTAAAGTCTCTTTTGTTGCAGTAGATGAAGCGCACTGTATTAGTGAATGGGGTCATGATTTTAGACCAGAATACAGAAGAATCAAAGAAATTATAAAAGCGATAGATGATGTACCAATGGTTGCGTTAACAGCAACAGCAACACCTAAGGTTCAATTCGACATCCAGAAAAACCTTAATATGGTGGATGCAGAGGTTTTCAAATCATCATTTAATCGCGACAATTTATACTACGAGGTAAAAGCAAAAGGCAAAAAAGGTCAGACGTTAAAAGACATTCTTTCCTTCATCAATAAAAGACAAGGCAAATCAGGCATCATTTATTGCTTAAGTCGTAAGAAGGTTGAAGAAGTCGCTGAGATTTTGGTAGCTAATGGCGTTAAGGCACTTCCCTATCATGCTGGATTAGATGCCAAAACAAGGTCAAGTCATCAGGACAAATTCCTTATGGAGGAAGCTGATGTTATTGTTGCGACCATTGCGTTTGGTATGGGGATTGACAAACCTGATGTGCGTTTTGTCATTCATTACGATGTACCCAAAAGCTTGGAAGGTTATTATCAAGAAACGGGTAGATCAGGTAGAGACGGAAAAGCAGGCGATTGTGTTTTATTTTACAACCCAAACGATAACGAAAAGCTAGAGAAGTTTTTAAAAGACAAACCGGTTGCTGAAAGAGAAATTGGGACCCAACTCATATTAGAAATGGCTTCGTTTGCTGAAAGTGCACAATGCAGACGTAAGTTCCTGTTGCACTACTTCGGCGAAAATTTTGACGCAGACAACTGTAACAAAATGTGTGACAATTGTCGTCACCCCAAAACAATGATCGACGTAAGTGAGCAGTTTGTTCAAATGTTGGAAGTAGTGAAGGCGACCGATGGTCGTGTCGACATGAAGCACATCGTAAATATTCTAGTTGGTAAAGCCTCTAACGATGTCAAGGCGCACAAACACAATGTCCTCCCACAATTTGGTGTTGGAAAAGCACAGGGCGAAATGTTTTGGAAAAGCACAGTACGTCTTGCACTTCTAAATAACCTACTAGAGAAAAATATTGAAAAATATGGCCTGATCAGCATACTAGATAAGACCGATGAATTCTTAAAAAACCCGAGAAAGGTTTTAATGCCGGTTGACACCGAGTTCGAAAGTGTAAACGATTCTGATTTCGAGAATGTTCAACTCGAGACGCTACACGACGAAGAACTGTACCAAAAGCTTAAAACGTTACAAAGGGAAGTTGCTAAACAAAAAAATCTTCCTCCGTATGTGATTTTTCAGGAATCGTCTTTGGAAGACATGGCTACCAAATACCCAATCACCATGGAAGAGATGGAAAACATCTCAGGTGTTGGAAAAAATAAAGCCCTAAAGTTTGGTAAACCGTTTATAGAACTGATAGGCGCATACGTTGAAGAGAACAATATTGATCGACCAGAAGACTTGGTACTAAAAACTGTAGCCAACAAGTCTGGGAAAAAGATTGCCATCATTCAGAACATTGATAAAAAATTGAGCATCGACGACATTGCAAGGTCACTCGCGTTTAACGTTCAAGAATTATTAGATGAAATGGAGCGCATTGTCTATTCAGGCACCAAGTTGGATTTCACCTATTACATAGAAGAGCTCATTGACGATGACGTTAAGGAAGAAATTTTCGACTACTTCAGGTCTACTGAAGACAATGATTTAGATGCAGCGGTAAATGAGTTTGACGGTGATTTCACTCATGACGAAATGCAGCTATTTCGCATCCAGTTTATTAGCGAAGTAGCTAATTAAAAATTCTTTAAAAAAGTTTACGCTTTACATTTAGTATTACTAAATTTGCACCCTTATTTGCCCGATCGTCTAATGGCAGGACCGCTGTTTTTGGTACAGCTTGTGGAGGTTCGAATCCTTCTCGGGCAACAAAAAGTCAGTTAAACTGACACGTTTATGATAACCAGTTGTACTTTTGGCTGGTGAAAGTGAAACGACATTATGCCTTCTTTAATAAACAAAGTAAAAATCTTTAGTGGCTCAAGCAGCCGCTCCGTTGCCGAGAAAATCGCATACTCATACGGTTTACCTCTTGGCGACGTATCTGTTCCTAGTTATAGTGATGGAGAATTCCAACCAAGTATTGACGAATCTGTACGAGGTTGTGACGTCTTTTTTATCCAATCTACAAATCCACCGGCCGACAACTTACTAGAGCTTCTGTTGTTCATTGACGCGGCAAAACGCGCCAGTGCGCACATGGTTACTGCTGTTATCCCATACTTTGGATTAGCCAGACAGGACAGAAAAGACAAGCCCAGAGTACCTATAGGAGCGAAAATGGTAGCAAACATATTGCATGCCGCTGGTGCTGATCGCGTCATGACGATGGATTTACACGCACCGCAAATTCAAGGTTTCTTCGATATTCCAGTGGACCATCTAGACTCTTTAGTAATATTCATACCTTACATCAAAAGTCTTGACTTAGACAATATAATACTTGCTGCGCCGGATGTTGGTGCGACAAAGCGCGTGCGTGAATTCGCTAAAGTGCTGAGTTGCGACATGGTTATTTGCGACAAAGAACGTAAAAGAGCCAATGAAGTAGCCTCTATGGTAGTCATTGGAGATGTTAAGGGAAAAAATGTTGTATTAATTGATGACATCTGCGATACCGCAAATACTTTGGCAAAGGCTGCCCAACTGTTGATGGATCAAGGTGCTCAATCTGTAAGAGCTGTGTGTACGCACCCAGTATTGTCTGGAAAGGCATACGAAACAATTGAAAACTCTGCATTAAATGAGTTGGTTGTATCGGACACCATCCCATTGACAAAAGAAACTTCAAAAATAAAGACACTATCTGTTGATAGACTGTTTGCTAATGCCATTCGCAACGTTTGTGAATATGGATCCATTAGCTCGTTGTTCAACATTGACAACGCATACCAATCTAAATTAGGATTAAAATAAGAACATTCAATAAAAATGAAAACAATTGCTATTAAAGGCGACTTGAGAGAATCGCTTGGAAAATCTGCAACTAAAGCAATCCGCGCTAAAGGTCAAGTACCTTGCGTGTTGTACGGACAAGAAGAAAACGTACACTTTGCTGTTTATGAGTCAGATTTCAAAAACCTTGTGTACACACCTAATACCTATTTGGTACGTTTAGACGTCAGTGGAAATCAGGTTATTGCTAAATTACAAGACATTCAATTTCATCCAACTTCTGAGGCTATTATTCACGCCGATTTCTATGCGTTGGATTTAACGAAGCCTGTAGATTTAAAACTACCAATTCGCATCGAAGGAAACTCTCCTGGTGTTAGAGCTGGTGGTAAATTGCAGATAAAAATTAGAAAACTTGCAGTAACTGGCCTAATTCAAGATATGCCAGACGATATCGAAGTGAGCATTGATTCAATCGAAATTGGTAAGTCCGTAAGAGTTCGTGACTTAAGTGTACCTAACGTAGAATTGCGCGACACACCTGAAAACAGTGTTGTTTCAGTTGTTGTAACTAGAGCTGCTCAATCTGCTGCTGCTGGAGAAGAAGAGGAAGAAGAAGGTGCTGAAGAAGGTGCTGAAGCTTCTGCAGAAGAATAAAACCTGATAAACAATATAAAAAGGTCGTTTCACGTGTGAAACGACCTTTTTTTTTATTCCTGATTATACGCAGCGCATATTTCTTTCAATGCGTCGTCAAAATCTCTGAATGTAAAGGGAATTGTTTTTAATAACCTTTCTGAGGAATAGCGTCTATTCTTTAATCCAGCTGAGGCGCTTTCTTTTGTGATTATCCCAGTTCCAGTAAAAAACCTAGCCACCGTCGCAACGCGCCAAGCCACTTCTGTCATCCATTTCGCCACACGAATGCGCGGTGGTTTTGACCCAAACTCAGCAGAAAGTGCAGTAAAAACATCAACAAATTTTTTATTCCATGCGGCACAAAGAAAACGCCCTTGAAAACATTTGTGTTCCATTAATATAGTGGCAGCCTTGGCCACATCACGCGCATCCACAAAAGCATTACTCCCATCGGTATAAAAAGGGAATCCATCTTTACCATTTTTAAGAATTTTAGCGGATCCTTGATTCCAGTTTCCATACCCCAACACGATACTTGGGTTAACAATGCAAGCGTTCAAACCTTCCTCTCTACCTCGAATTACCTCAAGTTCTGCCAAATATTTAGTTACACTGTAGTAGCTGTTAACTTGATCCATTGCATATTCAACAGACTCGTCCAACATTATTTTCTCCACTCCGCCTATGGATGCTGTCGAACTAATAAAACACAATTCGATATCTGACTTATTAGAAAGACACGCATTAACCACGTTTGATGTTCCCACCACATTGATTTCTTTTAAAACACGTTGGTCTTTTTTGCTAAATGAAACAACCGCAGCAGCATGATACACCTGAGTACAGCCTTTAATACCGTCTACTATTCCAACAATATCCGTCACATCGCCTGAATACCATTCTAAATCTTTCATCTTGGCGTTATAGTCATCCCCAAGAAACCATTTAGCCGTTTTATGAAACCATGTTTTATCTGAAGAAACACGGCAAAGAGCCCTTACTTTTTGGCCATTTTTGAGTAATTGACAGATAATATGACTCCCAACCAAACCCGTACCTCCAGTTACAAACACCATAAAACATATTGATGCTCAAAGAAACTTTATTTTTGTCAATAACCAGTTACAAGTAACGCTTTTGGAAGATTTTTTAAGCCCACTCCCTTCATTTTTTGATGAACAACTTGACCCAAGTTCACTGGGCGAAGTAATTGTCAAGCATACGACTGAAATACCTTCTTGGGAAGACGCTGACATCGCTGTCATAGGTGTTCTTGAAGGTAGAAATACATCAAACAAGGAAACAACTCTTGCTCCCAACCAAATACGAAAGGAGCTATACGGGCTTACATCTGCATCAACAAAAGTCAAAATCATTGACCTTGGCAACATAGAAGCAGGGAAAACGTTCAACGACACACAGTTTGCTTTGCAAGAAGTTGTGAAGACTTTACTTGCTAACAGTGTTGTCCCGGTTATTCTAGGTGGTTCAAAGGAGCTTGGATATGCTCAGTTTGCAGCGTATCAAAAGATTTTAAAAAACTTAGATGCGACTATCGTTTCACCCCGCATCGATTTATCCAAACATGCGTTCTTGAATAAGATTTGCTTGCATGAACCTAACTTTCTCTTCAATATAAATTGCATAGCTTACCAAAGCCACTACGTCCCAGAAAAATCGGTAAGTACATTGCGTAAACTATTTTTCAACCCAATTCGCTTAGGTATTTTAAGATCAAACCTTTCTGATATTGAACCTGTATTGAGAGATACCGATATGTCAATCTTTGATATTGGCGCGGTGAAACAAAGTGATGCTCCGGGCAACCACGACAACAACCCCAGTGGGCTTTCAAGTGAAGAAGCATGTCAATTGTGTTGGTATGCGGGTATTTCAGAAAAGATGAGAAGCTTTGGGATTTATGAATTAAACCCTGAATTTGATTATCGGAATACCACGTCTAAGCTAGCGGCTCAAATGATTTGGTACTTTCTCGACGGATATGCTAACCGTAAAGGCGACCACCCAGAATTACATAACGAGTTTTTGAAGTACCGCTGCACCATGGTTCAAAATGAACCTGATGTCGTGTTCTACAAAAGTAAACGCACAGAACGCT
>CAJQIC010000005.1 GCA_905478335.1 uncultured Bacteroidia bacterium | reverse complement strand
ACGATGGACTGATAACCAAGCCCTGTTCCGTAATCGCCAGACACGTTGGTGGAATATCCTAATGCATTTGCATAATCACCGCTTGTACTGGTTGCATATCCAAATGTTGCCGAATATGATCCGGACGCCTTTGTGTTCCAACCTTGAGCAATTGAGGCATATCCCGTTGCATCACTATGAGTTCCCAACGAAATAGAATACGTAGATGTAGCCGTCGATAATGCGCCAAAAGCTGAAGCAAATTGACCTGAAGCTGTATCGGTATAGCCCATAGCTACTGAATTGGCTGCAAATGTTTTGGAGTTGTTTCCAATGGCCACAGAGGAATTAGCTGCAGACTTACAGCGAAATCCAATGGCCACAGAATATGTATTTTTCGCTGAATCGCCATACCCAATTGCAACTGCGTGCAATCCTGTTGTTTTGGCATATGATCCCATAGCTTGTGAGTAATTACCAGACGCTCCAGCATTAAAACCCCGTGCAGCAGCATATTGACCACTGGCAACAGACGAAGATCCTTCAGCAATTGAATAACTCCCTGAAGCTAAACTTAACCATCCTTTGGCCAAGGCCCCGTATCCTGTTGCTCTTGCGTATGCACCTACAGCCGTAGAAAAAGTCCCAGTTGTTTTACTGTATGAACCAATTGCCAAAGACCCATAACCTTCTGCAGTATCAATGAGTCCAATGGCTGTTGCTCTGTCTCCAGAAGATACCGATTGCCTTCCAATCGCAACGGAACTTAAGTTTGTGGACTTCAACAAGTAACCTATAGCAACTGAGCTATTTCCGGTTGTTGAATCTCCATAACCAATTGCAACTGAGTTTGTTCCAACAGTCTTGTTGTACGACCCTAGTGCAATGCCATAGGACCCCGTTGACGTATTATTGAATCCTGCCGTTAATGAATAATCAGCGATTGCTTCTCCGTTTCGTCCAAAGGCTGTAGAATAATCCCCTTCTGCCAAGTTTAGATAACCAGACGCAAAGGACGAAGCACCAGAAGCCACGTTGGAATTACCGATGGTTGTAGATGAAACCCCTGAGGAAATATTGCGGTAACCAAAGCTGGTTGAATAGTTTCCTTTGGCGGAATCTAAAAAACCGATAGCCACTGCATATAGACCATTTACCACAGATCTATTTCCTCCAACGAAGGAATAGTTTCCTGTTATCACATTAGAATATCCAGAGGCGAAACCTCCAAATGCACTATTCTCGTTGTCATACCCCAACGTTGTACCATAATCGCCAGTTACTTGATTTGACCTCCCTAATACACAGGCATAATCACCGCTCAAATCATTGTAAGAACCGATTGCTGTTGAAACATAACCAGAAACCGTATCATAATGACCGATGGCTTGAGAATAATCTCCTTCAGCCAAGCTGTAACTCCCTTTGGCGTATGCATATAATCCATCTGCAGAACTGTAATAGCCATGAGCAGAACTGTAGTTTCCACGCGCATTGGTAAATGAGCCTGAACTAAAGGACGTCACCCCTGATGCTTGAGTTCGATAACCTAAAGACACCGAATAACTCCCAATTGCCTTCGTACTATATCCAAACGCAGTGGAGTATCCTCCGATACTGTCGTTGTCCCAGCTATTGTCCAAGGTATAGCCTGCCCTAAAAGCTGCCTTCCGTGGATACCAGAACATCCGCGTTCCTGCACCAGTGGTTGTCAACTGGCTTCCGACATTATAGAGACCTTTTGCCATAATTCCCCCATCTGCCCAGGCAGAACCTCCTCGCTCAATACTTAATGTGAATTCAGGAGTTGTAGTCCCAATGCCTATTTTGTCACCAAATGAGCCATTGTACATAGACCCCGTATTGTTACCAAGCCAATCTTGATCGAACGCCGACATGACAATAAATGAGTCCTGACTCAGAAAAAGGGTATCGTTTCTAAAAGATAAATGCTGTAACTCGTTGGTCGAATCTTTGTCGTATGGTGGGAATACAAAAAATGAATCCTGGCTTAAAAAAACCGTGTCATTCGAGAAAGTAAGTCGTTGTATTTCATTGGTCGAATCTCTATCGTAGGTTGGAAAAACAAAGAATGAGTCTTGGCTTAAGAAAAAAGTATCGTTTGAAAAGGTCAGTTTTTGAAGTTCGTTTGTGCTGTCTTTATCCGCAATTTCAATCATGCCGGCATAAGTCAGTTGGCCCGTAGCATTCACCGTTAGAATAGCCATGCTGTCAGAAGATCCATAACTTCCAGGAGTCACGGTTGTTTGTGCAAGATCAATGGTGCCATAGGCTTTAATTGTTCCACCGGTTAGTCCATTTCCGGCAACAATCGTTTGCATTAAAGGCTCCCATGCCGTTTGGTTGTAATACCAAAAACCAATGGTGTCGTCAGTTTGATAAATCGTTAAACCATTTGCCGGAGTAACTATTCCAAGCTTCTGGACTTTAGTCATTCTTGGTATTAACATACCCCCGTTGACTGAATTAACATCCAGCATAGCTGATTTATCCGGTAAAGCACCCGTTTCATTGATACCAATGTTTTGGGCAAATAGATTCTGTTGAAAGGAAATGAGTACTGTTACCAGTACAATTAAACTGCACTTCTTCATACTTTGACGTTTTGGACCTTTACGAATATACAAAACATCGCATCGCGAACATAAGGTGCTCATTTTATGAATTTTAGACATTCTATCTGGCACAAACACAATCTACGTTGACCACGTTAAATTGCATTTGACCGTCTGACTAATATCAGGTTAATTAACAAGTCAATCAAAACAAGAGAATGTAACTTTACTGCTTAAATGATAGACGAATACATGTTTACACTTGAAGAACTGCAAAACGTTAAAAAACGAAAGCAGTTAACGGATATGGCCGTAGCAAAGAATGCTGATTTGAGAAAGATTAACCGAAACATTCGCTACGAGCAGGAACTCAAGCTGCTACAAGCCGAATTGGTCAATTTACAGCAATGGGTTTCTCGCCATAAGTTAAGAATCGCAATCATCTTCGAAGGAAGAGACGCCGCGGGCAAAGGCGGTTCAATAAAACGATTTACAGAACATCTTAATCCGCGTTCCATGCGCATTGTTGCGCTTTCAAAACCGACGGAAGTGGAAAGTGGCCAGTGGTATTTCAGAAGGTATATCAAAGAGTTACCAAACCCTGGTGAAATTGTATGTTTTGACCGCAGTTGGTACAATAGAGCCGCTGTTGAACCAGTAATGGGTTTCTGCAATAGAAAACAATACAAGAAATTTTTAGCCCAGGTCAACGAATTTGAGCACATGTTGTATGAAGACGGCGTTGTGCTTATTAAGTTTTGGTTTTCGATATCCAAACAGGAACAAAAGAAACGGTTTGAATCTCGGCTGCTTAACCCCCTCAAGGTATGGAAATACAGTCCGGTGGATATGAAGGGACAAGAACTGTGGGACAAATACACGCATTACAAAGAGCAAATGTTTTCTAAAACCCATACCACTTTTAGTCCTTGGACTATTGTCAAAACAAATCAAAAGAAAACGGCTAGGATAGAAAGCATGCGTCACGTTTTATCATTGTTTGATTATGCAGGTAAAACAAGAGCAAAGACAACAACAATACCTGATCCAAACGTGATTGAAAGATATTATAGAGAAGCGGAACAAATAGATATATAAATGATAGAGAATACACCAATAGATTTAAAAGAGGAAGATCTTGAAATCTTAAATAGCCCGATAGGCCTTAAATATTTATTTGCTGATAAACGAACCGATGTTGGTAAAGCGCTTAGAATGGCGACCTACGAAATCGAGCTAAGGTCTCTTCAAGCCAACCTAGTTGATTTACAAAATTGGGTCATACAAGAAAAAAAGAAAGTTGTTATTCTTTTTGAAGGCCGTGACGCGGCAGGAAAAGGTGGCGCGATAAGACGGATTACCGCGCACATTAACCCGCGCCATTTCAAAATCGTTGCACTACCTAAACCCGATGAAGAGGAAGTGGGTCAGTGGTATTTTCAACGTTATGTAAACAAGCTGCCAAAACCTGGCGAAATGGTATTGTTTGACAGAAGTTGGTACAACCGCGCTGTTGTAGAGCCGGTCAATGGATTTTGCACCCAAGAGGAATACGACGTATTTATGGGCCAAGTCAATGACTTTGAACGCATGATTTTGGAATCTGGCACGTATTTAATCAAGTTCTATTTTTCAATAACAAAAGAAGAACAAGCAAAACGATTCAGAGACATTAAGTCAAGTCCATTAAAAAAATGGAAAATAACACCCGTAGACTTACGTGCTCAAGAGTTATGGGACCAATACACGGAATACAAATTAAAGATGTTCGACAAAACAAATACGGATATGGCCCCGTGGGTTTATATAGACGCTGATAGAAAAACAGAAGCTAGAATCCAGGCGCTTAAACACATCCTTAGTCACATTCCTTATACAATTCCTGAACAGACACCAGAACAGACGCCGGAAGAAAGTGAATAAGTGCATGGTGACAAAATCTCGATGAACTTGTGCGCTCCAATGTCCTACGGTATATTTGAGATAATTCTATACCCCCCGTATGGCCAAAATCAACGAATCCAGTTTCTGGTATAATTTACTAAAGAAGGTTTTAAAACAAGTCTTGCGAAAGCATAACAGAAAAAACAAAACACATAACCAACATGTGGTTACGCATGAGGATGGTTGGGCCGTTCGAGGAGCAGGCAATGAGCGTTTAACCGCTACCTACAAGTATCAAGATGATGCCATCGAAAGGGCTAAAGACATCGCTCGAAACTACAAGTCAAGTGTTATCATCCATCGAACTGATGGAATAATAAGAGACCGAATAAGCTACAAAAAAGGGTAAAAGAAAAAGAGGAGCTACTACACTCCTCTTTAAGCATGGATAATGTTTTTAGTCTACTACTTAGACTCTACTTTTTGATCGATGAGATCATTGTTACTATTTAGTACATTCTGTCTGTTTGGTTATTTATTGTTTGCGACTTTTACGTGGCTGACTAAGAATGCATATTACCTAAGTCAATTGCCATTCCACTTTTGACGAAAATACAAATAATTGTAAATCAGGTACTTATAAAATTTCTATCTAGGCCATCGCGCCTTAACATTCCCAAATTGGTAAAAAAAGAGGCTGTTTTTATTCTTTTGGGACAGTGGTGTAAGAAAGTACAAATGACAAGAGCAAGCAAATTGTTGCCCACGTCACGCAGCCAAATACTTCCAAGACATCTGAGACACGCGCTCCCAATAAACCGTCTGTAGACGCTATTGATAAAACCATTGCGATTACAAATAATATCTTGACGTAGGTTGTATCAACGGACTTTGAAATAAACAATCTGTTAAATTGAAGAAAAACCAAGGGAAACGTAAATACAAAATAATACTTCCATGCCAATGGAGACATCAGGGGTATGGCGGTCAGAACGAAAAAAAATTGTCCAACAACTTGAATCTTCTGTTTTGGCTTTCTAAATCGCCAAGCTACCAATAAGGCCGAAAGCGCAATCAAACCTAAGGTGATGCCTTTTGTTGCTTTTTTGGGTAAGTCCATCACGTTATAGTATATATCCAAGCCTCGAGACTGTTCGGTCAAAAGCCCCTCCATAAAAGGAAGGATCGATTGATTTTTATGAGTAAGTATAGTCTCTCCCATTGCTTTATTCGCAATCCAATCCTGATAGTTTGTCATTCCATTATCGAGACCAAAGACCAACAAGCTCACTCCCACTGTTGAAGCAATCGTTAACAAAGCAATGAAACTCAATTTGTATGACTTACGATACATAAAGAACGGAAGAAGAAATACGGGATACACTTTTAGTGCGATGATCAGACCAAGTCCAATGCCTCCAACCACATACTTGTTATTCATGTGACAGTAAATCACATACAGTGACGCCAAAAGCAAATATGAATTAATTTGAATATTGGATATGTCGTCAATAACAAACCTGAGTACTAACAGTATGGGAATGAACACTTTCCAGTCGAGCAGCCAAAGATTGCTTGGGTTTGAAGTTTGCATTAATGTCAGGTTTTCGCCTGTGGTAAGGTTGACAGTATATCGTGCAATAAAGAACCAACTAACAATTATTCCGACTAACCATAACAGTCGAATCAATAGCGGACTTATTGCGTCGATATAGGCAAACGGAACCGAAAAAACGGCAAAAAATGGTGGCCAAGTATTCAGGTAATCTGCATAAATGGGCGTTCCGTTAAGTACAGCATTTCCAGCATTAATGTATCCAATAAAATCCCCTGCCCTTTGACTGTCTCGAATAAGCTCAAACACTAAGGCCAAGCCAACAAGCGTTGCCAAAATAAACCTGAGTACCTGTTGTTGTTTTTGGGACATGTGTATTAACCTACCGAATAATCATTAATTTCTTGGGATCTATTTCAGCGTTCGGAAATCTTATAATGTATGAACCCGCTACCAGATGACTTACATCCAAACCCAAACGTATACTAATCGTTGCCTTGCTTACCTGTTTACCATCCACTGTATACACTTCGCACGCTAAGTTTTCGTCATTTCCAAAATACACCAAATCGGTTGCCGGATTTGGAAAGAGAACATCAGACGTGATGGGAATTACAAGGATTGTAGACACCCACTTCTCTGCAAGTAAAACGGCTTGATGTGCATTTATTTTGCCCCACCCCCAACCAAGATCACTCGAGTCTTTGATGTCTCCAGTATTTGCGTCTAAACGTGCCGTTAGACGAAGTATTTCTTGAACATCAAGATACTGTAAATTAGGGTTGGCTTCCAGCATTAGGGCCACAACACCAGAAACTGCTGGTGAGGCCATAGATGTTCCTGATAACCGTGCAAAGGGATAATCCCTTCCCTTGAAGGTAACGGAGGTTAACTCAGTAAAGTCTCGTGTTGTGTATGAAGAAATGGATGAAGCGACATTGACGCCTGGTGCACTGATTTCAGGCTTTCTTCTACCATCTAAGGTTGGACCTTTACTTGTAAAATTAGCTTGCCGACCACCAACTACATTGCCATTTTGGAGCCTCACCTCCGATTGATGCGCCCCAACAGCTATCACTGAATGGTTTGATGCTGGGTCTCCTAAGCTATAGTCATCATCACCTGCAAACCAGTTCGGCAGCCAGTCTTCGAATGTTCCGCCCCAGTTACCAGCGTTGTTAGTAAGCTCTACAACATTCCAATAATGGACAGTACCAGCATCCGCAAAAGAGCGCAAAGCAACCTTATAGGTATTGCTTCTTTCCCTAACCCTTAATCGCATTGTTGGCCGATTGTTGAAGTCATAAGCATCTGTTGCACTTATGTTATAAAACACGGTATCAGAACCAAAAACAACGAAGGTGTCCACGTAAGCAAAATTTTCTACCGTTGTATAAGTTGGTGTAGTGTACACAATTTCATTTTGGTCATTTAAAACCAATAATTCAACATTAAAAATTTCACCTGGCTCTCCCCACATACTGATGGATTTTCCCCAAAGCAAGGGATAGGTGTATGTATAAAATCCGATACCTGAATGCATCGTATCAGATTCAAATGTTTTCTTGATATGAAACGTTTCTCCACCATTGTTGCCGGCTGAGGTAATAAAAATAACGCCCTGTTTCGACAGTTCATCAATGGCCTCGCTTAACAAGCCTGTCCCATCCATTGCGCCTAAATAATACAATCCCCAACTCATGTTAACCACCAATCGCTTCTTAGCAGCATCGGCTTGCTGTTTCATCCAAACAAATGCGTCAATGGCGCCGGCATCGTCTAGTCTCAAAGAAACAAACAAGAACTGCGCTTCATAGGCCACACCGCGGTATTTGGTCCCTCCTCCACTACCAGCAGCGATACCTGCCACATGGCTACCATGATAGGCATAGTCATACAATCCAGCGGTATCGGATTGCGCAGCCAACAAGGCTTGCCTAGAGGTATATTCTGTTCCGTAGTTGAAACCATCAGGCCTAGGTCCGCTGGTTTTAAACTGATCCCAAGCACCTGCAATTCTGAGGGTAGAAAGAGCGGTATCGTAAAAATTAGGATGTCCGTAATCAAACCCCCAATCTGTAATACCAATTAAAACATCTTTTCCCGTATATCCCGATTCCAAATCGAAACCATCATAAACGCTGTCAACACGCATATCTGTTATCGCTCGGTCGAGCTGAGGGTTAATTTTCATTGCCTTTTGAACGGCAACCACCCCAGGAATATTCTTCCAGTCTATAATTACCCCTTGAGGTAAATAAACGGTTGATATGTGACCAACGGTCGATCCAATTACACCCGAATATGAATCAAGGACACATGGATCAAATGAGGCACAGGTTTCGATAATGTAGGATTCAAAAGACTGGTTGCTTGACTGCTCATGCTGATCGCATTGCTGTGCACTAACACTGCTAAACCGATAAACCGCTATTGTGCATATTAGATACTTGAGCCACATTTACCAAAGGTATTATTTAAAGTCATTTGACGACAATAGCACGATAAAAATAAAGAAGGATATCCTAAACAGTACGCTCAGCCATGCAATTAGGCTTTGACTTTGTTTGCCTTTACAGACGGCCCGTAAATTTGCTCGATAAGCGGTAAAATATTGGCTTGGTTGTCAAAACGCGCTTGCAATACAGACTTTCGCTCGTCCAATTGATCTTGGCTAATTGCCTCGGCCCAACAGGCTTGAATTGCCTTTTTATACTGCTCAGTTGTATCAGCTTGTATGCATAACGTTTCTAATCCAGTATTCACAATCATCTTCTCGTTCGCAATGCAATGTCTTCCCATAAACAAGGCATTCAATAGTTTTAATTTGATACCTGTTGCTTGATTGGTATACAAGATATTGATGTGCGCTTCCGATATCAAATGGTTGATTTCTTCAGATGTAATCTTACTATGGAGTGTTACATGATCCATGGTTTCAATCAGGTTTTTCAACTCCAATGATGGATCGTTTCCTGCGATCACTAATGGATAGTCAGGCTTATTTAAAACATTATTCAAAAGATATAATGCCGCTTCATTATTTTCACCTACGGCTAAATTGCCATGGTATAATATAAAATCGCCCGCACCTTTCTGAACTTCAACAGAGGTATTCACGTGGAATGGAGACAACAAAACCGTTTTCCCATATTTACGATTAAAAAACCGCTGGTCATTTGGCGAAATTGCAGCAATACAATCTGCGTGTTTAAGCACCTTCTCGTATTTCTTCAGTCTGTCTGACTCTACTTTAAAGAAATATCGTTTAAACCTGTTGTCTTCAACTTTTTCAAGATGTTTATAATAGTGATGCTCGATATTATGCGTACGAACAACTTTATAACGTTTTTTCAAACGACTATCGGCCAGGTAATACGTAGAATGTAAACCTTCAAATAAAATTGGATGGTTGTCCTTTAAAAGGTTTTCAATTAAGGCCGTCGAATTTCGAGAAGCAACGATGTATGGTTTTGTGTTATATATGGGATTTTTAAACACTTTCCGCTTGTAGTATTTTACGGTATGACAAACGCCTTTAAGCATAGCGGTCTCGGCCCTACCATATTGGTAACAATGCAAATGAACTTTTACGCCAGCCTCTGCTAGAGCTACTAGTTTGTAATAGATGTCGATTACCCCGCCGTAATTTGCAGGATAAGGAACGTCAAACGAAATGACGTGAAGGTGTTTACTTTTATTTCTCATATTGCGCCAACAACTTGATTTCTTCGTTTTCCCAATTCCACTCGGCTGCTGCAGCTTTACAATTTTTCCGGAGGCGAATATACAATTCCTTGTTAGATTGTAACTCACTGACTGACTGAACAATACCTTCAACAGTGGGCTCTGAAAAAATCATTACTTCATGCGCAGCATTCAAAGTGGCATACTCTGGAAAATTGCTACTAATTGACGGAACTTGTGCTTGGACATAATCGAAGCATTTATTACTCAATGAGTAATAATAACTTAACCCCATGTTTTCCAAGACATTTAAGCCCATCAACGCATTCTTTGTAACATGTCGTAAATCTTCGGGATGGATTTTTCCAGCGAACGTCACCTTATGCGACAATTTTTCAGCTTTCACTAAATCGCGCAATTTTTTACTCAAATCTCCCTCCCCAACGATATACAGTTGAGCATCGATTTGATGCATGGCTTTGATATAAAGGTCAACACACCGACCTTCATTCAACGCTCCTTGATAAATTAAAAAACCTGTTTCAGAAAAATCCGATTGAGGTTCTACGACATTGTTATAACGAAGAAACGGAACGTTTCTTATTACACCGACGTTTTTTATGTATTTTTTTTGAAAGATTTCTGCTAACGAGGCGCTAACGGTATAAACCGTATCTGCTTTTTTAAAGACGATTCGTTCTACAATCGACCATATTTTCTTGACAACTTTGCGATTGGTTACTTCTGGCACTTCCGTAAAATGTTCGTGCGAATCAAAAACCCAGTTGAACCGAGTAAACCAGCTATATAAAATGGCCCCAACCGCTGTATCAAGGTCTATGGTATTGATTGTCTCGGGTTTATATCGGATAAAAAACAGAAATAACCGGATATTGTATTCGATATAAAAGGCTGGGCCACTTGTATACCAGCATTTTATGCGATGTTGTTTAAACGACTGAGGAACCAATGATTTACTGCCAGGTAAAACGCGCCCAACGAGCATTACGTCATACTTGCTCTGAAGAGAAGTACAAATACGAATCATGCGTTGGTCAAACACAAGATCATTGGTTACGGTGCAGACAATCCTTTTCACTTTCTAAGGCGCAAATATCCACTTTTGTCATTGATAACTTTCCTATCGGAAACCAACCAATTGATGACCTCTACAATTTCAGTAGTTTCCAAATCAGTAGATAGGGCAATCAACTCGTCTATGGTTAACGATTTATCGGTTAATGATCGCACAACAAAATCTTCTATCTGTCTAAAATCAAGTCGTTTAGTAAGCTGCAACTTCATCTCGCATAAATCACACTTGCCGCAGATGTCAAGATTCATTTCACCAAAATAATTACAAATAGATTGAGATCGGCAACCCTCTGATTCGACGTAGTTAATCACCGCTTCGATTCTTTCTAATGTCCTAATTTTACTAGTCTTAATAATGCCATCGTGATCAATAATCTCCCTGACACGAGGCTGAAGAAAAGTTATAAAAGGTTTGTCTGTCGATTGACTGTAAGACCATATGCCAATTTCTTCGAGCTGTCGGATATCCGCAATTACAGCCTTCACATTCCTTTTACTCCTTTGGGCTATTTGATGTTCGCTTATTTGGGTGTAATAATCATAAATACCGGTGTATGAGCGCAGAATAGTCTTAATTAGGCCGTCCAGTTTCGGTTGTCTCAATTGAAAATCATACAGTTGTGTACTCGATACGTTAATTTTTAGTTTAGATGGCCGGTGAATGCCCTCAGACAAATGAATGTATCCCAGTTTCTGCAGCGATTTAATTCCTGAGTAGGCCTCTATGGCCTTAATCTCGAACTTTTCGCAAAACATCGACAAGTCAAAGTCAAAACGCGCATCTCTCCCTGAGTTATATGCTAACGATAGATAATTACACAAGCTTTCATACACCAATTGGATTTGATCAACACTTGGAAACTGGCTATGCGCAAAAGAACGTAGTTGTCTTAAGTCGGCTTCTTCATACAGCAAAAGGCAGTGGGCGTCTTTGCCATCACGACCTGCCCTGCCTGCTTCTTGGTAATACCCCTCAATACTGTCTGGCATGTCGTAATGAAACACAAACCGCACATCTGATTTGTCGATACCCATACCAAAAGCATTGGTAGCAACCATCACCTTTGTTTTACCGTTGGTCCAGCCGTCTTGTTTTGCGTTTCGGGTCTGGTTCGTCAGCCCACCATGGTAGTAATCAGCCTGTACATCCTGTTGTTTGAGAAAATTAGCAATCTCAACAGTTTTTCTTCTCGTACTGACATAAACAATCCCAGTTCCGTTATTCGCCTTGCAAAAAGTCAGCAACTCTGTCCTTTTGTCTTCAGTATACTTTACGTGATAGTGCAGGTTCGATCGATGAAAGCTTTTAGCAATCACGACTGGCTCTTGCATCGCCAATTGCTCGATAATATCTTGCTGTACTTGAACCGTAGCCGAGGCTGTTAAAGCCAGAAATTTGAACTCAGGATGATCATCCTTCAAGGTAGATATCTGTCTGTATTCAGGCCTAAAATCGTGCCCCCATTGAGAAATACAGTGGGACTCGTCAACGGCGATAAAGCTAATATTCGTCCGTTTTAAATTCTGCTTGAACGCTTTCGATTGTAGTCTTTCCGGTGAAACATATACCAGTTTATATTTGTTGTTCCGAATGTTCTGTAATTCAATGGCTATCTCTTTTTTGGCCATACCTCCGTACAAATACGTGGCAGAGATTCCACGAGATTTAAGTTGGCCAACTTGATCACGCATTAGAGCAATAAGTGGCGACACAACAAAACAAACACCGTCTGAGAGTAAAGCAGGCACTTGGTAACAAATGGATTTACCTCCTCCCGTCGGCAACAACGCAAACGTATCTCGTTTGGCTAAAACGGCGTCAATAATCTCTTCCTGCTTATCTCTGAAAGAATTAAACCCCCAATGTTTTTGTAAGACTTCTAATGGCGTCACGTCGCCAAAAATAGGTCAATCTAACGAACTACGTGGATGAGTCCTTTGACCGTTTGATATGCACCATCTTCTGTGGTAATAAATCGGATTGAATATAGGTAAACACCGTTTGAAACAACTTCACCATTATACGTTCCATCCCATCCTTGATTCACATCTTCTGTCCGATATAATTCTTCTCCCCAGCGATTAAAAATCGACATGGTGTAATCTTGGTAATTTACAAGTGTGGGTTTGAACAAGTCATTCAATCCATCACCATTTGGGCTAAAACCTGTTGGAACGTGATAGTAACTGATACAACCTGATCCAATTTCAAAATCGTCACCCGATTGGCAACCATCTTTGTTTGTTACTGTAACGCTATAAACCTGCTGTTTGGTCGCTTGTATTTTTTGAGACGTTTCTCCATCAGGCATCCAGTTGTAAGACATGCCAGGATTGCCCGCATCTAATTCTAAACTAAACTTACCGCAAAGCACGGTATCAATACCCAAGTTTATGATTGGGTAGGGTGAGACACTGTAAGTCACAGAATCTGAAATGGTACCACATTTATTGGATATGGTTACCCAATGCGTTCCTGGATTAGACAAGGTAACGGTATTGATTGTTTCATTGCCAGACCAGATATAAGATTCATCATTATTTGGATCTCCAACAGTAATGGTTTGCGGTTCGACTTGGCCACAGAAGATTTGATTATCCCCTAAACTAAGTATTGGTTGCTTGAGCAAACTTAAGTTTACTGTATCACTTGCTATACCACATCTATTGACCAGGGTTACAAAATATTGACCTGGTGAAGAAACTGCCAACGTTGGCAATGTTGAATTGTCTTGCCAGTTATACTGCATCTCTGCATCAGAATGGGTGACGTCGAACAAGGTGCTCACATTGTCACAATATGTAGAGTCAATAGGTAATATTACTTGAGGCGTTTCCTTCAAAATGATGGTCCAAACCCCTGAGTCAATCGCGCATTTATTTTGCAAATACCCTGTAAAAGTTCCAGGCATTGTTGCGTTATAAAACGTGTCGGACTGTCCTACGATAGACCAACTATACGTTTCTGAATTGTTTTGATTGGCATTGCTCAGAACTAACGTTGTATTCACATTGTCACATTGGTAAACAGTGTCATGTAAACTCCCGAGTGGGTTAACAATTAATTCAATGTTCATTGAATCTGAAGCACTGCCACAACTATTGGCTATCGTAATCCGTGCGTAGGTAGCTTTTGATATGGTTATGGAGTCCAAACTCCCTATTCCAACCAAATCATTCAAATCATCCCAACTGTACGATTCTCCATTATTGGTTTGCCCAACTTTTAACCCATAGGATACCATATTACAGAATACAGAATCGCTTGGCAAGCTTACGGTTGGTGTACTATGTTCAACAATTCTTGTTTCGCTGCTATCAACTCCACAGAAATTGGAGACTACTACCTTATATCGCCCAGTATCTAAAACCGTTATTTGCTGAATAGAATCTACAGTATTCCATCTGTACATTGCCTCATTGTTTGCATTTCCGGCATCCAACACAAGTCTTACAGAATCGCAGGTAATGCTGTCACTGAACAAATTGACTATTGGTGTTTTTAATAGTTTGAAGTTTATCGTATCGGTTTTGGTACCGCAATTCGGTGTAATAATGTCAACGTAATATTTCCCAGGACTTGATGCAGTAGCAGTCTGTGTTGTATCTCCATTGTGCCACAAATACGAACGAATTATGGTGTCATTTTTGGCATCGAGCGTTAGTGTAGGGAAATTATCGCAATACGTGGTGTCATTCCCAAATACGGGAACTTTTGGGCTATGCTCCAAGAGGATTTGTACTGAATCTCTTACCGTATCGCAACCGTATGTGGCTTGTACCCATATCAATCCAGAATCTTTGGCAATATTGAATCTGTTGTCGCTACCGTCGCTCCATATAAAATTGGCGCCTTGGTTTTTTGCATCAAATATTTCAAAAACGTTATCACACTCTACGAAGGTGTCTTTAAACCCGAGTTCAATAGGCTCAGTATACAGCGTATCTCTAAATTTTGTTACGAAGCCAGTCCAGAAAAATGAACTGCCGTTCCTCAAGCTATCCTTGTACACACCCTTTGTAGTTGGGTAATCTCCAGAAAAAGAATTCCCTGCTGACAATATATAGGTTACACAACC
>CAJQIC010000004.1 GCA_905478335.1 uncultured Bacteroidia bacterium | reverse complement strand
GTGAAATGGGAGATCCCGTTTGATCAACTAATTCAAAATCTCTAACCGTCCATATCTCCATGATACTGTCGCCAGTAACATAGTAATTATCGCCAATCGTTGAATCAATAAGTGCCTTATTTGCCAACAAAGAAGTGTCTGCATAATAAGATCCCATATAATCTAGGGGAATGAAGGTTTCCTTTGCTTTGCTCCAGAGGAAGTAAAGGCCAATAGGTATTAGTATAAATAAAGCGACCGCAATGCGACCGCGCTTTTGCTTATCCACTATAACCAGTTTAAATCAAGCCAGTAATAGGCTTCAGATAGCATTAACACAATCAGGTAAATCACGAAAAGCATTGGTAATACAATCGATTTTTTAAGCCCTGTGTGTTCAAAAGTTAAGTGCATAAAGCTATACACGATAAATGCTGCTTTAACGACACCTAAAAAGATAAATACGCCATTTCGGAAGGTGCCAGGTTCTAAGGTAAAATACAATCCAATATCTGCGATTGTAAGGAACAAAAGAATCCAAAACGTTTTCCATAACCCTTTAGTACCATGCGAATGTGCTTTTGGTACCCAAACTGTTGGATCGTAATTTACTTCGTCGTGTATGTCTACTGGTGTTTTATGATTACTCATGATATGATACGATTAAAGGTTACTATATAAGGTAAAAGAAGGTAAATACGAATACCCAAACTAAGTCTACAAAGTGCCAATATAGACCAACTTTTTCAACCATTTCGTAATGGCCTCGTTCTTCGTATGTTCCTTTAAGCACGTTTAAATAAATAATAAAGTTTATCACTACACCACTCAGTACGTGGAATCCGTGGAAGCCCGTTACCAAGAAGAAAAGTGCCGCAAATGTAACTGGCCCAAATGGGTTGGTATACAGTTTTGCACCCTCACCTATAAATTTGGTCCATTCCCACGCTTGACAACCAAGGAACATCAGTCCACCAATGATTGTCAGTAGCATAAATATCTCTACTTTTTTCCGCTCCATCCTTTGGCCCGCCTCAACGGCAAGTACCATGGTGACACTACTCATAATGAGTATAAAAGTCATTAAACTCACAAACATCAGAGGCCAGTGTAAGTGATGACCTGGGAAGTGATTAAATACCAACTCTGGAGCTGGCCATTGTGTTTCAGCAAAAATTCCTCGGTCATTCATTGCTCCAACAAACCCATCTGGGTTAGCATGAAACATTTCATGAACATCAGTTCCAAACGGCATTTCTTTTCTTAGTTCTGCCATTTGAGTTTCATTCGCTTGAGGGAATGAGAATCTAACGGTGGCATAACCAACCAACAAAGAAGAAAAGGTGAATGCATCAGAAAGTAGGAAGAACCACATCATAAGCTTTCCGTAGCTTATTTTAAATGGTGATTTCCCTCCAGCCCATGTGGACGTTGTGCTTACTGCGGTATTTGACATAATAATCTAAAGTTGCGGTGCAAAATTTAAAAACAGGTATAAATATATCCATAAGACTCCTACAAAGTGCCAGTATGTATTGCACATACTGATCGACAGCGTATCCTTCTTATGAACTTTTAACATTAAACTCTTTACTAAAACGACGGTAACGAATATGATACCACCTAATAAATGCAGCAAGTGCAAGGCAATAAACATAATGACGAAAGAACCACTTACTAAGCCACCTGCACTTCCGTTGGCGGGCGAAAAGTAAATACCTCTATCGGCCATGTCGTTGAATCCTAAGTATTGGAAATAGACAAAACTCAAACCAGCAACAAGCGTCACTGCCATGCCGATTGTGACACTTTTTAGGTTGTCTTTTTTCGCTGAATAATAGGCAAAGTACATTGACAATGAACTGATCACAACGGCAACTGTGCTACCTACAAATTGAGGAGGTAAACTAAAGTGAAGCCAATTGCCTTCAGCTTCACGAACTAAAAAGGCACTGGTTAAACCGAGAAATAGCATCGTCATACCAACGATAAGCAGTACCAAAGAGAATTTCTTTGGGTGCATTTTTCCGTTGTTGTTATATTCTTCCATTTGTGCTGCCCTAATCATATTTTGTCAATTACAAATGCCAATAAAACCAATGGATTGTATATAATCGAATAAAACATTAAGCGCTTAGCTTCTTTTGTTGTAGGCGATTTATGAAACTTAATTCCTTGTGTTAAAAACACCAATCCTGCTGCAACGGCTATGAGTGCAGACACCCAACCCGTTATTCCTAACAAGTAAGGAACTAAACTTAAAGGTATCAGTAAAGCGATATACCAAATCGTTAATGCGGTTGATTTTTTATCTTTTCCTGTTTTTGATGGAAGTAAGCGATAACCAGCTCGTTGATAATCGTCGTCTAATACCCAAGCGATAGCCCAGAAATGTGGGAATTGCCAGATAAACTGAATGGCAAATAGTGCCCATCCACCCCAAGACAGAGTACCTGTTGCGGCTACCCAACCCAATAATGGAGGAATAGCACCTGGAAATGCTCCAACAAACACTGCAATTGGGCTAATTCGTTTTAACGGTGTATATAGAAAGGCATAGCTTAGTAAGGCAAAAAGGCCTAACCATCCACTCATTTGGTTGAGATATTGGCCTAAGATGAAAACACCCAATACACCACTAATGGTACAGAATATAGCGGCTTCTTTTATAGACATCCGATTGGTTGCTACCGGTCGGTTATTCGTACGCATCATTAACTTGTCAAAGTCTTTCTCAATGATTTGATTAAGTCCGTTTGATGAAGCCACAACAAAGAACCCACCAAAAATCAAGGCGAAAATGTCACCATAATTTGTTGCACCATTCGCTGCAATTAAAAATCCAAACACAGCAGATAGAACCACTGTGATGGTTAGCCTTGTTTTAGCTAACTGATGATAATCCTGCAGTTTCGCTGTCAGCGATATTGGCAATATGGATGTTGCTGTTTTAGTAGACATGCGTAACACGATTAGATTTAAATTCTTGGATCGTTAAATATATAAATGACACAAGTGTCAAGCTTCCTAAGGTTACATGTAATAGCTGTGCTAGTGCTGGAAAATCAAAACGAATGTTTAGGATTCCAGTAAGTGCTTGTAATGCCACAAATATGGTTGTCACCAATATGATCATGCCTGTTTTAGGACGCGCAGTTTTGTTTTTGTTTTGAATGAAAAGGAATATCAATACGATTCCACTAATTAAAGCCAGTAACCTATGTACGTTAAACGCCGTACCTAAAAGTTCAAAATTACCGAGGCCTATTTTTACTCCGGCATTACCAAACCTATCTATTCCTTCTCGCACATTAGTGCCGGTTAACAATTGTGCAGTGCTCAATATGAGACCTAGTACAACCAAACTCTTAATCAACTTGTTTGATGTGCCTTCTTTTCCTTTACCCCAATAATAGGCAATCATGAAAAATGTTAATGAGATAAAAGCAAGAACGAAATGCAGCGAAACGACACCGCCGAGTAAATCGGTATCTACGACCACAGATCCAAGCCAGCCATTTAAAACAACAAATAAGGTTCCAAAGAAACTGTACCAAAACAAGGCAATATGCGTATTGCGAAACTGGAAAGATGACACGACTGTTAGCAAGGTGAATATACCTGTAAGGGCACCCCATAGCCGGTTAACATATTCCGTATATGTTTTGCGGACATTAAAAGGCTCGGTGGAATAATCCTCCTTAGTGGTGGATAAAAGCACCTCTGCCTTATTCGTCATTCCCATATTTACAAGTACGTCTGCCAAGTGAGCAATCTTTACTTTTCGTTTAACTATATATTCTTCTTCGTAGTTCTCAGGTAGTTGATCAACCGAAGTAGGTGGAACCCAACTTCCAAAACACTTTGGCCAATCCGGACAACCCATTCCTGAACCAGTTATTCTGACCAAGCCTCCTAAAAAAAATAGGATGATTATGCCGATTATCGACAGGCCACAAAACCGATTAAAGAATTGAGGTTTGAACAATTTATGCTCTACCTAACCCGAACCAGTTTTTAACCATCGTAAAGAACATTACGTTACTTTCTTCAGGTTCTTTCTTTGCATCTGACGACACAGGATTAACTGGTGTCACATGTATTTCTTCACTACTACCTTCATCTGGGACGTTCTGAGGAACAAAATCCTCATCCATATCAGGTAAACTGTAGTCATAAGGCCAACGATAGACAGTTGGAATTTCACCAGGCCAGTTGCCGTGGATATGCTCTACAGGAGATGTCCATTCAAGTGTATTCGCACCCCATGGGTTTTGACTTGATTTTTCTCCAGCAAATATGCTTGAGAAGAAGTTCCATAGGAATATGATTTGTGCAACGCCTCCTAATATAGCTGCCATCGTAATAAACACGTTAACGTCTAACCATGGAGCAAATTCAGGAAGTATATCAAATGTGTAATATCTTCTTGGTACACCAGCCAAACCTTGGAAGTGCATTGGGAAGAACACCATATACGCAGAGATAAATGTCAACCAAAAATGAATATAGCCCAATGTCTTATTCATTGTTCTTCCAAACATTCTAGGGAACCAATGGTAAATACCTGCCATCATCCCGAATATCGCAGAGCTACCCATAACTAAGTGGAAGTGAGCTACAACGAAGTACGTATCGTGTAAAGAAATATCTAACGCCGCATTTCCTAGAAATAACCCAGTTAATCCACCAGTGATGAAAAAGGAAACCAAACCAATGGCAAACATCATCCCGTTTGTAAACCGAATACTACCTTTCCATAAAGTGGCCAGATAGTTGAAGGTTTTTACGGCAGATGGAACGGCAATAATTAAGGTCATAATCAGGAATACTGTTCCTAAGAAAGGATTCATACCTGTTATAAACATATGGTGACCCCAAACCAAAAAGGACAATACTGCAATACCTATCAATGAGATAACCATAGCCGTATAACCAAAAATTGGCTTTCTTGAATTTACTGCTATAACTTCAGAGGTAATACCCAAGGCTGGCATAATGATAATGTAAACCTCTGGGTGACCTAAGAACCAGAACAAGTGCTGGAAAAGGATTGGACTACCACCTGATTGTTCAAGTGCACCAATACCACCACCTAAGAAAATATCTGATAAGTAGAAACTAGTACCTGCCAGTCGATCAAACATAAGCAGTAAACCACCACCTAGTAAAACTGGGAAAGAAAGTAATCCTAAGATTGCTGTCAATAAGAATGCCCAAATAGTTAGTGGCATTCTGTTCATTGACATACCTTTCGTTCTCATGTTCAGAACTGTGGTGATATAGTTAATACCGCCAAGCAGGGCGGATACAATAAACAGAATAATGGCAATCAGCCACAAAGTCATTCCTAAACCGGAACCAGGCATTGCCTTGGCTAATGCACTTAATGGAGGATAGATTGTCCAACCACCTGATGCAGGTCCAGTAGAAACAAACATGCTACTCATTAGCACGACACTAGAAAGAAAGAAGAACCAGTAAGAAAGCATGTTCATAAATGGCGATGCCATATCACGTGCGCCAACTTGTAATGGAATCAAAAGGTTCGAAAAAGTACCACTCAATCCTGCTGTAAGTACGTAGAATACCATGATTGTACCGTGAATTGTTACCAATCCCATGTAAAATCCAGAATCTAAACGGCCTTCGGGTGCCCATTGGTCACCAAACAACCAGTTTAAAATTGGGAAACTCGTGTCTGGCCAAGCAAGTTGCAAACGAAATAATATCGACATGGCCACACCCATAACACCCATGATAATTCCTGTAATCAGGAATTGCTTGGATATCATCTTATGATCCATACTAAATACGTACTTCGAAATGAAGGTTTCTTTGTGATGTCCGTGATCGTTACTCATCTTCGTATCGTTACTTAAAATTTTAATTCAATTAGTTCATGGCTACTTCGCCACTGTTTTCGGTTGGTTCAGTTGTGTTCTCTTCAGCTGGTGCCTCAGCAGGCGCTTCTTCAGCTTCTTCTCGAGCAAACGTTGCTTTTTGATCTGCCATCCATTTATCATACTCTGCCTGTGTTTCAACGACGATTTTGATTTTCATGTTGAAGTGAGAGTTTCCACATATCTTGTTACAGATAACGTGATAGTCAAATTCAGGGTTCTTTAATTCATCTCTACGCCCTTTAGTTGTAGTGATTGGAGTAAACGTGAATTGTGTAGGGATACCTGGAACAACGTTCATTTGCGCTCTAAATTCTTTCATTAAAGCACTGTGTATTACGTCTCTTGAACGCAACTTAAACGTAATAGGTTCGTTTACTACCAAGTGAATCTCGTCTGAGATAATGTCATCGTTAGCAGCTGCTGTATATAATGGCGCATCTCCAGATAATGACAATTTAATTCGCTTGATCTGAGTGTTTCTTCTTCTCAATTGTAAATCGTAGAAAGAAGCTTCTTTGCCCGACTCAATTTCTTCAATGAGTTTAAGGTGATTTTTGAGATCCTTACCAACACGTCCACCTAAAGTAGATTTTAAATCTCCAAGTTTTTCAGGTAATCCGGCTTTGGCTTCTTCGTAGTATTTTAAGTCTGCCTCTAACTCGGTTAAGATTTCCTGTGCTTTGTAGGTAACGGCAACACCTAATGGATTTGATTTTTCTGAAATTAAGTTGTGACTTGAGTTACCTAACTTACCATCGGCACCAGGATAGCGCACTTGCCAAGCAAACTGCTGTGCAAATACTTCTATTTGAGCTGTACCTTCAGCTGGCTTTTCGTTGATGTGGGTCCAAGCTTTTAACCCGCCTAAAACCAATATGGTCAACACAACGGCTGGAATTGCAGTCCAAATAATTTCTAATCTATCGTTGTGCGGATAGTGTAACGCTTTTACACCTTTTTTCGCTCGGTACTTGAATGCAAATGTGAACAGGACGATTTGAGTAACAAAAAATACAAATCCAGTGATGATAAAGGTAATCTTCATCATTCTGTCTAGTTCCCCACCATGCGCAGAAGACGCATTTGAGAGTAATAGATATTTACTATGGATTGACAGTTCATATAAACCAGCAATCATTCCTACGATCAAGAATGCCAGCATCAAACCAGCGTTAATGTTGTTCCAAGGAATTACTTCTTTGCCAGTTAGTTTACCAACAATGTCAATTGTTTTAATGATTAGAATAATCACGACAAAAACGAGTATTGACAACCAAAACAAGACCCAATTGGTTTTATTAAATAACCCTTCGTCTAGTTTTTGTTCAACGCCTCCGCTTTCAACAACTGGAGCTGCTAAAGGGCCGTTTTCGGTATACATTAAAATGGATTTGATTTGGTCGTCGCTCAAATCAGCAAATACATTCATGGCAGTACCATTGTATTCATTGTAAATAGCGATGGCGTCTGCATCACCTGATTGACGTAACTCGTTGTTGTTTCGAATCCACTGAATCAACCAATCCATTTCTCGTCGTTCTGTCACACCCGTTAAGGCAGGACCAGTAGAACGTCTGTTTAGTTGGTGACAAGATTGACACTTGGATTTGAACAAAGCCTCCCCTGATTTAATTGTTTCTTCCGATACAGGAAGTCCAGTGGCACTTGTTTCAATTTTTAATGCTGCAAATCCTTGCAGAGATGATAGAACGAGTAAAAATGCAAAAGCACTCGTTTTAAGAAACTGTAATCGCATACTTTTTGATGAAAAGTTTTTCATTAACCTCTTATTTTCAGGGAGTTGTGTCGACACCGGAATGTCCTGTGCCTTCCCTGAAATTTTGGCAAAAATAAGGGGTTTTTAAAAAGAATAAAGCAATTGTTTTCCCCAGTTATCTAGGGGCATTTATTTAGAAAGAATACAAATTAAACTGAGGCCTTGTCGAAAACAAAAAGGGAACCCTAAGATTCCCCTTTCGTAACCAAAAACTAAAACTGAAATTTAATTTACCACTATTAAACTTGTTTTGTACCTGCTATTGCAAGCACTTGTATATAGAACGCACTTGTTGAGCAAAGGTTGTAAGATTCACGTCATTAGAATGTCGTAGTTCTGACACGTATCTGAAGTGAGCCGTGTTAAGACTAAATTTTGGGGTGTTAAGGAAGTTTTACGACGGCGCCAAATCCAATAATATTTGGTGCACCAAGATTTAATTCAAAATTGAGTCCAATGTTTTCGGTCGGGTACACACGAGCACCAAAGGCTGTTAATCCAAAAAACGGCCGAGAAGTGATTATGTCGTCGAACAAATCAAACTTGCCAGATTCTGATTCAATGGAATTCACCCAAAATAACCAACCCAATCGAACACCGGAATACAAATCAAAACGTTCTTTATTGCCGTAGTGCAGTTTTGGCGTAAACCCTATGCTGTTTCTTCTTAAGTTAAACTTGACCGTTTCAGTTTGAATCGATGATGACTGATCTTCATAACTAAACTCAGTAGATCCATGCCGTCGCTGGGTTGAGACAAATCCACCCAGACTCCATCGGGATGACAGCCCGTAATCAAATCCAAGAAGCAATGCGCGCCCTCCAGAAACTGAAGAATTGTTGATTTCAATGAAATTGTTGGACGTGTCCGTATCAAACACCAGACCCAATAATTAAGTTAATTGCGCCACCGACAAGACTTGATCCAGCATGTAGATTGAATACTTTTTGATTTTTAACCGTTTGTGCAAACGACGAATAAGCACCTAAGATTGTAGTCAAGCAAATGACAAGGCGTATGGCAAAATTCAATTGCATCTAACCGCAATCTACTAAAAAGCAGAATAACTTAATGTTACTATTTAACCAATTCCAATGCTTGCGGAGAAATGGTAATTAATTTTTTGCGATATAAACCACCTGCCGCTTTTTTAAAGTTCTTTTTACTCATGGCTGCGATAGCATAGATTTTTTCTGGTGGCGATTTGTCACCAATTGGCAGTGTGCCGTCATGTTTGTTGATTACATCCAGTAATTGTTGCTCAAACGCGTCAATGTTTTCAAATCCTGCTGGTTGCAGCCTAACATCAATTTTTCCGTCTTCACGAAGTTTGTGAATAAAACCAGTGGTTTTATCTCCCAAGTGTAACCGCTTAAATACTTCGTTGTCGTACAAAAGTCCTGCGTAGGTATTGTTTATTATGACGTTTGTACCCATATCCGTTCTTGGGCCAATAAGTAAACTTACTTCTTCATTGACTTCTAACGCGATATCATCTCTTTCAACAAACTTATTGGTTTTGCAAGAAGCGACTAACCTATTCGTAAGCTCGTCTAGATATACATAAACAAGCACTTTTTTTCCGCGCGTTAGGTTTTGGTTTTGTTCTTTATAAGGAACGAGTAGCTCTTTTTCAAGACCCATTTCTAAAAACGCGCCAAAACTGGAGACATCGTTCACCATTAGCACAGCAAACTCACCAGGTAATACCAGTGGTTTTAAGGTGGTGGCAATAGGTCGGTCTTCAGAATCTTTGTATACAAAAACCTCAATACTATCGTCAATAGCCAGTCCTTTGGGGATGTACTTTAACGGTAATAAAATTTCATTTCCTTTTAAATCACCAAGAAACATTCCAACACTGGTGTCTCGTAAGACTGTTAAATTGTGATATTGACCTACTTCGAGCATAAGCGCATATATAATGAATTATGTTGAACCAAAATGTTGGCGTTACTAAAGGGTTCTATTCTATTTGGGACTTGGAGGTTGAGCCCGTCAAGTGTCATGGTGTCTTCAATCTGGCTGATTGAATAGGCAATACTTTCCGAATCTTTAGGGTCAAAATACAACGCGGCGTCGCCGGCAATTTCTTCCATGCAGCTTTTGTGGCTTGTTAAAACAGGCGTTCCAGAGACAAGACTTTCTAAAACAGGAATCCCAAATCCTTCATACAAACTAGGAAAGATACTGGCAATGGCAGATTTGTACAATCTCGGAAGATCTTGTGTTGGCACATCCACAAGTAGTTTAACGCGCGATGATAAGTTGTTTGCTGCAATAAACGAGTTTACCTCATCATAGGTGTCTCCCTTTTTGCCTGCCATAACAACAGGTAGGGATTCATTCGGTAAGGATAAAAGCGCCTTTAGCACGTTCAAGTGATTCTTTCGTTTTTCGAATTTACTAACCATCAAGATATAGGTTTCTGGAAGGTTGTACTTCTTTACCGTTTTGCTCAATTGAGATTCTCCGACTGACGAATAGAACAATGGATCACAATCTTGATAAATTACCTCAATGGGGATTTCATCATCAGGCATAAGGTCTTGCAAATCAGCTTTGGTCTGCTTGCTGGTGGCAATGACCATATCGGCCGTACGAAGCGCATTTTCCGTTTTGCGCGCGTAAATCAAGCGGTCTAAAGTCTTGTAATATTCAGGGAATTTCATGAATATCAGATCATGAATCGTTACCACAAGTTTTGCTTTTTTTGGTCTTGAGTAAGGCAATTCTGCACTTAAACCATGGTAAACATCTAGCCCTCTTTTGTTAATGTCTTTGGATATACCCAGTTGTCGCCAAAAAAATGCCGACTTGCGTTTAGATACAATGCTGGCCGGTAAATCAAGATGTTTTGGGGCGTTTTTGTCAAACAGACTGTACTCATGCTCTGGGTATTGTGCCATCATACCGTTCACCAAAGTGCGGGAGTAGTTTCCTAGTCCCGTGCAGTTGTGAAAATACCGTTTTGCATCATAGCCAATTCGCATGGCGCAAACTTAGTTGATAATTGAGAATTGAAAGTTGAAAATATTGATTGATTGACTTAAGAAGTCTTGAGTCATCAGGACCTGATTCATCCATTTCACTACTTTATATTCAATACTTACTACACCGCTACATCAAACTCCCGTAAAGCAGAGTTCAAGCTCGTCTTTTTGTCCGTGCTTTCTTTACGTTGTCCGATAATCAATGCCACAGGAACTTGATATTCGCCAGCTGGGAATTTTTTCGTGCGCATGCCTGGTATAACAACTGACCTTGGTGGAACATAGCCATTGTATTCTTTAGGCTCTTCGCCGCTTACGTCAATAATTTTGGTTGACATCGTCAACGTTACTCCTGCACCGATAACAGCTTCTGATCCTACATGGACACCTTCAACAATAATAGACCTTGATCCAATGAAGCAGTTGTCTTCGATAATCACAGGAGCAGCTTGAACAGGTTCTAAAACCCCGCCTATACCCACTCCACCTGAGAGGTGTACGTTTTTGCCAATCTGTGCGCAGCTTCCAACAGTTGCCCATGTGTCGACCATAGAACCTGAATCAACAAATGCGCCGATGTTTACATAACTCGGCATCAAAACAACGCCAGGTGCGATGTAACTTCCATATCGAGAAACGGCGTGTGGAACTACACGTATTCCTAATTCCTTGTAGTTCTTTTTAAGTTCCATTTTGTCATGAAACTCCATTGGCCCAGCATGACTCACTTCCATTTTTTGGATGGGGAAGTATAGTATTACCGCTTTCTTAACCCAGTCATTCACTACCCAGCCATCAGCAGATGGCGATGCACAGCGTAGTTCACCAGAATCTAAGTCGGCAATAACCGTACGGATTAATTCTTTGCTTGATTCCTCCTTGAGTAACTCTCGGTTATCCCAAATCGCTTCAATTTTTGTCTGTCTGTTATCCATTTTTACGCGCAATCACTTTTTGAACAGCATTCACAATGTCCACTGTACCTAAACCGTATTTGTCTAATAATTGTTCAGGCTTACCACTTTCTCCAAATTGATCATCAACAGCCACCATTTCCACTGGGGTAGGGGTGTTGCGTGCCAACAATTGGCATACCGAGTCACCTAATCCACCATTCATCTGGTGTTCTTCCGCAGTAACAACACAACCCGTTTTTGAGGCAGATTTTAATATAGCAGCATCATCAAGAGGTTTAATCGTATGAATGTTTATTAATTCCACAGATAAGCCCTGTTGTTCTAATTCATTTGCCGCTTCCATCGCTTTCCAAACCAAATGGCCTGTTGCAAAAATGGTAACATCCGTTCCTTCTTGAATCGTCCATGCTTTTCCAATCTCAAACTTTTGATTTGGGTCAGTGAAAACTGGCCATTTTGGACGACCAAATCGAAGGTAACATGGTCCGTGATGCTCAGCTATGGCAATGGTCGCCGCCTTAGTCTGATTGTAATCACATGGGTTAATTACCACCATATTGGGTAACATTTTCATTAATCCAATGTCTTCCAAAATTTGATGAGTGGCTCCATCTTCTCCTAAGGTCAGTCCAGCGTGCGATGCACATATCTTAACGTTTTTTTCGGAGTAGGCTACGGATTGTCGTATTTGATCATACACACGTCCGGTAGAAAAGTTAGCAAACGTTCCTGTAAAAGGAATCTTGCCTCCGGTTGCTAAACCTGCTGCCATTCCAATCATATTGGCTTCAGCAATACCCGCCTGAAAAAATCGGTCTGGGAATTCGTCTTCGAATGCATTCATTTTAAGCGAACCTGTTAAGTCGGCACAAAGTGCTACAACTTCAGGGTTTGTTCTGCCTAATTCGAGCAGTCCTGCTCCGAATCCTGAGCGGGTGTCTTTTTTTTCTAAAACTTCAGTGTTGACCATTGATTACTATATTTTGATGTTTGTTACCTTTCCTGAATTTATGATGAACTTCTCTTCTTTGGAGTTCTCAATATTTGTATCTGTTTTGCCGCGCAATACGAGCACGTAATTACCTGGCTGCATGGCAATGAATTGACTGTTTCCGTCAAGGTCTATGTTGCATACCCAAGTTCTGGAGTCCCCTTTAATTTGGTAAATATCTCCCCAATATCGTGTCTTCGTTATGAGGTTGACACTCCCTGGTTGTGGGATCCTAAGATTGGTCTTTTTTGACTGAACAATCGGGATGTCGTTTTTGAAAATTCGAGGCAAACTCAGAATTTCAATATCATATTTGCCTGTTATATATGGCTCTTTAGTGTTGAAGGATTGCACATGGACAATTTCCTTTGTTCCCGGTTTGTAAATAATTGCTTGTAAATTTTTATATCCAGAGACACCGCCTACATTCAATTCTAAATTCCCTTGAGGAGCGTCAAAGTCTACAGTGGTATGTTTGCCTGCAGGCACTGAAACTTGTTTTTTGACCAACGGGGGAATGGTATGTATAATGATATCGTAGTCGTAAATTGGGTCGATATATAAAGTATCCGGGAAGCCTCTTCGATTCATTGTGTGTACATAATTGGCAATAAACTTACCTGAGTAGGCATCGACAAACGACATATTTACATTGGTTTCCAATGGCTTTCCTTCTGTGTTGTTCAGATTAACGGTAATGGTAGTGTTACTTAACGCCTGAGACACAACAATGGCCAATGTTTCTTTGAATTCCGCTTCGGTGGTGGCTTCAAAATATTTACCTACACAGTCAAATTGTTTTCTAAAATCCTCGTTTAAACCCACGCCAATAATAAATGGCTTGAGTAATACCCCCTGTTTTTGCAAGGCTTGTGATACAGCACAAGGGTCTCCGTTGCACTCTTCGATGCCATCGGTTATCAGAATGACAATATTTCGAGAAGTACTGTTTACGGGAAAGTCGTAAGCGGCTTGTTCTAGAGAGTAAGCGATGAGCGTTGTGCCACTCGGTTTAATCTCGTTAAGCCGACTTTTAATTTGTTCGTGGTTGTTGGGGTTAAATCCAACTTCCAGTTTGGTGTCTTTACAGTTGTAGTCTTTTGTTGTGTATTGATGACCGTATACACGCAAGGCAATTTCTAACCCATCAATCTTTTCAAGACTATCAACCATCCGACCGAGTAGCTTCTTGGCTACTTTCATTCTCGAATCGTTGCGACCCATCTTATTCGTCATACTGAATGACGCGTCAAACAAGAATAGTATTCGAGTTTGTGGTTCTGATGTTTGACCAATGCCCTTTACACTTAGGAGCACAGCAAAACATATTAAAATAACATGTTTCATATATTGCTTATAACCTAAGACAGACATCAAATAGTGTGCTACATCAACTAATAATCGCCGATAGTTGAGATATTTTGGTCTAAAGCAGAGGCTAATTGTTCGTCATTTGGTGGTATCCCGTGCCATTTGTGAGAGCCCATCATAAAGTCAACGCCATTGCCCATTTCAGTTTTCATGATAATTACCACTGGTTTACCATTTCCACTTCTTTGTTTCGCCTCTTCAAGTCCGGCAGTTACAGAGGCTACGTCGTTTCCATCCATTTCCATTACATCCCATCCAAACGATTCAAACTTGGAATTTAACTCGTGAAAACCCATAATGTCGGTTGTAGAACCGTCTATCTGTGCTTTATTAAAATCAACCGTGGCAATGATGTTGTCAACCTTGTTATGGCCAGCATACATTATGGCTTCCCAATTCTGACCTTCTTGCAATTCGCCATCGCCCATTAAAACGTATACGTTTTGCGCATCTTTGTTTAGTTTTTTAGACTGTGCAATCCCTACGGCGACGGATAATCCTTGTCCTAATGATCCTGAAGCAATACGAATACCAGGCAAGCCTTCTTCCGTTGCAGGATGGCCTTGCAGTCTTGATTCTAGTTTTCTAAATGTTGCCAACTCGCTTTTGTCGAAATACCCAGCGTGTGCTAAGGTCGAATAAAAAACCGGGCTGATATGGCCGTTGCTTAAAACAAAAACGTCTTCGTTTTTGCCTTCCATATTAAAAGGTACTGCAGAATACGACATTGTGTTTTGATACAACACAGTAAAGTATTCAGCACAACCTAAAGAACCTCCTGGGTGACCTGATTGTACAGCATGCACCATGCGTACTATGTCACGTCGAACTTGTTTTACGATGTCATTTAATTCAGCTACAGTCTTCAAAGCGGGATAATTTAAGCCACAAAGGTCCTTATTATATTCATTTATGTAAATATTTGTGGATAGTTAATGGATAATAATTTTGAGTCAAAAATCGATTGAATTTAAGCTGCCTTTAAAGGAGTCTACTATGGTGGAGTCAATTGAGCGCGCGATATGTAAAAATGCCAGAATCAGAAGCCTAGACGGATGGTATTATCGCATTGATAAAAAGTCGTTGGATGCCCGTAAAGAGCCGATTGTAAACCGATTTCGTGTCTCACTTCAGCAAGAACCTTTTGAAGATCAACCGACATTTACACCGCGAGTGGAAAACACCGACGACACGGCCATTGTTGTTGGTTTTGGTCCGGCAGGGATGTTTGCTGCACTGCAATTGCTTGAATCTGGAATTAAACCCATTGTTATAGAAAGAGGTAAGCCCGTAAAAGAGAGACGAAGAGATTTAGTTGATATTTTTAGAAAACAACACGTGCACATCGATAGCAATTATTGCTTTGGAGAAGGCGGGGCAGGTACATTCTCAGATGGCAAATTATATACACGAAGCAAAAAAAGGGGTGAGATCAAACAGGTGCTGCAAACATTTGTCAATCATGGAGCACCAGACAACATATTGTACGAAGCCCATCCACACATTGGAACTAATAAACTTCCTGAAATTGTAAGTGACATTAGAGAAACCATACTAACTGCAGGGGGTGAGGTGCGATTTAATACCAAGTTAACAGGCATCGAAATAGACAATGGTGAGGTTGTAGCGGTAGAAACCAATAACGGCCGAATCGCAACAAAACAGGTCATTTTAGCAACTGGTCATTCCGCACGTGACGTTTTTGAATTACTGCATAAGCAAGAGATAGTTATTGAGGCAAAACCCTTCGCCTTGGGTGTGCGCATTGAGCATCAGCAAAAGCTCATTGATCAAATTCAATATAAATGCAAGACGAGAGGAGCATACTTGCCTCCAGCGAGTTATTCCTTGGTTCATCAGGTGAATGGGCGTGGAGTATTTAGTTTTTGTATGTGTCCAGGAGGAATTATTGCCCCAGCGATGACGGCAAGCGACGAAGTTGTCGTTAACGGTTGGTCGCCCAGCAAACGGAATGGTGAATTCGCCAACAGCGGTTTTGTCGTTGAGATAAGACCAGAAGATTGGAATCAGTTCGGCAGACAAAATCCACTGGCTGCAATGGAATTCCAAGCCGCAGTAGAGAAGAAAGCTTTTGTTGCTGGCGGTTCAAACTTACAAGCACCTGCACAGCGGGTAGGGGATTACGTGAAAAAACGGGTGTCGACGTCGCTTGCAGAGACTTCCTATATCCCAGGGGTGGAATCGGTGGATTTGAGACAAGTTTTGCCACAGGTGGTTCATTCAAGAATTGGCCCCGCAATACAGCATTTTGGGAAACGACTAAAGGGATATAACAGCAATGAGGCCATGCTTGTCGGCGTGGAATCCAGGACGTCGTCGCCAGTAAGAATACCCCGAGATAAAATCACACTGCAGCATCCTGACATTGTCGGGTTGTATCCGTGTGGTGAAGGGGCTGGTTATGCAGGAGGCATTATGTCGGCAGCATTAGACGGTATTGCTTGTGCGAAGGCGATTGCCCAAATAATTAGTTGATAGTTGATAAATGATAGTTGACAATGTTTTTCATCAGAAGAAGGCCGATTTTCTTCTTACTGACTAATTTTCTCAACTCTCAACTCTCAACTCTCAATTCTCAACTTTCAATTCTCAACTTTCAATTTTTTGTCCTAACAATAAAATGACATTTCAGCCGTTTTAGGTTTTTCCACCTTACTGAAATGAAATATGCATTTACTTAGACCACTGTTGCTGGCAGCCTTGTCAGTGTTGCTCGTTTATACACCTTCTGCGTGTCCAATCTATTACGTAACGCTAGCCGCATATGTCCAACATCCTGGGGCTAATTTTACAGCTCTCGAGTTAGAAAAATTGAATTTAGATGACATCAAAGACACAAGTAATCAGGCCATAGTAGACAAAGAAATTACCAGTTTTTACACGGAATTTAGTAGGGTAGGCGATGTGGTGCACACATCAGTTGGATATTCACACGACTATGAATCTGAAGAACCGGTTACAGTTCATCAATCGTATAAGCGAATGGTTGACACCTTATTACCGAAGCTTAACTTAGGGGACTCAATATTTGTCAGATATTACATTAGTCAATCCGAAGTGGCGAAAAGGTCGGCAGAAGAAGAATTTTTTTATGGTGGATTTGAACGTTTTCTTATTCGACAAAAGTACGTTATCAGTAGTCAGGCAGTTGTGGATTTGAAAAGAAGTCCAGAAGGAGCAGGCATGGTAGCTTACCCTTCACCAGCAAATGACCATGTATCCGTAAGATTTGATGTAAAAGAACCAATAGCAGGACATTTAACCTTAACCAACTCGCTTGGGCAAATAATCGCCGAAACTGACCATGAGAATCTTATGCAGCCGTATACCTTTAAAATTGCTGAAGAACCAGCGGGTACTTACTTCATTCGTACCCAAATTGACGGGGAGTATTTTACAAAGAAGTTTGTAAAAGAATGAGTAGGTTCCTGATTTAGGAAGTGTGGAAATATCTATATATGATTAAAGCACATTAAGCTACACAAATAGCTACAACATCTCATTCGCCAAATTCGCCAACTCACTTCTTTCTCCTTTTTCTAGGTTTACATGACAGAATAAACGGTGGTTTTTTACTTTATCTATTAAGAAAGAAAGCCCGTTACTTTCAGCATCTAGGTACGGTGTGTCTATTTGATTGATATCGCCAGTAAAAACGATTTTTGTGTTTTCTCCAGCACGTGTAATGATGGTTTTAATTTCGTGCGGGGTCAAATTTTGTGCCTCGTCAACAATGAAAAATACGTTGCTGAGCGTCCGCCCCCTGATGTAAGCCAGTGGCGCTATCGCTATTTTTTCAGTTTGTACCATTTCGTTGATACGTTTGAATTCCCGATCAGTTTCTTTGTACTGACTTTTGATGAACTTCAAATTGTCCCAGATAGGTTGCATGTAAGGGTCTACTTTGGCATTCGCATCACCAGGTAAAAAGCCAATATCTTTATTGCTTAGCGGTACAATCGGCCTTGTAATATAAATCTGATGAAACATGCTCCTTTGTTCTAACGCAGCAGCAAGTGCCATCAACGTTTTTCCTGTACCTGCTACTCCGCGCAACGTGATGAGTTTAATGTCTGGATCCATTAATGCGTGTATCGCAAAAGCTTGCTCCGCATTTCTGGGTTTTATTCGGTGTACGGTTTGTTTATCAACGCGTTCAACCACAGATTCACTGGAATTATAATAGCCAAGGGCAGATTTCTTACCATTGTTTAAAATAAGGAAATGATTGAACGGGAACTTCGTTTTACTAATGGCTTTTACCGGAATGGTTTTTTTAGTGAAAAGCTCATCAATTAATGTGGTGTCTATGTTTTCAACTACCGATTTACCCGTGTAGAGTTTGTCGACATTCTCGATTTTGCCGGTCCGGTAATCTTCTGACTTTAAGGTAAACGCTCTGGCTTTTACCCTCAAACAAACATCCTTTGAGACTAATATTACAGGGCGATTTGGAAGTTCCTGTTGTACGCTTAATGCCGCGTTAATGATTTTATTATCATTCTTGTAATCATCAAAAGTGTCTGCTGCATTGTTAACCAATCCATCCATTTGTTTGATAATTTTGAGTTTCCCGAGACCCTTTCCAATTTTAACCCAATTGTCTAGTAATGAGTCAGTTGATACGGAATTTAAGAAGCGAATAAAGCTTCTGGCTTCGTAATTCTTGGAGTCTCCACCTTTTTTAAAGGTGTCCAATTCTTCTAGTACTTGAATGGGTATAGCGACGTCGTTGTCTTCAAACGTGCATACTGAATTATGGTCGTATAGAATTACGGAGGTGTCAAGTACGAAAATTTTCTTTTTACTGTTGGTCATAAGCGATAACCGCAAGGTAAAAGTGAAAACCCAGTAAATAACGCATGTTACTTAGTTGTCTATAACTATTGGTATGGAAATGGTAGGGTAAAGTCTTATCAATTCCATACGATAAGAAATAATACTTCTTTATACCATTGGACTGAGATTGGATTAAATACCTCAAATGTGAATTATGAGATGCATGCTTTGCTTAGGCTTATCAGCCTATAACCGATTTTCATTCTTTTGAGCCAAAAGAACGAAACAAGAAAAGCTTCAAAAATAATATGCCCGTCGTTTTGGTAGGCGCATTTCACCCTCTTCCTCTTGTCCACCAAAACCCGCCAGCGCACACCACCGATTATTTTTAGCCTCCCGCGCTTCGCATTGCCCCTGGTTTGTTTTACGGAAAATCTGGCCACAATGCGAAACGAGCATTGGCCTGTCGCAACTCTTGACAATTTGATTCGTAAAGTGCGCTATGTCCTCTAAATCATGAATTGCCAACCACCAAAGTGCAATTAGGCGAATTTCTGTTCAGATATCATATTCTCATAAACCAACATGGATTGGTTGGTGTATTAACGCTGAGAAGTGTTTAATGACCTTACATATCGCTCTATTACTTCAGGGAAATGCTTGTATTCAAGGGTATGAATTTTATTTGCTACGGATTCAGCAGTTTCTGTTTTGTCTATGGCTACTGTCGCCTGAAACAAATGATCGCCAGTGTCATATTTTTCGTCTACGAGATGTATGGTAATCCCGGTTTCCTTTTCCTTAGCATCAATAACAGCCTGGTGTACATTCATGCCATACATCCCCTTACCACCATATTTTGGCAGCAAAGCAGGGTGAATATTTATTATCCTATTCGGAAATCCCTCAATCAAGTTTGCGGGTATGAGCCATAAAAATCCAGCGAGTACAATGACGTCGATATTGTCGTTCTTAAGTTGCTGCAATAAACTGCCGTTTTGTAGTTGTCGGCGTGTGAATATCTGTGTAGGTATGTCGTCGCTATATCCTTTCGTAATAACCCCTGCGACGGGATTGTTACAGTATATTTTGGATAATGCTATGTTGCTGTGGTCGGCAAAATAACGGTTGATGTTCATGGCGTTTGTACCACTCCCACTTGCGAAAACTCCTAATCGTATCATTCTTTAACGGTAAATGAGGTAGAGGCTAGTTCCAAGGTTCTCATCAAGTCTTGTTTCTTCTTGCTTGGCGCAAAAACATTGCCTTCAATGGTTACGACTTTATTTAAAGACGGACAGTATATCGTGTAGCTAACAAATGGACCAGCGAAAAATTCGTTAGCCATTTCCCACCAACCTCGCGTTTCTATAGCTCGAAACCCGTTCAGCGTAATTTCTTTGGTAAATATGTCTAAGTTTAACGTATCTGTAGTTACATACGTTGGAACGCTGTCTTTTCGGTCTGGGCCGTTTAAATGATTGCGCAACATGTTGTTACGTTTCGTAATGATATAGTTTTTGGTAAATTGTTCCTCTCCAGTATAGGCTTCGTCATACAGATACAAGCCGCTTCTTTTTTCGCCGATTATGCGATTCACACCATTAAATTCTGCACTTTTTACAGACCTTTTGAAGTTGCCTGGAGTACGAAATGCATAGCCATAATCCTTCAACATTTGGTTATAAAACACATCGTCTTCAACCTTGTCTCGTATAACCAATTCAACAGTTGTTTTTCTTTCGGTTTGCAATGCTAAATCCAAGATTTTGTCCTTGTGTTTCAACATGTTCACTACCAAATAATCTTTGTTTTGACCCATAATGAATGCCACTTCTTGAGGTGTTGCAAACAGGTCTTTTACCACAAAAAAGGATTGTCCTTTGGTTAGTTTATCATCAAGTAAATCGGTCAGTTTAGATCCAACCAAGGATGTGAGTTTGTCGCCCTTTTCTTGATCGTAAACAATGCACAAATTGTAGTTGTATTTGAAATAATTGGTAAAACCACCTTCATTACAGTGATTAATGCGGAAATACGGCTCATACGCAGCCATCCCTTCCAGAGGTTTCTGGTAAACCTCTTTGATGGCGTCTTTACAATGCACATAGGTCTCGTCGTTGATTAACATAACCACTTTTCCGACCTCGCCTTTGGCGTGTGGTTTTGCAACTAAACTCGAAGATTGTGACGATTTCTCGCAGGATAATCCCGTTAAAAGGGTAAAACTAATGACGATTAATGCAACTTTATTTTTCATTTACAAATAGAGTTTCAGCCGGTTTCCCGGATGTATGGTGTTAGACCGCAAGTTATTCCATTCTTTGATTTCTCGCACACTACAACCTTTTCTATTTGCTATCGCACCTAAAGAGTCACCACGTCTTACAACGTACACTGCTTCAACTACTGCAGGTTTATAGGTTTCGCTCAGTTGAAGAATTTTACCTTCTTTTTCAATAAAGTTAAGCGCCTTTTCATTCGGAAGATAGATCTCCATTTCAGTCACATTGATAGGGATGTTATTACTTTTTAACGGAGGATTTAAGGTCCTAATGTCTTCTACCGTCATTTCTAGTATCTCCGAAATCGCTTTTAAATTGTGATTCGGGTTACACACCACTTTCGTTACGTTTGTTTCTGGTTTCTCAACGTAGGCAGGGAAAATGCCATACGTTTCATAAAAGTTCATTAAGTAAGCTACGGCTATATAGGATGGAATATAATTCTGCGTTTGACGAGGTAAATAGGGGTAAATCTCCCAAAAACCGGTCTTGCCACCTGATCGTCTTATGGCCTTGCGAATGTTGCCAGGTCCACAGTTGTATGATGCAATGACCACAAGCCAATCGTCAAAAACGAGTGACATGTCTTTAAAGTAATGCGCAGCTGCAGCCGTGCTTTTTTTGACGTCGCGTCGCTCGTCTTGGTAGCGGTCAATCTTTAAATCATAAATTTTACCGGTATACGGCATAAACTGCCATAAACCCACTGCGCCAGATCTTGATGTGGCATACGGGTTTAGCGCGCTTTCTATTACACTGACGTACTTAAGCTCTAAAGGAAGGTCGTTTTTGTCAAGAATGCTTTCATATACAGGGAAGTAATGCTCACTGAGGGTGATCATTTCTTTTAGCTTCGATTGCCAGCTGGTTCCGAAGTAGTCTATAAATCGTTTTACCTCACTGTTGTAATCCATTGGTATTTGAAACTCCAATGAATTGACATGTTTGAAAAACAGGCTACTGTCCACTGGGATTTCGTCATCCAAAAAAGTTGTGATTTCATCCGTGAAACACAATGGATTAGCGTCTGCTGCATCTATCGTAACTAGCGTTTCAGCATCAGATATATTTTCTGTGGTTGGCGCTGTATCTTCTGTAGAGTCTGCCTTCACCACCTCATTTTCTGCAAACGCTTGTTGACCAATAAGACCAATTGCCAGCGTTAAACCTAAAACGTTTCTTCTTCTAATCATATCAAAGTGTTATTCAAACGTACAAGAACAGCAATAATTGTTGAGTTTGAAAAATTAATTATCTAATACCGAACTAATTACTAGACAATAAAAGTGGGCTCAAAAGTATGAATTCTTCCAATTAAATTATCTTTGATAAACATCAGTAATTTTCAGTGTAAATGGCAGATTTTTCAAAGAAAGCATGGTCGGACTTGGCTAAACAGGCAAGTATGCAGCCACAAGAGAAATTGCAACAGTTAAAACAAAAGCACAGCCGCTTATGTATAACCGTTCCAGCCGAGATTACTTACCAGGAAAAAAGAGTTTCTCTTTCGCCTTTGTCTGTTGATATGCTCGTTAATAATGGGCATGATGTGCGCATCGAAACCAATGCCGGTAAGCTTGCGAATTTTTCGGATATTGAATACAGTGCTGTAGGCGCGCAAATACTTTATGATCACGAAGCGGCATTTGAAGGTGATATAATTCTAAAAGTGGCACCACCAACCATTGAAGAAATTGCCCTCATGAAACCTGGGCAAACTATTTTTAGTGCGCTTCAGTTGTCAAATTTGGATCGAGAATGCCTGGTCCAAATGACCAAAAAGAAAATTACAGCTGTTGGGTATGAGTTTATGCGTGATGATGGCGGAACCTTACCAGTGATTAGAGCCATGAGTGAAATCGCTGGAAGGGCATCAGTCTTAATTGCGGCTGAATACTTAAACAATGCCAAAAATGGTAAAGGTGAGTTGATTGGCGGAATCCCCGGAATCCCTCCAACAGATATTGTGATTATCGGTGCCGGTTCGGTAGGTGAATATGCCGTTAGAGCGGCCTTAGGTTTAGGTGCTCATGTTACCGTTTTTGATAATTCATTGCATCGTTTACGCAGACTTGAATCAAGTCTTGGACGCAGACTTGCCTCGTCAACCATTTTGCCGCATATACTGCAAAAGGCTCTAATGAATTGTGACGTTGCCATAGGCGCTTTGCGCAGTTCTGAGGGCAGAAGCCCATTGGTTGTTTCCGAGGCAATGGTGCAAAAAATGAAATCAAAGTCTCTGATTGTAGATGTTTCTATTGATCAGGGTGGATGTTTTGAAACAAGTGAAATTACGAACCACGAAAACCCAACATTTCTGAAACATGAAGTGCTGCATTACTGTGTGCCAAACATTGCATCAAGAGTTAGCCGAACGGCAAGTTATGCCTTGAGCAATATTCTGTCACCGCTTATGCTGCACATCGGAAATGAAGGCGGTATTTATAATTATCTGTGGGGAAGTGACGGCTTACGACAAGGTGTTTATGTTTATAAAGGACACTTGACAAATCATGCCCTTGGCGAACGCTTTAATATACCTTCAAAAGAAATCGACTTTTTATTCTCTGGCAATGTTTAAGCTCTGAGCTAATCACATATCTTTGCCGCTTTATTTTCATGCTCAATAGAAGACTCATTAGGATAAAGGTTTTTCAAGCCTTATATGCTTATTTACAGGACGAGGTTCCAAGTTTAAATAAGTCAAAGTCGTACTTAAAAAATTCTGTTTCAGGCATAGAGAACAACTTCATAACTGTTTTGCTATTCCCAATTGAATTAACGCACTTTTTGCGATCTCAAATGAATCCTGCTGAGAATAAGTATTTGCCGTCTGAGGAAGACAAGCGCGTTTATGCTAACCTTTCGTTCCCAGAGGTGTATGAGCGGTTGGTGCATCATGATGAGATTGCTCATTTCATGAAGAAGCCAGCGCATCGCTGGCAAGATCACCCGGGTGTATTAAGGGCAGTTGCCAATGGTATTCGTAAGGGTGAATTGATGGAGGAATATCTCAGCATCGATAATCCGAGCAAAGCAGAACAAGAAAAAGGGTTTGTCCAACTGTACAAGTACATCATTGAGGCAAACGATGATTTTTCCCAAGAAATGGAAGAAATCAATATGCTGTGGGAGGACGAACGAATTCCTGTCCGAAACGCAGTGCAACAATTTACGAAAAGTGTACTGGCAGAAAAGTCGACCAAGTCTAACCGAAACAACACGGAAGAGTCTGACTGGTTATACGCCGAAGAGTTGCTTGAAAAAACAATTCGGCATTATGATACGTTTGTAGATTTGATTGACAAGTCTGCTCCAAAGTGGGATAAAGAACGTATTGCTAAAACAGACATGGTATTGATGACTATGGCGTTAACGGAGTTGATGCATTTTCCATATATACCTATTAAGGTCAGTCTGAATGAGTATCTGGAACTGGCAAAAGATTACAGTACACCGCAGAGCAGCAAGTTTATAAATGGTGTTTTAGACAAGCTTGTAAAGCAATTAAAAGCGGAGAACAAATTGGTAAAAAAAGGAAGAGGAATGGTGGGTTAAGCCCCTAAATCCTCTAATTTTGTTACCTATAAATGGATACATTGAACACACAAAAGCGCATGAATAAAAGTTGGATTATTGCCCTTATTTGTATTGGGACATTGACAATCTCAAGTTGTAACTCATCAACACAATCAACTGAAAAAGAAGTTGATCCATCAATTGCCGATAATAACAAAACGGCCAGTAACCCTGACGCACAAAATCCTGAACCAATGTTCAAATTTTTGCATGATCAGTGGGATTTTGGAAAAATCAACGAAGGGGAAGAAGTGAAACATATTTACCGATTCACCAATGTGGGTAACGAAGAATTGGTGATTTCAAACGTACGAGCCACTTGTGGTTGTACGGTACCACGTTGGGATAGAAAGCCAATAGCACCTGGAGAGTCTGGCGAGATTGAAGTGAAATTCAATAGCAAGAACAAACCAGGAAACCAGATTAAAAACGTGACCATAACTGCCAACACCAACCCACCTGAAACAATACTTACCTTTAAAGCTCAAGTTTTACCAAGTAGTTAAACAAAAAATATAATGAACTCAATAATTCTTCAAGGAACACCTGCACCAGCAGGAGGCGGCGGATACAGCATGTTAATCATGCTTGGAGCCATGTTTGTAGTGATGTACTTTTTTATGATACGTCCACAAATGAAAAAGAATAAAGCGCAGGTGGCGTTTAAAGACTCAATAAAAAAAGGAGATAAAATTGTAACCACAGGTGGAATCCATGGAAAGATTTCAGAAGTTAGGGATACAACTTTTATTATTGATACGGAAGCAGGAGGCAAGCTTAGAATTGATAAGTCTTCGGTTTCTATGGACTCGACCAACATGTTAAGTGGTCAAGCACCAGCTAAAAAGTAAAAATTAGGTATTGTCAAATCATCTAAAAATTGGTGTGACCGGGGGGATTGGCTCAGGTAAATCAACAGTGTGTTCCATTTTTGAACATCTGGGGGTGCCTGTATATAATGCCGACAACCGCGCGAAACAATTAATGGCCGAAGACGAAGAGCTAAAGAAAAAGCTTCGTTTAGCATTTGGTTGGGATGTATACGACAAGAATGACGAATTAGATAGAGCGTATTTATCTAAGATTGTTTTTAATAACCCTCCTCAGCTTCGAATTCTTAACCATATCGTTCATCCGGCGGTTTTTGAAGATTATGCACAATGGGTTAAAAAACAGATGGATGCTGGTCATCCGTATTCTGTAAAGGAGGCTGCATTATTGGTAGAAGCCGAGAGTTATAAAGAACTGGACAAGCTAATCGTGGTTACTTGCCCTCTCTACACACGTTTGGAACGGATTACAAAACGTGATGGTATCCGACGTGAAGAGGTTTTGAAACGCATAGAAAATCAACTGAGTGACAAAGACCGACTGCAACATGCGGACTATGTTGTAAAAAATGCAACAAACTTTTCGCTAATCAAGCAGGTCTTGTTGCTACACAAAGAGTTTAGTCTAAAATTATCATCAGATTCAAAATCAATGTCATGAGTGAGCTGAAGCAAACATTAATTTTGGACCATGAAGCTATTCAGCAGAAAATAACGCGAATGGCGTGGCAAATTCTTGAGAACAACCACAATGCTAAGAAGTTGGTTGTCTTGGGTATTGAGAAAAAGGGGTGCATTGTGAGCAAGCTTTTGGTTGATGTATTGTCTGGTATTTCTAAGGTTAAATTGTATCAAGGATCAATCACAATTGATAAGGATAACCCCACCATGGATGGCATCTCGATTAGTTGTGATACAGATTTAGAAAAGAGTCATGTGGTACTGGTTGATGATGTGTTGAACAGTGGGAAAACCTTAATGTATGCCACACTTCCTATTTTGGCACAAAATCCATATCAATTACAAACAGCCATTTTAGCCAATAGAGATCATACCAGATTTCCAATAAAAGCGGATTTTGTTGGGATATCTTTAGCAACCACACTGCAAGAGCACATCCAGTTTACCCAAGACAAAAAGGGTAAAATGACGGTTCATTTAATTTAGTTTTTTATAATCTTTATTTCTGTTCTACGGTTCTGAGCTCTTCCTGCCTCCGTGTCGTTTGTTGCCACTGGTTGAGTACTTCCGTAGCCTTTAAATGTAAGTCTATCGGCTGCGATTCCCTTTGAGACTAAGTAGCTGAATACGGCTTTGGCCCTTGCTTCTGACAAAACAGTATTTCTTTGGGCAGAACCTGTATTGTCTGTATGGCCACCTATTTCAATGTACAATGTTGCGTTGCGATTTAGGTATTCAACCAATTGGTTTAATTCGACAAATGATTCCGCTTTTAGTTGAGATTTATCAACCTCAAACAAAACATTCTTCATTACCATACGCACGTCTTTCTTGATAGGCTCAAGCTTAATAATCAAGGTGTAGGGTTCGTTTAAAGCGCTTTCGGTTAAAGAGAAATTCTCAGAATGATAGGCATAGCCTTCAGCACCAGCTTTTAAAGCATAGTCGCTATTAGCAGGAAGATTCAATAAGAATTTTCCATTCGTAGCATCGGAATAGGTCTTGGTAACCATGTCGCCGGTTTTTAAGCTAAATAGTTCAATGTCTGCTTTAAGTGCTTTCCCAGTGAATTTATCAGTGACGATTCCTTTAACATAGCTCGTCTTTTTTGGTCTGGCATCTTCATATAACTCGATGGAGTAAATGTCCATTCTGCCATAGTTTGGTTTAATACCCGTGCTTGAAAAATAGGCCACGTCGCCTTTGCGATTCACAATAAAATTCCACTCGTTTCCTGACGTATTAATGGGGTAGCCTAGGTTCATTGGTGTCGACCATTCATTGTTGATCAAGCGGGTTAAGAATATGTCGGATTTACCCATGCCCGGTAGTCCTTCAGAGGTGAAGTACAACGTCGTTCCATCGTTATGAATGAATGGGAATTGTTCATCGCGAGCCGTGTTTATGGATGGACCTAAGTTTATAGGAGCACCCCACTGCCCGTTCTTTTTCTTTGAGTACCAAATGTCTGTCCCTCCATATCCGCCAGGACGATTACTAGCAAAGTAGATAGTAACCCCGTCTGCAGAAATACTGGGTTGACTTTCCCACTCTTTAGAATTTACAGGACGACCAATGTTTTGAGGTTCAGACCATTTATCGCCAAGTCTGGTGGTATACCAAATGTCGCAACGGCCAACGCCACCTGGTCTTGAGCACGAGGTAAAAAACAAGTATTTGCCATCTGGGCTTGCACTAAATGCACCTTCATTTTCTCTCGTATTTACCGGAGCACCAATGTTTTTTGACTGTGACCATGTCCACTTTTCTTTAGACTGAATCAAGTCGCTGATGTACAAGTCTTCGTTCTGTTCATATAGAGAAAGCGTTGCGTCTCTTCTAGTGAAGTAAAGCGTTTGCTCTTCGATGTCTAAACCAGGAAAATATTCCTCTTGTCTGGTGTTCACTGCTTCACCAAGATTAACCGGGTCAAACGGAACAGGGTTGTTGTAAGATCTTTTCGCAAATTTGGTTCGTTTGATCTCATTCTGTACTTCAGCTCTTTTATCGCCTACTCCTACAATGGGCAGCAGTTGATTCAGGATTCTTAAACAATCATCATACTCATGCAATTGGAAATGAATGCTGCTTAAGTCTGTTAGCGCATATATGTGATCTGGGTTTATACCCAAAATGGTTTGAAAAGTTGTTTTGGCTTCATCAAATCGACCCAGATTCATAAGGATGTTTCCTTTTAAATCATGTGCTTCGATATAACGTGGGTCTTTGACAATGGCCTTATCGAGTAACTCCAAAGCTTTATCATCTTCTAGGAGGTTGTGCATTTTTAGTGCTTCTCCAAACAACATGTAGGCTTTTTTACTGGTTGTTCCTTTGGGTGTAATATTTTTTCCACCACCACAACCAAACAAGAAAAGGGTTAAGAGGGCAAGTACTGGTATTTTAATTGACATATTCCTTGCTAACATAACCCTATTTTTTCAGTTCTATTACTTTGGCATTACTAATTTTTCGTTCCGATACTTCGATAGAAACCATCGTACGGACTTTATGAAACCCATGTATTCCTGCTGCTCCAGGATTAATGTGCAGGTGCTTTAGTTTGTGGTCGTATAGTACTTTAAGGATGTGTGAATGACCAGTTATTACCAATGCGGGTTTTTCTTTAACTATGCGTTCTTTGAACTCGGCGTTATAACGCTTTGGATATCCGCCAATGTGTGTCATAAGGACCTTAACTCCTTCAACCGTAAAACATCTCCCTTTTGGGTTCTCGGAACGAATTGTTTGGCCATCAATATTGCCATAAACACCTTTTACAGGTTTAAGCGCTGCCAACTGATCATACACGTCAATAGTACCCCAATCTCCAGCATGCCAAATCTCATCATGCGCCGTAGCATATTTTAAAATAGGCGCGTCTATGAGGGAATGCGTGTCAGACAGAATTAGGACTTTTTTCAACCCCTACAGTTTGTTAGAATGGCAAGTCGCCTTCTGTTTCATCTGAAGTGAAGACCGCATCACCTGCTGGTTCTTCATTGATACTGTTAAATGACGCTGTATTGGTGTTGTCTGCAGGTTGACTCAATTGCGTATCAATTTTCCACGCCTTAATGTCTGTATACCAACGCTCGTTATACTCTCGTGATTCAATATTGATAGCAACTTTAACCATTGTCCCTGGTGTAAGCTGTTGAATTTCGTCTACTTTATCTCCCCAGCATGTAATCGCAATTTTTTTAGGGTATTGCTCGTTGGTTTCGATAACCATGTCTTGCTTTTTCCAAGGACCACGTTGACTTTGTCCGCTTTGCTCAGGTAATAATTTTATAATTTGTCCAGTGACTTCTAAACTCATGCTTTTTTTTATTCGAATGTACAGAGAAACGTTGCAACTCGAGATGACGTACGGAGGAAGTTCTTCACTGTTTGTGCACTTTTTAATCACAAATTCGGTTGTAATCGTTTTAGCAGTCAACGCTCGTGTATTTCATGTTAAAGTTGCTACTTTTGATTGTGCTAGGACGTAAATATTTGATTCTTGTTAATTTGTTGTGTGTTTGCTCATTTGCTTTTCCGCAACAAAAACTTCCTCATTATAAATGGGTCTCTTTAGGTCCTTTTGAAACACCAATAAGTGCCGTGGATTCAGGCGTTTGGACAGCTAATGGAATTGGCTGGATAGAGCACGTCGTTCCTGGCAATAAAAAAGAAAAGCGACTGTATGCTGGCAGTAACGTCGGCGGAATGTTTGTCTCTAAAAATGCTGGAAAAACGTGGAAGTTTCGATTTGACGTCGACAAAGTATGCGGAGTTTGGGATATTGCAGTAGACCTCAAAAACAAAAAAAGGCTATGGGTTGCCACAGCAACAAATACCTGGGATAATAAATGGGGCCATGGAATATTATATTCAAAAAATGGAGGTAAAAAGTGGAGAGCCACAGGGCTTACGTTTAACCCAACAGATAAAACGCCAATGTACTGCATTGAACAAAGCTCAGTTAATTCAGAACTGTTTTATGCCTGTTCTGCGACTGATATTTATAAAAGCGCTGATAAAACAAAAGCGTGGAAAAAAGTATACGACCGAGATGCGAAAGCACGCGTAAACTTTAGGCACTTAAACATTCACAATATGGAACCCAACAAGGTAATTGTTTCTGGGGCTTCGTTAATGACGAGTATGGATGGCGGACAATCATGGAAAGCGCATCAAGGAAAGTTCACTTTTCAGAAGTATAATAATAAGAAAGACTCTTTACCGAGCCGGTATGCCTATGCATTGAATCCACAAAACAACAACCAAATCATGGTTGTGTATAGTTACAAGAGGGTGAATTATATTGATAGGTCAGACGATTTTGGGCTTACGTGGTATAATGTATTGAGAAATCGGGATTTTGATCGGGTCGATATTAATCATGCTGAAATTGTGTGGCACCCAACCGATTCAAATCAGGTTGTTGTTGGCAGTGTGCGGTTATATAAATCAACAGACCAAGGGGAATCATTTGATTTGGTTTCTGAACCTGTATGGAAATCTCCTCAGTTTATGCACGACGACATTCGATCTTTGATGTACACGTCAAATGGTCACTTACTGGTTGGAAATGACGGCGGCGTTTCAGTCAGCAAAGACGCAGCACAAACATGGATTGGGTTGAACGGATATGGTTTGCAAGCCACTCAGTTTTACGATATAGCTGTGGATAATGGGAGAGTTGTCGGAGGGTGTCAAGACTTATCCTCCATGATTTATAAAAACAATGTATGGCATAATACGTCAACTATTTATGGAGATGGCGGGATGAACCTCATTCAAGGAGAGGACGTATATGTCATGCAAAATGGTATGCGTTTACGTAAAGGAAACTTTTCTAACAAAAGTTGGGAGGTGATTTATACGCCATACAGGCCGAATAGATTCAAATATCCGTTTGTGTTCAGTCCGCGCAATACCGATAAGATTTGGGCGGCAGACCACGACATATGGGAGTTGCAAGCAAGGAAGAACTGGATCAACTTAACGAAAGAGGTGCCCCATGGGTTTACAAAAATTGTGGCGCTCGACGTGTCTGACAATGACAGTAACATCGTCTATTTCGCCAAAGACCAACCCACTTGGAATTCTTCAGAAAATGGACTCGTTGGGAAGTTGTATAAGGGAAAAAGAATGGGTGATGGATATGAATGGAATGATATTACGAATGCGTTACCAATTCTGGCATGGCGAGAAATTACGTCTGTCGTAAGCAACCCAACTTACAGCGATGAAGTATATGTGACACTTTATGGATTTGACGACGGAAATCAACGACATCGCGTGTATAGAAGTGTTGATGGCGGACAAACTTGGACAAACTATAGCGAAGGATTACCAAATCTCAATGCGTTAAAAATGATACTTGTAGGTGAATCAAAACATCAACTTTTGGCGACAGATGAAGGTGTCTATTACCGAAGTGCGTATGCTGGTGATTGGTTGAAATTGGATGGTGACATGCCAAATGCGCATGTAATTGACATAGAATTTGATGCGTATGACAACTCAGTGTATGCAGCCACTTTTGGTAACGGCGTCTGGAAACTGGACTTTTCCAGTTTCTTAGAATAAAACTACTGCATATCAGGTCGTAATATCCACGCGTCTGAAACTGTTTTTCTTGCCTTCCGATATACCGTCATGGCTTCTTTATAACTTGTTCCAGCATATACACCAACTCTATATACGTGCATTTCATCATTTTTAAGGATTTCAATGTTTGGATACATCATGCGACGTTTATCGCATATGGCATAGGCAGTTTCATACTTTTTGGTTGACGCCAAGACGATGTAAAACCTACCTGAATTGTTTACTTCATTAAACGTGCTGTCGTCGTTACTGGGGTGTATAATGCTTTCATTACTGACTTGAGGTTCGGCCGGTATCACGTTTTCAGATTTCGAACTAACGATAAAAATGGGCTCTGGTTCGACAGGTTTAATTGGTTCTAAAACGATGATTAAAGGATTCTCTCCCAGTGTGGTTATGTCAATTGCTACATTGCGTTTGATAAATCCATCTTTATAGCATTCGATCATCCAAGAATTGATCGTATCTGAGATTACGACGGAAAAGGTTCCGTCTGAAGATGAAGTTTGAAATACACCTTGATCTTGAAAAGACTTTGTCAGCAATATACGCGCATTCTGAAGTCCGTTGGATTGGTTGTCGACCACCTGACCATTCAGTGTTTTTAGGTAGTCTACATAATAGGAGACACGTACCAAGTTTATCTTGTTTCCGGCACCACGGAGCAGACTCGCTTTTTCCTTGTCTTTTTGGATTAACATAAATTCGTCAGCAGTAGAATTAAAAGGGTATTCTATACTTTTTACGCGTTGAAATGACCAATCGGAATAATAGATGTCGTAACCACCTTGGCCAGAAAGTCCATTTGATGAATAACCAAATAAGCCGCCATAAACACTCGGTAAAATTTCGTTTTTGTCGGTGTTGATTTGTGGTCCTAGATTGTTGACTTCTATGCTGTTTTTCCCTTGCACTTTGGCGCTATACAGGTCAAACAATCCATAACCTCCTCCTTTGTCGCTGCTGAAAAACAAATTTCCATTTAAGAAAAATGGGAAACAGTAATTTGCGGATGGCTGACCTAAGTTGAGTTCACGCGCCTTAGTCCATTTGTTCTTCTTAAATTCTACATAATAAATTCCGTAGTAACTGTTCGCTTTTTTATAACTGAAGTAGTAGCTACCACTTTTTTCTCCTTTTGTAAATGAGCCGACATTGTTAAAGGATTCAACAGGAAATTGCACGGCTTCTAGATTAAGAAACGATTCACAACTGATGTTTCCCGTAACTGTACCGTGGTCAATATTTAAATTGGTTGATCCATTGGGATTGACGCTTCCATAAATAAAGTCGTACTGCGTTAACTTGCTTTCGATTGGCCTGGTTATTCCTTTACTTGTGGTATTGTCAGAATTCCATAAGGTGTTAAAAGATGTCGTCTCGGAGGTTTTAGTATAGGCTTCGTAGAATTCATTGGCCAAACTGGTTTTTCCATTATGTTTCAAACAAATGGCCAGTGCTTTGTAGTCAAGTGCGGTGCAAACTGGATCGGTTATCACCTTTAAATAGTGTTTCTCCGCCTCAAGGTAGTTGTCTAGAAGGTATTCGTTTCTTGCAAGACTCAACGTATTGTAGATCTGTAATTGCTCATCTGAAGCAGCCTCAGTCAACATTTTAATTTCGGTCTTAAGTGTTTCGGTCTGTTGAGTAAGCTCAGGGAGTTGGCCAAGCGCCTTTTGACAGATGGAAAAAAGCAGAAAAGAAACGAGAATATTGAGTTTCATATTACGTTGGTAGTTACAGTTTTGTTTTGATCAAAATTGAATAAGGTTGAAATCTAGTTTTCTATTTTGGGCATTGTAAGACAAACCAGGCAATGGGAACTTAATGCAGTTCAAGAGCCTTAGGCTAATTCGAAGCGCTTTACTATCTGTTTTTATGCGGGTGAGGTCTATGTCTGGCGCTAAATAAAACTGTCGTGCTTGAGGAATGTGGCGGTAATCGAACATCATGTTGTTTAATTCAAAAAGGTTGTCATCTGCACTCACAAACCCGTCTATTCCATAACCTACGGCTATGTTTAGCCAATCTGGAAAAGGGTGGTCTTCTTTAAGAAACGATTTTATGTTGCCAGACAACCAGTAGGTTTGGCCATTGTAGTCTTTAAATAACCTTTCGACATCTGACTGGCCGAGTAGACTTGGCCGAATGTTCGCATAACGTGTTGGTTGATACGATAGCTTCATCCAAATTCTTTGTTCATCCCACAATAAGCTCTGGCTGATAACCATTCCTGAACCAATGGTGTTGGCGATGATGTCTCCAGTGGAAGCGCCCCATTGTTCAGAAAATCCATCAAAAATCTCTATACCGGTTTGGATGAAAAAGCCATATGATCCACCAAGTATAGACGCTGTTTGATGAGAGAAATCAGCCCACTTTAACATGTCGATGCCAACCACTCCTTCATAGTAACAGCTATAGGCATGCCCAACCTTGTCCATTTGGTACCAGTCTCTATTGTCGTTATGAAAATGGAATGATGTTAATGGATAGTCTTTATACCAGAGGTTGTATAAACCGTACATAGACGCAGAGTAAGCAACCGCATTCCCTGCCAAAACAAAGGTTTTTCTTTGCTTTACCTTATGTGAGGAGTCAGATACTTGTGTTTGTGCCTGACCATTCAAGCGTACCAACAGAAGTATAAGAATGATGGTGTTACCCCAAAATGGTGCTTTTGGTTGCATCTAGAATGTTAAAAGCTTCTTCTGTATTTCCAGCTTCAGCATAAACGCGTAAAACTGGTTCTGTACCGCTAGGTCTAATCATCACCCATTGGTCATTACCCAAATGAAATTTAAATCCATCTGTATCTTCTGCTGATTCTACCGTGTAGTCGCCAAATTTCGAATAGGTTCCGTTCTTACAATTGGCAACAATTGTTTGCTTTAATTTTTCATCGAGTTTCAAATCATAACGTTCAACCGCGAACGAACCTACTAGGTCGTATATTTCTTGGATAAGTTCGTCAAGAGACTTACCTGTTTTTGCCATGAATTCCCAAATAACAAACCCAATCCAAACCCCATCACGTTCTGGTATATGGCCTTTTATGGCGATACCGCCAGATTCTTCTCCACCAATCAGTACGTCTTCTTGTACCATAATGTCGCAGATATATTTAAACCCGATTTTTGTCGTTTGTTGCTCTAATCCATACATCGAACAGAGCTTTTTAATTTTTCCTGTACAACTAAAGCTTGTAACTACTTTACCAGACAAGCCCTTGTGCTTGTGTAAATAATGGATGAGTAACAGGATGATATGGTGGGAGTCAATAAACCTACCTGTAGCGTTGTATAAACCTACGCGATCGGCGTCACCGTCTGTGGCTAATCCGCTATCAATGTCGCCAGACATTTCTATCAACTGGCTGAATTCTTGAAGGTTTTTATGAATTGGTTCTGGCGCTTGACCGTCAAATCCTGGATTATACTCACAATGTAAAAATGTTGCATCCGGTAATAACCGTCTTACGATGTCTTGACCAGCGCCATACATAGCATCGTATGCCAGTTCAAGCTTCCCACTTCTGAGCGTATCCATGTCAAAATTGGCTTCTACATGGTCAAAATACATGGTTTCCATGTCGATGATTTCAATCAAACCATCCGCTTTATGGGCTTCGTATGATTTGCCTGGTGTAGGAATGTCTGTTTGAATCTGATCCTCGATTTTTTGCACTTC
>CAJQIC010000003.1 GCA_905478335.1 uncultured Bacteroidia bacterium | reverse complement strand
TTTTTGAATATTTGCTTGTCTTTTTTGTATTGTAAGCTGAAGTTTTTTCTGTGCAAATTCTTGCTCTTTTATAGTTGCAGTACCTGCTTTTATCTTTTCAAATAAAGCCCCATACTCTCCACTTCCGACAATGGATTGTAATTTCGACCACAAATGTATTCAAGTTTAAACGGCATTCGGCAGCATTTTAAAACGGAACTATCTCATCGGTATTCACCACGTGAAACAGAACAATTGTTTTACCGTTTATTGTCAACATGTTTAGGTATTTCAAAAACAGATGCGATTCTTTCTTTAAGGAATGAAATTCCGACAGAAAAGCAGGAGGTAATGCAAACGGCACTAGACAAATTAAAAGCAGGCACACCTGTTCAGTATATCGACAATACCGCATTTTTCATGGATGATACATTTTATGTTGATGATTCTGTTCTAATACCAAGACCTGAAACAGAAGAGTTGGTTAAGTTACTATTAGATGAAAACAGTGAAGCTGAAATGCAAGTGCTAGATATTGGTACTGGCAGTGGTGTAATACCCATTTGTTTGTCTAAAAATCGACCCAATTGGGTAGTTCGCGCATGTGACATATCCAATGAAGCACTAGTTGTAGCAAGAAGAAACGCAAATGATATTTTAAAGCACTCTAGCGTCGCTTTTTACAAAGAAGACATCCTTTCCCCTAAAACACAGTATGCCCAAAGTCTCGATGCAATCGTAAGCAACCCGCCATATGTGCTGGATTCAGACAAGCAAGAGATGAAAGACCAGGTTTTAGATTTTGAGCCGCATTTGGCGTTGTTTGTACCAGACAACGACCCACTTTTGTTTTATGCTTCGATTACGGATTATGCCAAAAGAAATTTGAAAAAAGGTGGCAGATTATATTTCGAAGTGCATGAATCGTATGCGGATCAAGTAAAAAGTCATTTAGCAGAAAATGGGTTCAACTCAATCGTTAGCCATGCGGACATGCAAGGCAAACCCAGAATGGTAGCAGCTTCCATGCCATAAGGTTTTATAAATTTTCTTTAAGTTTGGGTACAAAACCCAAAACGCATGATTGGTCTACGCTTACCGCTAATTTGCCTAATTCTGAGTATCACATTCACATCTAGTACAGCCCAAAGTTGGGAAGACTACTTATATTTTGATTCATACTATCACTCTAAAGAGTCCGATTTAAATGGTCCAACATACTTTTCGGATATAAGCGATAATGGAGTTATTGTCGGTTATTTTTCGCACTATAACACGGGTAATGTTGGTCTTGTTCGATACAAAAATGGAGATACGGATACGTTTGCAGTTGATGGATACACGCATACCGAGATTACGGGCATTAATAGTAAACATCAAATAGTTGGGCGAGCATATAATTCTCCTTCAACGGCAGTAGCATTTAAAGCTGAAATCGTGGATAGAAAGATTGTCAATTCATCGGTATTTGATTGGCATAGTTCTGGTGCACGTAATAAATGGCCACAAAAAATAAATGATGATGGTTTGGCTTCTGGGAGCATGGAGACGGGAACCACGAGATGGGCTCACTATCAAAAGGTATTTGGCTCATCCACAGCCTCTAACAAAACAACAAGGCATAGAGTTGGCTCGAGTTGGGTAAATACATATGGTAATGGGTTAAACGAAAACCTTGATTTGGTTGGCTATTACATCGATGGAAGTGAGCGATTTCCATTTGTTTACAGCACCGCTGACAACAAAATATATACCTTAGATCATGTTTACCCAAATGGCAGAAGAACACTTTTTAATGACATTAACAATTCGCATCAAATAGTAGTTGAGTATCGAGATTCAACAGGATTTATGCATAGCACTGTAGGGCAATATGACCCCGCAACACAAACGGTGGATTATTATGACACATTCCCGTTAAATGAATACCAACAGACTTATATCAAAGGAATTAATAATAATGGTGATATTGTCGGGTATTACACGACTGCTTCAGGAATCACACGTGCATTTTTTGCCACGAAATCGAGCATGGAAATTCCAGGGTTTGATATAAATACAAATGCAATACCGCATGCAAACTCTGCCCCATTCTTTAAGTATGACACGTTTAATTACGATTACATACGACAAGATCCATACTTCAGAGATACGATGCAACCTTTTTACAAGACAGTAACGAATCACATTCCGCTGGATTCGTTTAAGGAGAAATCATTACGGGATTCAAGACGCTCCCCTTCATGGGTTTCATACGTATTGGCAAAAGGCGCTGATAAATGTTATATCGGTGGTCAAATGCGTGTTATTGAAGCGATAAAATGGTTGTCTATTTCGAGCGATTCATTTCAAGGATTTTGCAATGGCATTAGCGGAATGACTGGGCAGTATTTTGCAGATACACAGAGTGTTTACAAACGCTTTCCACTTATTCCAAGCGGCAATACGTTGTCTGATTACAACCTACCAAACCGAAAGTTTGATCTCCGATTTAGAGAAAGTCTTGGTGCTTTGCAATTTTATCAAATGTCAAAACATTTTAAACCGGTATTTAAAAAGTGGGAACGTCAAATAGACTTGTTTTATGACAATAGGGACGATGAGCATATGGGTAACGTAAAAACAATGCTTTCAGATATGGCGACTGATTTCTATGATACGTCTGCCGTTGACTCACTAAATGTGTTGTTTGAATGGTTACAGTTCTCTGGAAACAACCCGGGAGGGCATGCGGTATTTCCGTATAAAATTAATAGGAGGTTGAACGTAGAAACGCCAATAGATACTGTGTTTGTTATGGATCCTAATTTTCCACAAATGCCGGTAAGACTTGTTTTTAATTATAAGATTAATAGAGGTCGAGCATATGACTCTTCGGGCAGATTTATTTATTTCGTTTGGACCGCAGGTCCAGGAGGTAGTCTTGCTGAAATAAACATTTCTTCGCGTGCTCGATTAAGACCAAAACGCAGTGATGTCGTTCCCGACAAACACATGAAATCAAGTTTAGAAGAGGCCAGCATCAATACATTTGGGATATGTGATTACTTAATTGAAAACGTCGACAAGGCTTCAGAAAAAATAGAGCTTACAGGTGGGAAGTTTACGAAATCGTTTGCTGATGTAACAGCCGAGTATATCATGAATAGTGATGACTTACCAGATGTATTATCGTCAAGCAAACCGTTAAACATAAAAAGTACCATTACGGGTTGCTCATCTTTGCATTTCTGGCATTATATGCATCCAGATGGTGATTTGATTTATGCGCGCAATGGAGTTAAGCCGGCAGAAGAAGACGTCATTTACAACAAAGGTAAAACGATGCGCATTGTCAATCAAAATGGCGTGGAAGGGACGATAACTGTTACGAGTGTTACCGAAAAAGAAGATGAAGAAGCTGTAGTAACTATTGAAAACTTTGACTTGGCTAGTGGTAAAGAATTGACGGTAGATGCCAACGACATTTATCATGTCAAAATTGATAATAACGACGGAGATAATAGTGATTACACATTAAAAGTCCGATATATATCACCAAATGAAACCGTTAATTGGAAAACGACTGACGTCAAAATAGGCAAAGATCAAACACATACTGTGTTGCTAAAACCTGAAGATGAAGATCGTGAGGTTAGAATCTTGGTTGACACAACAGGGGATGGCAACGCAGACGATACACTCGAAATTGAGAACAATTCTGGGATTAATAATGTACTACTAGCACGATACGATTTACGTCTGTTCCCAAATCCAGCAACAAAGTTCATTCAATTGAGCATGCAGAACCTTCAGACCAATACGACGTCATTTAAATTGATTGATATTCAAGGGAAAATAGTGCTAGAAAGAGAACTTACACATGGTGCTAAGATTCAGACTGCATTTGACATAGCGCATTTGTCCAGAGGTATCTATACTGCCGAAATTATAACACACGACGGTAAATCAACCTTACGAAAAAAGGTGGTGTTGAAGTAATGCTGTAGTAAACGAAATACGGTTGTTTCGCTTTTGGGTTTAATCCAGTTTATTAATGATGGACATTGGACCACCACAATATCTGCTATGACAAGCTTTACACGCGTCAATTGACTTTCTATAATAGTAAGATTGGGAATCACCTCTTTCAATACCTCGAAGTGCTTCAAAGTATGGACCGGCAAGTGTCTGAAAATCAGATTCCAAATGTTCATCTCGTGTTCCTGTAGCTTTTGCCATCTCCCAGATTTCTGCAGGTATAGAGTCAATGTGTTTGCCTTCGGCCAGACTTGTTTTCGCTTGTTTTGAGAAATCAACCATCGTACGCATGGTTTCCGATAGCTCAGAAGCCTCATACATCTCGGCAGAGTTCGTTTTTTGCTCAGGACTGTTCTTGCACGCTGTAAAAGAAAGACTAACTAGCAGTATAATGATGTTCAGACGCATATTATTCGATTACAATACCATCAGCCATAAATGAATAACGCATTTCGTGTTCCGTGATCGCATCAATCTCTTCCTCCGTTTTTTCTGCGTCACGCGCATATTCTTTCAATTGGTTCACCGATACAGAATCGACATAAAAGGTGCCTTTGACGGTAGCCTTATGTCCGGCGCTATTCATAGGGGCGAAGTAACCATAGTCGCGGAATCGAACAAGCATATCCATGCCTTCTACGTCCATTTTCATCCAACATCCTTTGGCTTGACATACAGAGGTGATCTCACCATCTAAGATTGCATCTAAAGAATCTCGTTCTCCAAGAAGAAAGTTAAACGAAGCAGGATCATATGCATCAGTGACATTCCAGATCGTGTCACCATAACGGCCAGCAATAGATTGTTCTGAGGTTTCTTCATTGGTGTTGTCTTGATGTGTATTTTGGCAAGCGACTAAAGCAATAGTAGCGAGTAATACCCAAATCGTGGATTGAAGTGTTGTTTTCATAATGTGATGCAAAAGTACATTTCTAGAACAAAGAAGCACTGTGTGACTTTCAAATAATAGTGATATAAATGCAGTCTAAATTACGGTTAAATCCTTTTCAGTCTGAGGTGCAATTTGTTCAAGATAGTGGGGTTGTAAACTTGAATTTAGAGACCATTTTAGATTGGGCCTTGGCGATCTGCGAACCTGAAGATTAAACGTCTTTTGGTATCCTTGTGCTCTTTTTGAGCCTCAGACAAATGCGTAATTAAGTCGTTTAACATGCGTACAAATTTCTAAGTAAATATGACAATTTACATGGCGAAAGGTAGTGATTTTTATCTTTTTAACGCATCCAAAGGAAGGGATTCAAAATAATCATCCATTTCTATAAAATCATTAATCTCCAAATGACCTGATAACCAATTATTTGCATTGTCATTATCTAAAACGACTGGCATCCGTTTTTTTGAGTTGTGTATGTGCGTCATAAGTGTATTGGCAGGTCTAGTTAGCACAGAAACGGTTTTTATAGTAGCTTCAATTTCAGGGAAAAACCAATCGGCATAGAGGCAAGCCAGATGAAATGGGTCACCTTTAGGCATTATGATGAGATGCCTTTTTTTGGTAATTTCCTTTTTACCTTTTTTGTTTACCGAAGCCACATGCTGCCATTCATAAAACCCGTCTACTAATAACGTTGCATGATTTTCTTGGTACTTGTAACAAATGGATCGGTGCTCTTCAATTTTTTCAACTTGTGTGTTGAGTGTATTCCGCAGTTTAGCAGACCATTCTTTCTCCCAGGAAGGCATTAACCACCATTTTCCTAGTTTCATTTGATTGGGATTCTCATTGGTTACAATTGGCACCCAACTGAAGGCATACCCATTTATGTGGGATTGTGGCTCAAACAAGTCCTGGTAATTCCCTTTTGGTTCATTAAGACCCATTTTCTCAGCCAAAATATCAAGTGCAGTGGTCTGTTTTATATGATAACACATAAAACAAATATAAAGGGCATAGATGGTCTACTTCATGAATGGATGTCATTGTGGATAGGATAGAGGCTTTCCACAGAGCAGCTGTGATATACACAAATGTTTTGAAATAATGCGTCTATCAATTACAATTAGGCGTATAGATGGTTGATATTCAATGTTGTAGGTTGATATTGTGTTTGAGTTTGTAGGGCTTCCTATCGACTTGCACTACTGCTACTAACTTCTTAACATGATGATTTCGCAACTATTAAATCGAGACGTAACAAAACTTTTTACCCTAATGCTATTCGTGTTTGGTATTTGTTTTAGAGCTTACACACAGTCCAATTCTGACAACCATGACATTAAAATAATTGTACCAAAATCATCTACTATTCAAGTGGCTGGCGACAACAGTGCGTCAATTGTACTTGCACCACAACTTCCTGATGATGCCGGTAAACCGTTAGATTTTGAGGCCTCAGTTAACAATAGTTTGTGGTTAAATTACTCTGCGGTTTCTCAAGAAGGTAAAAACATCTATGTATCTATTGCCGACGGTGATTTGCCCGATGGGATCGGTTTAACCGTTAATGCATCAACCTCAGACAACGTCGGTGACGGTAATCTTGGAAAATCAGAAGGTCCAATTACCTTGTCTACGGTTAACCAAGCTTTAGTGAAAGGAATTACGACATGTTTTACGGGTGAAGGCACCAATAAAGGCCGTCAGTTAGCCTATGAGCTCGTTTCGATTAATCAATACCAATTTATTAATGCGACACCAAACGCAACCATAACAGTCTGTTACACGATAACAGACTAAGACAAAGAAGCGTTGTTATAGGTAGTAAGATTAACAACGTCATCAATCATAATTTATAGTAAGCAAAGGCCCTGATACGTATTAGGGCCTTTATTTTTTTCCAACGTGAGGCATAATCAATTTGCGTTTAGCCATTTTTACGAGTGTTAACCATTCTTTCCGCTTTGACTTTATTTTTTGATTATCATAAGAGGTTAAACGCTCGTAATCAGTGCGCAGATCAATATACGCGTACAGGCCATCTTTCCCTTTCCGTCCGGTTATTTTTATCTTTTTATTGGTCAACCAATGCATAATTTTGGTTGCTTCCTTTTGAACGCTGGGAAATACATTTTGGATGGATTTTTGTTTGTCTGATTCAGCAAGTTTCTCCCATTCGAAGAAATCAAAATACGTATTGGTGAAAGAAAGACCGTATTGGACACCTATTGTCTCCATAAAGAAATATCCCTCTGCGTATAGTTCATACGACGTATACAATGCTGGTATGAACTGCGAATTGTTTACAGTCAACTGTCTTAATATTGTACAGACCTTATATGTTTCGAATGCCGTTTGTTGTTTTTTTGATGCAATCAGTGCCGTGAGTATGTCATTAATAACCGCTGTGTATGTCGTAGAGACTAAAATCTGATTTGCGATTTCTTCGCCTAAATATCGCTTAAGTTGGTCATCAGAATCAATTCTTTTCTGAAATTGTTCAAGATTATTAGAGGAAAGAACAAAGTCGAAAATGGTCTTTTGAGATTCATTCATTTCTGCTGTTAATTTCATTGTAAAAAAAAGAGAGGGCGTTCACCGCTCTCTCTGTAGTTAGTTTAAAATTTAATGCCCTAACTGAATCGCCATTGTGCAATTCAATATTTCTTGAAGGTTGGTTCCTTACTTCAGTGTCAAAACAAAGAATAACTCGTTGGTTATACAATATCTAAAAAGATACACATCCAATGATTTTGGTCAGGTTTTAGGTCTCGACCCAGTATAAGCCACTTTTTATGGCATAAAGAACCAAGCCAACGGTGTTTTTAACTTGGAGTTTTTCAATCATTCGTGTGCGGTACGTATTCACCGTATTTCTAGATAACTTTAGTTGCACTGCTATTTGTTCGTTTGTTTTTTGTTCGCAAATAAGTTTGAGAATCTTTTCTTCTTTTGGGTTGAGCTTTTGATCGCTTAAACGTGGAAGGTCTGTTGATTTCAGATAGCTTGCAATATCACGACTTACATAGAAGCCAGAGTTGTATACCGTTTTAATGGCTTGGAATAATTCCAGAGAACTGGCTGCTTTGGTCACAAAACCGTTGGCTCCATGTTGTATCATTTCGTTAACCAATCGTGGCTCTTTATGCACGGATAAACCAAGGAGTTTAACTTCATTGCCATACGTCGAGCGGTATTTTTTAACCGTTGTTGGGCCGTCCATCACGGGCATCTCAACATCCACAAGTATGACATCAGGGAGGTTCGATCGGTCGAGTAAATCTAACAAGACTTGGCCATTCGCCGCTTCAATAATTATTTCAAAGTCGTCGTGATCATTAAGCAAATTGACCATTGCCGTGCGTAAAATTCTGTGGTCTTCTACAATTCCAAGTTTAATCATAGGGCATATTTATTATATAGGTAACACCTTTATTAATAGCGGATTCTGTTTGTATTTGTCCTCCAATAGCTTCAACGCGGCCTTTGATACTGTTGAGGCCTAGGCCTGAATAGTCTAATGTGTTATCGAAACCTACGCCGTTATCGGAATAGACCAAATGAATGCGGTTGTCGGTTTTGTCAATGTCGATATGAACGATGGTCGCATTGGCATGTTTTCTGGCATTCGTTATTAATTCTTGACAGACTCTATATACCGCAAGGTTTGTGATTTCCTTAGGTGATGCATCAAAATTCATTTCTATCGAAAAAGACGTGTGCTTTTCGAAATTTGCTTTGTCTACCAAATCATGTAAGACGTGTTTAAGACCATGACGGTTAAGAATAACGGGATAAAGAAGTTTGGATATATCCGAAAACTGACTGATGGCAACTTCTAATGATTCAGATGTCTGTTTAGCCAATTCTGGAATTTCTGCTACCTTATCTTTTTTGACCTTTTGTTGCATACGGTCTACATTCAATCGTATGGCGGCAAAGGTTGGTCCCAATTCGTCATGCAACTCCAAACCAACGCGTTGTCTTTCTTTTTCTTGAGAGATTAAGGTGTTTTCTGCAATTTCCTTTTGTCGATTAACCTCCATGCGTTGCATTTGTAGCTCCAAATGCGACTTTTTCTTCTGGCCTGTAACCACAATAATCATCGTTAGTGCCAGAATAAGTAAGGTAAATGCTGTTCCTAAGATGATGATGATGGTGTTGGAGTCCATAATAGTCCGATGTTTAGGGTTAAGATGAATAAAAGGTAAAGTGGTAGATAAATTTTGTTCCAATACTCAAACCACTGTGCAATGTCTCCGATGATATATCGGCCAAAGGCTATCGTAAAGAAGCTTCCGGCGAAATAGCCCAAGAAACCAAATATGTAGATGAATCGTTTGGTTAAACCACCTTCTAGTTTTTGAGTTTGGGAAACTACGTCGTACAACCAAATAAAAGTCACCAAAACAAAGCACAAGTTTATTAAACCATTGAAATCGAAATACTGTTGTGTGTCTAAAGGTGATCTAACAGGAAAAACATTAACGATGTCTACAATGTCTAAGGACGAATGATCTGTAGTAAGAAAAAAAATCAAACTTGTAATTGGCAGAATCGTGCTGATAAAAAGGACAATACGCTTGTTTGTTTCTTGGTATATAAAAACACTGATAAATATTAAATTGACTAGTACAAATATGCTGTAGTGAATTAAGTTATAACCGGTATGATAAAAAGTAAATATCTCAGAAACTAAGGTTAAATAGAGGTATCCAATAATGTACCAGTCTAATCTTATCTTTTGTTTTTTAAAAAAGAAAAATATGGTAGGAATCAAGATAAATAACATCCTAAAACCTGTGTTTCGCATGATTTCTACCATAGTTAGACTTATGAATTTAAGGCGTTTGGAGACGAGCTATTTGGCGGATCTGGTAAAGCTGCATCAGCCAATTCGCCGTTTACTATATCGTCTTCGTTGGCTTTTGCGCCTACAAGAACTAAGGTTGGATCATCATTACTATCCAGCGCATAATAATATCTAATACCAACGCATTCTGGCTGATCTAAAATGGCTTGTAAGGCATCCTTGCCGAAAAAGCCACCGACCAAAGCACCGGGGTTGTTGTCTCTGTAGTCTTTAGTCATTGCAGCTGCTGCAGCTAAAGAAATGGAATGATTTTGATTTGGGTTAAAACTCATAGCTCAAAATTCGCAATAAGATTCCATAAGTAAAATATCTAAAAAGATACAGATAAGAGTATATTATAACCGATGATTGGAGTTAAATATCTATTTTGATACAAGGTGCTGCAGGATTGAAGGGTTGATGGATTGAAGGATTGAAGAGTACAAAGAAGTAGCATAATAGAAGCAAATGAGGAATTGCTGATGAGAAGTTGGTGTGAAGTTTGAGTTTCAGTTTGAGAGTGAGTAAGAGGAATTACAAACCTGCACACAAACACAAGAATACTGTTTTAACTTCATATAGAGTCTGTCAACACGTCAAGGTTCGTGAGTCAAAAAATAAAACAGAAGAATGAAATGTGAAGTTGAAATGGGTTTGAGTTTCAGTTTGAGAGTGAGAAGGAGTAACTATGTACTCACACCCACACTCAAACTCACTCTGTTTAATGTACCCGGAGCCGGGGTCGAACCGGCACGATCGCAATGATCACAGGATTTTAAGTCCTGCGTGTCTACCAATTCCACCACCCGGGCTTGGCAACACTGTCCTCTTAAGGAGGAAGCTGTTAAGTAATTAACCGCTTTTGTTACAAGAAAAAAGGGACAAAGTCCCCTTTTTTTGAGCGAAAGACGAGATTCGAACTCGCGACCCCCACCTTGGCAAGGTGATGCTCTACCAGCTGAGCTACTTTCGCATATGTTTAAAGAACAACCTCGTTTTTTTGAGGTTCGCAAAGATATAAATTCTTGGAAGTATGAAACAATGTTTTTTGTGAATTTTTTAACTAAAAATATAGCGCTCCAAATAAGTAAAATTCACGGTTCGATATTGTCACGTTTGTCCTATATTTGGAATGAAGTGTCAGGATAGGTTGCAAAATCGCATCTGTACAAAATTCAATTTTGGCTTCACGGAAATTGAATAAATTAAAAAATCTTCATTTAGCGTATTTTAATCCACAGTTGTCGACAAAACACCCTGTTTTAAGTCATTTTATTAAATAATATTTGACTAAAGTGTAAAATCTACCGGTAGTAAAAGGGTTATTTTTAAGTCCAAATGAAGTAAACAGCTATCAATGTTTTTGATAGTAATAGGTAATTAACTACATGCGAGCAGAAGAGCAAAACGTACGGCAATTGGAGCGCACTGTGGCGCATTACCAAGCACGCATTGCCGACTTAGAAACAAAGCTCAATGAATATGAATCTAAGCGGTCTTCAACAAAAGAAGGACCGATAACAGCTCAAAAATCCTACCAAATAGAGTACGCTTTTTATCCCAGAGCGGTTATAAGCGTAACGGGTGAAATATTGCAGGCAAACAAACGATTTCAAAGCCTAATAGGATCAATCAATCAAATAATAGGAAAGCCAATTGATTTATTTATCCCAAATTTATCTTACCAACGACCAAAAGGTCTGGGTCAAGAATCAGATAGCGTTAAGTTTCATAAACACACTGGTTTAACAGCACGAACAATTGACAATGTACATTTACCTATTGAAGCAGGTCTAACATTTATTAGTACTAAGACAGACTACGATATCGTCGTTACGGTACTAAATATATCCAACCGCATAGAAATTGAAAAATCACTGCGACAAACTATTGAACGTCTTGATCTTTCATTGAGTTTGGGAAATATCGGTGTTTGGGACTGGGACGTCACAAACAATGTGTTGCTTTGGGATGATTCCATGTACGATTTGTATGGCATTGATAAGGCAAAATTTAGTCAAGCTTTCGACGCATGGACTGTTACCATCCACCCTGATGATAAAGAGGCCGCTGAAGCGGCGGTTCAAACAGCTTTAGACGGTGGGCCGGCATTTAATCATGAATTCCGAATAATTACTGGAAGTGGAAATGTGAAGCACATTCATGCAAGAGCTAATGTTGTGATTGATAAAGCAAGTAAAACCTCGAGGATGGTTGGGGTAAATCATGATATAACGAAAGAGAAAGTGGCGTATAGTCGGCTACTATATAGCGAAAGGCAGTTAGAAGCATTTTTTGACTTGGCACCTATAGGTCTGGCGCGTAACCATATGGATGGAAAATTCATTGACACTAATTCCGAATTTGAGCGGTTTACAGGGTATACCACTGATGAGCTAAACGAGCTTTCGTATTGGGACCTGACACCAATTGAATATGAAGAGCAAGAGACTATTCAACTCCAATCTCTAGACAAAACAGGTAAATATGGGCCCTATAAGAAAGAGTACATACATAAAAGTGGCCATCGGTATCCAGTCTTACTCCATGGACAAATTATTCAATCGTTAGACGGAGAGGATAATATCTGGTCAACTGTTTTGGACCTTACAGAAATTGACAATACCAATAAAAAGTTAAGTCGGTCTCTCGAACAGCTCACCCAAACCAACGATGAGCTAAAAAGGTTTGCTTATGTTGCGTCTCATGATTTGCAAGAACCGTTAAGAGTAATTACGAGTTATTTGCAACTCTTAATGATGAATTCTAAAGACGCCTTAGACGATCAGTCTAACGAGTATATTACTAGGGCTCAGGAAGCGTCAACCCGAATGCGTTCTCTTATCGTGGATTTACTTTCATTTAGTCGAGTAGACGACAAAGGACTTGTATTATCTAATGTAGATTTAAATCAGCTTTTATCGTCTGTAGTTGAGGACTTAAGTATTGTCATACAACAAACGAAAGCGGAGTTGCACATCACCGAAGAACTCCCAATAATACAAGCTGATGCTGGACAGTTGCAAAGTGTTTTTCTAAACATCTTGAGTAATGCAATGAAATTTCAAAGTGCTGATAATAAGCCTATTATTACGGTCTCTCATACCGAAAGTAAATCGGGCCATGAAATTTCCATTTCCGACAATGGAATTGGTATTGATGAAAAATACCATGATAGAATTTTTGATATTTTTCAACGATTGCATACTAGGGATGAGTATTCAGGTACTGGAATAGGCTTATCTATTGTAAAAAAAGTAATAAACATGCATGGAGGAAGCATTCGATTTGTATCAGAACTGAATCAAGGCACCACGTTTATTATAACCCTACCTAAAAATCCAGCGTTTGACTAAGCATCCAAATGTATTGTTGGTTGAGGATAGCTATGACGACATAGTTATTATGAAATACGTTTTGAAAAAGTATCAGATGTTTGATGATTTATCTGCTGTAAGGGATGGTGAGCAAGCCGTTGACTATATTTTCAAAAGGGAACAATTTGCCAGCGTTCAAACACCCGACATAGTTTTGCTCGATTTTAATCTACCCAAAAAGAATGGTTTAGAAGTGCTTAAAGAGGTGCGTGGGCATGAGGACTATAGCCACTTACCAATTATCATTTTATCTACTTCAAGTTCGCCTCTAGATATTTTTGATAGTTATAATGCTCATGTTAACTGCTTTATTACTAAGCCTGTAGATGTGACTTCTTTATACGATACCATGATGTCGGTTAAAAAGTTTTGGTTAAACATAGCCCAATTGCCAAGTAAAAAATGAACGATAGCTTAACCATCTTGTATATTGAAGATAATGCTGACGATGCCTATATTTTTCAAGAATTTGTCAGACACATTCCAAAGCAAATTCACATCGATATCAAACCTACCCTTAAAGAAGGGCTTAGCGCAATCGAGTCCAACAGTGGTTACGATTTAATACTCGTAGATCTAAGTTTACCTGATTCACGAGGTTTACGATCTATAGAGAAGATCGTTGAGCTCAATAGTGACGTTCCGATTGTTGCATTAACCGGGTATATGGATAAAAGCATTGCTCTGAACGCGATCAAATTAGGTGCTCAAGATTATCTAATGAAAGGCGATTATAATGAGCATGTTTTGTATAAGACCTTTACCTATGCCATCGAACGACACAACATTATGAAAGAGGTTTTGGTCAAACAAGAACAACTGGAACAAGCGCAAAAAATAGCTAAGCTTGGCCGGTTTGAATATGACTATGCTTCTGATCAATACTATTGTTCAAAAGAGTTGATTCACATATTTGGATTCCCAGAAGATACCTGTCTGACAGCTAAGCATTATTGGGGTTCTGTTCACACAAACGACTTAGAGATTGTCAAACAGAATGTAGTTAAACATTTACAAAGCCAAAAACCATTCTTTTTGGATCATAGAATCTTAATGGCCGATGGTGGGTTGAAATATGTTCGAGTGGCCATGGAATCTGTGTTTGATTCGAAAGGCAGGTGTTACAGGTCTATGGGCACGGTTCAAGACATAACCAAGGATTACAATAGAAGCGAATTATTAAGGCGCAGTCAAGAACGCTTGGATATGGCTGTAAGGGCTGGAAACATCGGAATTTTTGATTGGAATTTAGGGACAGGTAAAATCGTTTGTGATGAAACGATTTATGACATATATGAACGCAAATATGGCGAACAAATAAATTTCGCTGAAGTCTTCGTTGAATCTTTAAACCCAGAGACAAAGGAAGAAACATTAAAAAATCTAGATACAGCGATTAAAGGTAAAACCGAGATGGAATTACTTTTTGATATGGTTTTACCTTCAGGTACAAAAAAATATATTCAGACCATTGCTCAGTTTCAGTTAAAAGACGGTCGTGTTGCAAGAATGTTTGGAATGATAAGGGATGTGACTGCACGAGTTGAAGCGGATAAATTGAGGGATAGCTTTACAAAAACATTGGAAGCTGAAGTAAAGACTAGAACCTTGGAGTTGCAACAGACCAAAGACGATTTAGAAATTGCCTTACAGACAGAAAAAGAATTAAGCGAGTTAAAGCCAAGGTTTGTGGCAACGGCTTCACATCAATTTAGGACTCCGCTATCGGTTATTCAGAGCAATGTAGAACTCATTTCGATGTTACATGAATCAGACACATCAATGGACGAGGATCTCTTTAATAAAGCTGAAAAACGGATAGAGAATGAAGTCAAACGCATGACTGACTTGATGGATGATGTGTTAATTTTAGGGGAGTTTTCGTCCAATCAGTATCAGTCGACTTTCAAGAAAACGATATTGTAACCTGTTTGAAACAAGCTGTTCAATCTTGTGAAGACATTCAAACAGACGGAAGGTTTGTTGAGTTTCATGTGCATGGATCTCCTAGGTTATTTGAATTTGACAAACGTACCGTAAATCATGCTTTCGAAAACCTACTTGCCAATGCGTTCAAATATTCGAGAGCTGTTAATCCAGCGGTTAACATTCATTTCAAAGAGAAGTTTTGTGAGGTTGAAGTCATTGATTTTGGAATTGGTATTCCCAAAGACGAACTAAACGATTTGTTTCAAACTTTTTACCGTTGCTCCAATGTAGGCGATATTTCAGGCACAGGGCTTGGGTTGGTCATTGTGAAAGATTACATAGAACTTAATGGAGGGAAAGTGTCTGTCGAAAGTTCGTTGGGTGAAAAAACGACTTTTATCGTGACGTTAGCCTATAATCTAAATGTCTAAGTCTACGACTCAATGGCTGATAGCAATTCTTCAACCGTAAATGGTTTGGTGATATAGGCTGTTGCACCTAATTTTAGACCTAGCTGTCTATTCTCTTCCTCGATCTTAGCCGTTAAAAAAATAAACTTGATGTATTTGGTTAAGCTGTTTCCTTTAAACTTAGAGATGGTTTCGAAGCCATTCATAAACGGCATCTTGATATCACACAAAACCACATCAGGAATATGCTTTTTGGCGAGTTCAAACCCAGTTGATCCATCTGCTGCTTCAATGGTTTGATAACCTTTGAGTGTTAGTATATCCACAATGCTTTCACGAACCTGTTTTTCATCTTCAATGACTAAAACGGTATTAGACGACTTCATAAAATGACCTATTACTTTCGAATTAACATTTTATTCTTCACATACAACATATCTGACACAACGAAAATTGTAACTTTGAGTACTAACCTTCGAAAACCATAAATGCAATAATGACAAAGACCAAAGTAATAATTGTAGAGGATGAGGCGAATCTGCGGCAAACACTGTCGGATCTTTTAAGCGTAAAGGGGTATACCGTGGAAACGGCCAACGATGGCCAAGCAGGTTTCGAGTTAATTATGAAGTCTATTCCAGATATCGTCATATCAGACGTCATGATGCCCATCAAAGATGGATTTGAAATGCTTAAAGAATTAAAATCTAACGAATTGACGCAACTGGTTCCCGTTATATTCTTAACAGCGAAGGCTGGGTTTGAAGCGCGGTTAGAAGGACTTGAGTTTGGTGCAGACGATTACTTAACTAAGCCGTTTCGGATGGAAGAGTTAGTCATAAAAATTAGAAACACCATTGAGACAAGAAGAAAGCTGATTCAAACCATTCAAAATGAACCGGCTAAAATTACTGTAGAATCGCAAGATGATCGCTTTATCAAAAGTGTGAAATTAATCATTGAAGGAGAAATTAGTAACCCCAATTTTGGTATGGTCGACCTGGCTTCGGGTTTGTCGATTAGTACGTCGGCATTGCAAAAGAAATTAAAAAGAATATGCAATAAGTCAGTTAGCCAGTTTATCAGAGAATATCGACTCAAAAGAAGCCGAGATTTGATTGACTTGGGTTATGGAAATCTTTCTGAAATATCCGCTAAAGCCGGTTTCACCAGCCTGAGTTACTTTTCCAAATGTTTCAAAACATTCTTCGGAGTTAATCCGACAGAATTGTAGACTATTCAATAAGAATTTTTTGGCTAGAAACATTTCCGTTTTGGAAACGAACTCTCAGCACATACATGCCGGCTGTTGAGTTGCTGCAATCAACTTCCAACTCCGCAATCGGATTAACGGCAATACGCTTAACTGTTTGACCTAGGTAATCGATAATTTCGACATGTAAGATGTTTCGAGATCCACGAATGGTTACTTTTTTTGACGCAGGGTTTGGATAGACCGCCACTATTTCATTTTCTAACGTTTTTATAGACGAAAACACCGACAACAAGGAGTCTGCAACAAGTATGTTAGGAAGACCATAACCATACGCTGTGTCAGGATTTGAATAACGGTCAGCGCTTTGAATTACGGCTTCATAAATCTGTTGATTGGTTAGTGATGGCCAAGCTTGTTTTAAACACGCTACAAAGCCGGCTATGATCGGTCCAGAAAACGACGTCCCGCTTCCAGTGCGCAGATTCGCTTGATTATTGATATACGTAACGCCTTGTCCCATAGCCACAACATCTGGTTTAACACGTCCGTCGGCGGAAGGACCATAAGAAGAAAAGGGAGAGTGTTGTTGATTAGAGTCTACCGAACCCACACACAATACATGTTTGCCATCACAAGGTGCAGTGATGTAATGCCATTCGTCTTCACCCTCATTGCCTGCGCTGTTGGTCACGAATATGCCTTTAGAGAACGCAATATCTGTAGCCCTTGTAATTATGGTTGATTCTCCGTCCATATCTGCATAGGTGTAGTCACCTTGCAAGGTGTCGAAAACGGAATAACCTAATGATGAATGAATGATGTCAACGTTAAGGTCTGCCGCCCATTCCATGGCCTTAACCCAGGCGTATTCTTCAAGCCTTTTTTCTGAGCTTACGTCTTCGGTACGGGCCAATAAGAAGTTCGCATCTGGTGCTGCGCCCATCATCGAGTCTGGCCAGTTGGCTCCAACAATAGACAAAACATATTTGCCATGACCGTCGTATTCCCAAAAAATACTTGTGTCTTCAGTGATAAAATCCCAATACCCTTTGATACGTCCTTGTTGCCATAAAGAATCAAAAGCGTGCACCGTATCGGCCTTGTAAAACCCGCCATCAAACAAACCAATGGTCACATTTTTTCCTGTGTATCCCAACTTATGAAAAGTGTCGAGTCCTACCATTTCAAGCTGCCAATCGCTATTGCCGTAATTAAACGTTTCTTGACTTTGTTGAATTGAATAATTTGTGGTTTTGTAGGTCTTTAACGGTACAATGCTGTCTACAAAATTTAAAGCCCGCAACATCGTTGGGTGGCCCTTTACACAAGCCGCATTAAACCATTTAGATGTGCCGACAACATTTACACCGAGGGCTTCGATGGATTCCACATACGTTTCGCATACTTCATCGTCCAAAGTTGAAAATGCAGCGCATTTGTCTGAGAAATACACCCAACTGTTTTGACCGTATACCTGCGTTGTGGTTAAAACAACGGTTAGTATGGCTACCTTATTCTTCCAGAATCTTCTTAATTTCATTCAATTTCAATAACGCTTCAATAGGAGTAAGGGTATTGGTGTCAAGCTGGCTAAGCTCCTCACTAAGTGCTTTAAGTTTTGGGTCGTCTATAGAGAACAAATTCAATTGATAATCGTTTGGCGACAATTGTTTCATACGGTCTCGGCCGCTCAAATGTGTCCTTTCTTTCTCCAATTGTGCCAATATCTGATCGGCTCGTTTTAACACGGGCTTAGGCACACCGGCCATTCGGGCAACGTGAATACCAAAACTGTGCTCACTTCCGCCTTTTTCTATTTTTCTTAAGAACAGTACTTTTTTGCCTACTTCTTTAGTGGTAACGTGGTAATTGACTACCGATTCGTTCTTAACTTCTAGCTCGTTTAATTCATGATAATGTGTTGCGAACAATGTTTTTGGCTTGGACGGATGATTGGCAATAAACTCGGCAATGGCCCATGCCAAAGAAACCCCATCGTAGGTGCTCGTGCCTCGTCCAATCTCATCTAGAAGTATCAAGCTTCTTTCCGAAATGTTATTCAGTATGCTAGCCGTTTCAGTCATTTCAACCATAAACGTACTTTCACCTTGGCTGATGTTGTCAGAAGCTCCAACACGTGTATATATTTTGTCTACCAAACCAATCTGTGCATGTTTTGCCGGAACAAAACAGCCAATTTGTGCCAATACAACTGCCAGCGCCGTTTGTCGAAGCAAAGCACTCTTACCAGACATATTTGGCCCTGTAAGTATAATGAGTTGCTGTGTTTCCGCATTTAGCATCAGGTCGTTTGGTATGTACGATTCTCCATGCGGCAGTTGATGCTCAATAACAGGATGTCGGCAACCAACGAGGGCTAAGGTTTTGGTGTCGTCGACCAAAGGTTTACAGTAGTCGTTTGCAAATGAAATAAGTCCAAAGGAAACCAAACAGTCTACTTGGGCAATAACACGTGCATTCAATTGGATATGACCAACATATTGTTGTATCGAGTCGACAAAATCTTTGTACATCTCGGTTTCTATCACAAGAATCTTTTCTTCTGCCGTCAGAATCTTTTGCTCATATTCCTTTAGTTCTTGGGTGATGTATCGCTCGGCATTAACCAAAGTTTGCTTGCGTATCCACTCTTCAGGAACCTTGTCTTTATGTGTGTTTTTGACCTCAATGTAGTATCCAAATACGTTATTGAATGCGATTTTAAGTGAGGTAATACCAGTTTTTTCAATCTCCCTCTGCTGAAGCTGCACTAAGTAATCTTTACCAGAAAAAGCAAGCTTCCTTAATTCGTCCAGGTCTTCATTCACGCCATCTGCAAATACGCCACCTTTGTTTACAAGCATTGGCGGATTTTCAGCAATTTCGTTTTCAATGCGGTCAACCAATTCTGTGCATGGAACAATTTGATTCATAAGTTGAATCAAATCATCATGACCTGTCTGTTTTCCTTCTTCGCGTAAACTAGAAACAGCCGTTAAGGATCTTTTTAATTGAACCAACTCTCTAGGGTTTACGCGCTGTACGGCTACTTTTGATATGAGACGTTCAAGATCTCCTATTTGCTTTAGCTGTGACGTAAAGGTTTGAGCCAATGCATTGTTATTGACAAAAAAACCAACAACTCGATGTCTCAACTCAATTTGCTCCAACGATTTTAAGGGTAGAACCAACCACTTCTTGATTAATCGGCCGCCCATAGGGGTGCTGGTTTGATCTAGAATCTGCAGCAGGCTTTTGCCGTTGGCATGGTTTGGGTAAATGATTTCAAGATTTCTAACGGTAAAATTATCCATCCACACATAGGTGTCTTCCTCAAGCCGACTAATAGACGTAATGTGGTCTACAAACGTATGATGCGTTTGCTCCAAATAGTGTAAACAGGCTCCTGCAGCCGCTATCGATAACAGTTGATTTTCGATCCCAAACCCTTTCAAATTTGTCGTTTGGAAGTGCTGTACAAGCCTATCGTGTCCAAAATCATAGGTAAAGATCCAGTCGTCTAAACTATATACATGGCGGTCTTTGCCAACCAAAGCTTCAAACTTTTTGCGTTGTGGTTTGGCATAGAGTATTTCTGGAGGGTTAAGATTTTGAAGCAACTTCTCTATAAAATCCGTGCTACCTTCAGCAACCATGAATTCTCCTGTCGAGATATCCAAAAATGCGGCACCCAACACATTTTTATCAAAAGTCACTGCTGCCAAATAGTTACTTTGTCTGGCCTCAAGAACTTTGTCGTTATACGTCACTCCAGGTGTAACCAATTCGGTCACGCCACGCTTCACTAATTTTTTCCCTTTTTGCGGTTCCTCAAGTTGGTCACAAATCGCAACTCGCTGACCAGCCCTAACCAATTTTGGAAGATAAGTGTCTAAGGCATGGTGTGGAAAACCAGCCAGTTGTACATGACTTACTTTTCCATTGGCTCGCTTGGTAAGCACGATGTCCAATATCTCAGAGGCTTTTACGGCGTCTTCATTAAATGTTTCATAAAAGTCGCCTACCCTAAATAGCACCATAGCTCCTGGGTATTTCACCTTAATTTGTCCGTATTGACGCATTAACGGAGTTTCGCTATCCTGTTTTACTTTTGCCACCTGAACTTAGAAATTAAATGCACCGCAAATTAAAAAATATAGAGCTTAATAGGCTGACTGTGGATGAATTTAAAATTGCACAAAAACTTCCGGTTTGTGTTGTGTTGGATAATGTCCGCAGTATGTTGAATATTGGTTCTGTTTTTAGGACATCAGATGCCTTTAGATTAGAGCATTTGTACCTGTGTGGTATAACCGCTAAACCACCGCATCGGGATATAACAAAATCTGCTATAGGGGCTGAACAGTCGGTGGATTGGACCCATCATTCGGACACGGTAACGGTGGTAAATTACTTGAAGTCAAAAGGTTATGTAATTTTATCTGTTGAGCAAACAGAGAATTCAATCCCTTTAGATGCTTTCGATTTTATGCCGTCAACAAAGTATGCCATAATACTTGGCAACGAAGTTGATGGTGTATCACAAGAAGCAATCGATATGTCAGACAACATTATTGAAATCCCACAGCTCGGAACAAAACACTCATTAAACATTTCTGTGTGTGCTGGAGTTATATTGTGGGAAGCCGCTAAACCAAATTTACATGGGTAGAGTAATCATCATATTGTCTTTATGTTTAGTGTCTTTGGTTTCTTACGGACAAATTGATATCGTTTCAATAGCCAACAAGGCGGTTGACGGAAATCAACACCGAATCGATAGGTATGATGGGTTAGAGAATGATACGGTTAAATTGTTGTCTCCGCTACAGACTTTTGACGCTACAAAGCTGTATATAAAAAGGGTAGACGATATTCAGAAGAATATTAATAACAACATCAATTACAGTGAGTTAGATAAAAAAAGAAGATTAAACGATCTGGTTCACATTTTAGAGAAAGTGGATAAATCGAATTATCACTTATATACCACATACCAATCTTATTTTAACCTGATTGTTCGGATACAAGAAATTGTTGAAACAAACAGAATCAAAACAATCTTAAAAAGCGACCTCAAAACGACCTTAAATGTCATCCCATTCTTTGACGACAAAAGCTATGCGGAAGACATTTTAAAACTAGGTGCGCGTCAATACCCTAGTGCCGTTTTAAAACACTATGGAGATTTTGCATTTCAATCTTATGGCTCGTCTGTCTTAGAAGAGCTGTGTTTGACCGCACCAGCGCACGTCAGCTTTTATATGGGTACGTCAAACCCTGTGTTTATTGATATGAGTCAGGTGCAAGGCAAGCCAACCATCGACTTAATGATGGAGATTTTCCGTAAAGTGGGTAGTAATTCAAAGGCATTTATTTTTTTGGATGACATCAAGAATTTTAGACTTACAACAAAAGAGGCGCACACGCTTGGCAAAAACAAAGAAGCAACTTTCAATCATTTATTAAAGCTTCGCACAAAGCCAGATATTTTAGGTGCATACTCGGTTGATGATGAGCTTACGTATCTAGCAACCAAAAAGGTACGGGTGTTAAATGAGTTGCATGAAGCGTCTGACGTTGTCCGCTTCAAACTATGCGATACAAGTAATATGACTGCGCAAGAGCTGTATACCTTGATGGTGTATGGCGAAGACGAAGTGTATACATCTTCGTTCTTAGGCCTATTTAAACGGTTAATGGAGCGAATGACCGAAGAGTCGTCGTATGAATTCTTACATAATCTAGGGCGCAATCAGTATCGGACATTTATAAAAATGTGCGCGGCCTATAATGAGCTTCCGACATTTCTTAATAAAATGAGCTTGTGGGAAAAGCGCTCGTTGTTTAATGCCTTCATCGGAGGTTTAGAAAGCGAATTGAATCCGTTAGAACAAGCCGTTGCGGTTGCCGACACCTATGGTAGCATATCGGATGATGAAACAAAAAGCTTATTTGAAAACGCTTTAACCAAAGAATACCAGCAGGTAAAATGGACAAATGCCGCAGCTAAAAAACTCTATGGTTTGCTTTTGTCGCTGCTTCAGATCAACGAAGGTTCTGAGTCTGTGGCTGATGACGTGAGTGGATTATCAACGGTTAAAAATGCAGCAACGTTAAAGGACGGTTCACACATACAACAGCACTTTTTCTTTGACGATGAAGACGGCTGGGCAAGTTATGCGACATTTATTGCTCGATTCCGACGTCCTGGATGGAAAATTAACGATTTGGGGCATTATGTGGTTATAGAGTCAACGGCTGGCAAAAAAGTTAAACTTTATGCCAACAAGGCGAGAGACGAATACGATGGTCAAGAAGAATTGCAGGCACTATTTAAAAAGACCAAACGCTTCCCTGACGTAGTCGTGCATCGTGGACATAGTTATTATGCTAACATCACCATTGAAACAATAACACCGAATTCTGACCTGGTTATCTTGGGTTCTTGCGGCGGTTATAACAATATTAGTAAGGTACTTGATTATGCGCCTAATGCTCAGATTATCAGCAGTAAACAAGTCGGGACTTTGTATGTCAATAATGAATTGATCTTTACAATCTGCGAAACGATACGCCAAGGACAGGACTTGAACTGGGAATTGCTGTGGCCGACAGTAGAACGCAAAATAGGTCAGAACGCCCAAGCCAAAGAAAGATTCCAAGACTATTTACCGCCACACAAAAATCTTGGTGCCATTTTGATAAGAAACTATCGACGTACTTTATAGCTAATTGGTGAGGTTATCTTTTACGATACAAAAGCCTCCATCACGCGTTCCATTTGCATGCCACGTGAGCCTTTGATTAAGAACCAAGTTTTGGTGAGGCGTTCTTTTTCAAGGTGCTGAACCAATTCTTCGGTTGTTTTAAACGACACGGCATCAGTGCCTTTTGCCACCTTGTAAAATTGCTTTCCTGCTACAATCACCGTGCACTTAATGTCTAGCGCAGCATTCAAAACTTCTTGATGCTCTTGATCGGCATTAGCGCCTATTTCAAACATATCTCCAAGCAAAATAACTTTGTTATCTGCTTTTAGCGTTTTGAAAGTTTCTATTGCCGCCAACATGCTGCTTGGGTTTGCGTTGTAGGCATCCAACATAAAATTATTCGTTCCAATCTCTCTTAATTCAGATCGATTATTGGTCGAGCGGAATGCCAATATGCCATCTTGCAGTTTTTTGCCTCGTATTCTGAAATAACTAGCTACAGCTATGGTCGCAGCGATATTTTGTGCATTGTGTTTACCGCTTAAATGAGCGTGAATACACGAGCCTTTGTATAACAGTTCAATTTCTGGAGCTACGTCTACAATTTCGACATAACACTTGGCCTGCTCATCTTCCAAAGAATAAGATCGCTTTCTTTTTATGCGGTGCGACATACGATTTAAGTATACGTCGTCTGCATTAACGAAAGCAAACCCGTCATGCTTCACCAAGTAATTGTACAATTCACTTTCTTCTCTGGCTACACCTTCTAGGTCACCAAAGCCTTCGAGGTGTTCTTTACCAATATTGGTAATTAAACCATAATTGGGCTCTAATAAATTCGATAAGAAAGCTATTTCGCCAAAGCTGTTTGTTCCAATTTCAATCAAACCGATTTCTGTATCTAACGGCATTGATAATAACGTTATTGGTACCCCGATATGGTTGTTGAAGTTACCTGAAGTGGCATGAACCTTATACTTCTGAGACAACACACCAATGAGTAGCTCTTTGGTGGTCGTTTTACCATTACTCCCTGCAATTGCCATGATGGGAATGTCAAATTGACGACGGTGATGTTGAGCCAAATCCTGCATAAACGCTAATACGTTGTCTACACGAATTACGTTTGGTTTTTTAGGCTTAATATCTTCATCCACTACCGCATGTGCAGCGCCTTCTTCCAAAGCCTGACCGGCATAGGTGTTGCCATTAAAATTATCTCCTTTCAACGCAAAAAAGATATCTCCTTCCTTAATTCCTCTTGTATCAGTGCTAAAGCGTTGGTTGGCTTCCAGAAAAATAGGATAAAACTCTTGAACAGTCATTCTGTTATTGTTATTACAAAAGAAGTAATTTTAATAACATTTGATATCCTTACGACATTCAAATTTTAAATCTACCGTATATTGTGCAGCTAAATTGAACCACTAAGTATCTATTCATAAACCCATTTTTATGCGTACTATCTCAGCCATACTTTCTCTCCTTATAACCTCTTGTTTGGCCTATGGTCAATCCATTTCATTTGAGGTTGTCAACAACATCGAGGTAAAGGATAAGAATGGTGTTACGTTAGATCTTGGGAATTTGGGCGGATTGAATCAACCTCAGTTTTATAATCTTGACATCGACAACGATGAAGTCTTGGACTTGTTCGTTTTTGACCGAAACGGGGGCAAAGTACTGTCTTTGATCAACGATGGAAATGGGAACTTTACCTATGAACCCAAATTTGATCAGATTTACCCAAGGCGGTTTACTACTTGGGTGGTGTTTAAAGATTATAACGCCGATGATAAGCCGGATTTGTGGTTTTTTGATGAAGACTCGGATGCAATTTCGTTGTATAAGAATATTACCAAAAGCGGTGATCCTCATGCCATGTTCGAAGTACGCGATGCAGATTTACGAGCCTATAATTTTGGCGAAGCGCCTTTAGATACAAACGACCTGTACTGTGACCGTACAAACATCCCAGCGATTGAAGACATAGACGGAGATGGGGATATTGACTTTATGACGTTGCAAACATTGGGCTACGGGATTACCTTATTTTTAAATAACTCTGTTGAGTCTGGTAAGTCTCTTGACTCCATTGATTTTGAAATAGCAGATCAGTGTTGGGGTGATTTCCAGGAGTTTGATGGATCTTATGAAATCTTGTTTGAAAGAGACCCGTTTTGTTTCCAAAAGATATACCGACATAAGAAAAAACATGCCGGAGGGTCGTCTTTGTTACTCTTAGATAATGATGGAGATTCTGACATGGATCTTGTAATGGGTAATGCGGGCCTAAATGGCCTAAACTTAATTATCAATGGTAAAGTAGACTATAGTCTAAAAATCGACTCGATGGTTTCAAACGATTCGTTGTTTCCAAGTAACTCCGTAAGGGCGGAAACGGATGTATTCCCAGCGGGATATTTTCAAGACGTAAGCGGAGACGGGATCAAGGATTTAATTGTTGCGGTCAATGCGTTCTCTAAAGCGAGTTATACTTTTCGTGAAGCAAATCGAATTTTGTACTACGAAAACAAAGGTAAAAATGATCAGCCCGTATTTGACTTCCAGGATTCCATGTTCTTAGACCGCGAGATGGTCGACCATGGTGGACATACGTCACCATTGTTATACGATATGGACAAAGACGGCGATTTGGACCTGATACTGGCTACCAATGGCGACTATGGCATTACGGAAGAGTTGACAGACTACTTGGTGTATTACGAGAATATTGGGGACAAAGACAAAGCTGTTTTTCAATTGAAGAATGAAGATTATCTGGGATTAAAAAAAGACTCAATAAGAAGACTCTCTCCATGTTTGGGTGACTTGAACAGAGATGGAAACCCGGAATTGTTGGTTGGCAGGCTTAACGGCAGCCTGAGCTTATATAATATTTCGGGATCAGGAAGTACCGCAACGGCAACCAAGTTGTCAGACAATACCTACGGCATTCAGCTTGACAACGCATCGACACCCTACTTAACAGACATCGACGGAGACGATTATATCGACTTAGCCGTTGGTTCGTATGCAGGCAGTACGACATACTATAAAAACACATCGACTTCTGATGTGCCAGACTTTGTGAAACAACAAGATACGATGGGCGGAATTCTTCCTGGTTTTTGGCGCCTAGAAACGCGGTATGATCCAGATCGAGATGTGTTTTATGATACCACGGTATTCAAAAATATCAATTATGCAACACCGGTTATTATCGACCTTGACGGAAATGGAGACCCTGAATTTGTGTTGGGAGATGAACGAGGTAAGGTCACAATTTACCGAGACATTAGAAGAACCAACCTCAAGAATTTCAAAATTGTTGAAGAAGATCCGTTTTATCTTTCTGGAGCAAACACTTGCTATGATTACAACTTTGGTGCTTTTGTTAAACCTACTTTTGGGGATTTAAACAACGACGGCAAAATCGACATGGTAGTCGGTACAGAACGTGGAGGTTTTCATATCGCCATGGGGGCGGGAGGTTGTAATGTTGGCCTATCAAGTATCCAACGTGCTAAGCCTTTACAGGTATACCCAAACCCAACCACAGGAATGGTAGCCTTCAACGGAATACAGGAACAGTCTGCTACCTTAACATTGATTAACGTGCATGGTCAGGAGGTGTTTAATCAACGCATTAATCCACAGAATAAGGTTGATTTGTCAATGCTAACCGAGGGTATCTATATCGTTCAACTCTATACCGATAAACAAAGCAGTGTAGGGAAGTTGATTAAATTGAATTAGTACTTCCTTATCTATGTTTTTTTGACAACTTTGCGTGAAAATCATAAGGGTTGCCGAAATCAAAACATGTAAAAGTTGCCATCATAGGAGCGGGCCCAGCTGGCTCAGCGCTTTCCATGGGCTTAACTAAAAACAAAATCGAACATGTATTGATTGATAAAGCGACATTTCCACGCGACAAGATTTGTGGAGATGCGCTCAGCGGAAAGGTCGTTTACGCGCTAAATCGTGTCAAACCTGATGTGGTAGACCAAATAGTAGCAAAGGAACAAGACTATTTACCAAGTTGGGGAATCACCTTCGTTGCCCCCAATGGCAAGCAATTAGACATCCCGTTTACAACCGATAAAACGAATCAAAAACAAGCGCCTGGGTTTATCGCAACACGTAGCGACTTTGATAATTTGTTGGTTGAGAATACGATCAGCCCTTATTGCACAGCGATGTTTGGTTCTGAGGTTAAATCCACCCAAATAACCCCAAACAGAGTCTTTATAGAAATTGACGAGATCCATTCTTTTACTGCAGACATTGTAGTGGACTGCTCTGGTGTTCGTTCTGATCTAGCCAAAGACAACGGCATAGAAATGGAACTAAATCATTACTGTGCCGGTTTGCGGAGGTATTATGAAGGCGTTGAGGGTTTGAGTGATGAAGGGTATATCGAATTACATTTCATCAACGATGTGCTACCAGGTTATTTTTGGATTTTCCCCATGACGAATGGTCGTGTGAATGTGGGAATAGGCATGCTAAGTGCAAGTGTATCAAAGGATAAGGTCAACTTGAAGGAGCTGATGAACAAAATTATTGAGGAGCATCCTGTAATTAGCAAGCGGTTTAAAAATGCAAAGCCTGTAGAATCTGTTAAAGGGTGGGGTTTACCCTTAGGTTCCAAAAAACGACAGTTACATTTTGATAGACTACTGTTTTGCGGCGACGCTGCTTCAATCATTGACCCGTTTACAGGAGAGGGTATAGGTAATGCCATGATTAGCGCCAAGTATGCCAGTGATGTTATTGTGGAGGCAGTTGCCCGAAACGACTTTTCACGCTCAAGGTTGAATGCCTATACAGACAGGGTATACCATCACCTATGGCCCGAGCTGAACATGAGCCATAAACTTCAGAAAATGGTTAAGTATCCATGGTTGTTCAATTTTGTAGCAAACAAGGGCGCAAAAAGTAAAGAATTCAAAATACTTTTAACTTCGATGTTTGAAAATGTAGATCTGCGGAAGAAATTTAGAGATCCTAGATTCTACTTCAGACTTTTGTTTAATCGTTGATATATAGATTATGGAATTGGTACCTTTTTATATCAGTCTTGGGTTTATAGGACTTACGCTGTTTACCATTGGCATGTTTTACAGGGCCTCAAATAAAAATAAAGGGGTAATTCTGATTGTTCTGGTTTTGGCGCTGTTACAGGCCGTTCTGAGCCAAAAAGGATTCTTTTGGATACCGACGCATTTCCTCCAAGAATTATGTTCATACTGCTTCCTAGTGTGGTGTGCATTTTAATTGCTTTTCTCACTAAGTCTGGCAAAAGACTGATTGCCAATTTTAATTTAGAGACCTACACCTACCTACATTCTGTGCGTATTGGTGTCGAAATTGTTCTGTATTATTTATTTGTATACCATTTGGTGCCAGAGTCAATGACTTTTAGCGGTCGTAACTTCGATATACTTGCAGGTTTGACTGCTCCGTTCATTGCATACTTTGGCTGGAATAAGGGAAAAATAAGCAAGCGTTGGCTACTCATTTGGAACTGGGTTTGCCTATTAATGGTCAGCCAGGTGGTAATTACAGGCATATTTTCTGCACCGAGTCCTTTCCAGCAATTGGCCTTTGATATGCCCAATACTGGTATCCTCCACTTTCCATTTGTTTGGCTTCCAGGCATCATCGTACCTGTTGTTATTTTTGGTCACATTGTAGCGATAAAACGCTTATCTCAAAATCTTAAACAACCTTTTTAGATTTAAAGTGTTAGATTTGTTTAACTAAAGGTGTATTAAAGTTGAACAATATAGCATCAAGCTTTACGATAAAAGATCTAGAAAATCTTTCAGGAATTAAAGCCCACACGATTCGGATGTGGGAAAAGCGATACAGTGTGTTAAATCCAAACAGAACGGATTCAAACATTAGGCTGTACAATGCCGATAGTTTAAAAAAGCTTTTAAACGTAACCTTACTATACAAAAATGGTTATAAGATTTCTAAGATTGCGCAGCTTGATGATGGCGATCTCGGTCAGGCAGTAATGGATCAAATTTCTAAAGGGGGAGACCACTCGGGGTACATGGATGCCTTGGTGTTGTCCATGTTAAATTTTGATCAGAATCACTTTGAACAAACGTTTAATAGGCTCATTGCTGAGTTCTCTTTCCGTCATGTATTTTTAGAAGTGTTTGTTCCACTTTTGCATCAAATTGGAATCCATTGGCAGAGTGACAGCATTACACCGGCTCATGAACACTTCATATCGAATTTAATCAAGCAGAAGCTTCAAATCAGTATTGAACGTGTACAGCAAACGGTGCCTAAAACCGATGACGCTGTGTACGTATTGTTTCTCCCAGACAATGAAATTCATGAATTGGGGCTGCTCTACATGCATTATGAATTGTTGTTACGTGGTGGCCATGTAATCTATCTTGGTCAAAGTGTACCGTTAGACAATCTTAAGGCGATTCAGCTGGTGTGTAAGAAAATTACTTTTGTTAGTTACTTCACTGTTAGGCCTGTATCTGAAGAGGTCGAACGCTACCTTACCTATTTTTATCGTACCTTGCTACAAGGTCGTGATGATGCCTTTTGGGTAACAGGTAGAAACGTTAGGGACAGAAGCTTTGATATCAAAAACGTTGAATTGTTTAACGATTTAGACGAAATGATAAACAAAATGTAAGTTCTTCTTGTTTTTTTGTTTAACAATTAGTTGATTTGCTTAAACAAAATGAAAAACGTACAAATAATCGGTTCTGGGTTTTCTTCTTTGTCTGCAGCTTGCTACTTAGCAAAAGCGGGATATTCAGTTGATGTATACGAAAAGAATGATTCGTTAGGCGGTAGAGCACGTGCTTTCCAGCAAGACGGATTCACTTTTGATATGGGACCAAGCTGGTATTGGATGCCAGATATATTTGAGCGTTTTTTCCACGATTTTGGAAAGAAGACTTCAGATTATTACGAATTGGTTCGGTTGAACCCGGCATACAAGGTGTTTTTTGAAGACAACGAAACGGTAGAGATACCTGGATCTATTGAGGACATATATACCTTGTTTGATTCTATCGAACCTGGATCCGCTTCCAATCTTGAAAAGTTTATAAACAGCGCGGCTTTTAATTACAAGGCTTCAATGGACGAGCTGGTGTACAGACCAGGAAACTCTATTTTAGAATTAGTTACCCCTCAAACCGTAACACGTGTAAACCAATTTTTTTCTACTGTTCGGTCAGCCATTCGAAGGGATTTTACCAATCCTAAACTCATTAAAATATTAGAATTTCCTGTGCTATTTCTCGGAGCAAAACCTGAGAACACGCCAGCTTTTTATAATTTTATGAACTATGCCGACCTCGTTCTCGGTACTTGGTACCCGATGGGAGGGATGTATAAAATTGTAGAAGGTATGATAGAACTGGGCAAGGAGTTAGGTGTAAATTACCACACAAATGCCCAAATAGAAGAAATCATTACGTCTGACAACACAGCAGTCGGATTAAGAATTAATGGCTTGGTAGAGTACAGTGATATCGTTCTCAGCGGTGCGGACTATCACCACACAGAGCAATTGCTTAATCCTGATAGTAGAATGTACACCGAGGATTATTGGGCTTCAAGAACGTTTGCGCCTTCTGCGCTAATATTTTATGTTGGGTTTGATAAGAAACTTTACAACGTACGTCATCACAACTTGTTTTTCGATGAAGACTTTGATCAACATGCAGTGCAGATTTACGATACACCAAGTTGGCCAGATGATCCTTTGTTTTATACGTGTTTCCCAAGTATTACTGATCCATCTGTTGCACCAGAAGGAAAAGAAAATGCATTTTTCTTAATTCCTTTGGCACCTGGAATAGAAGATTCAGAAGAGCGTCGCCAACACTACTTCGACTTAGTGATGAGTCGTTTGGAGACTTTAACCAACCAATCATTAAAAGAACACGTGATCTACAACAAATCGTTTTGTGTAGATGATTTTAAAAGTCAATACAATTCTTACAAGGGTAATGCCTATGGAATGGCAAATACGCTAAAACAAACGGCGTTCTTGCGACCGAAAATAAAAAGTAAAAAAGTCGACCACCTGTTTTTTACAGGCCAGTTGACCGTTCCTGGACCAGGTGTACCACCAGCACTTATTTCAGGTAAAATATCCGCTAATCAAATATTAAAAAACGTTAAACATGAACTCAAACATGCAAACATATAGTGACTTAGCCAAGACTTCGAGTCAGGCTGTCACGCAGGCGTATAGTACTTCATTTTATTCCTCTGTGTCTATGTTGGATCCAAGCATTCAATCTCACATTCACAACATTTATGGCTTTGTACGCTTGGCAGATGAAATTGTAGATTCGTTTTTAGACTATGATCAGGAAGCATTATTTGACAAGTTTGAATCTGACCTATATGACGCGATTATTCACAAAATTAGCTTGAATCCGGTTTTACATGCCTTTCAAGACACCCTACACCAGTATAACATAGACATACAGTTGGTAAAATCATTTATGTCTAGCATGCGAATGGATTTGACCAAGTTGGATTATCTATCTGTGGAAGAATACGAGAAATACATCTATGGATCGGCAGATGTTGTTGGTTTAATGTGTTTGAAAATATTTGTTAATGGAGATGAAGCGCTTTACAGTCACTTAAAACCATCCGCAATGAAGCTTGGGTCGGCTTTTCAAAAAGTGAATTTCCTGCGCGACATTAAAGCAGATTCTGAGGTGTTAAACCGAAGTTATTTTCCCAACGTAGATTTTAATAACCTAAGTGCTGATAACAAAGCGGCGATCATTGCAGATATTGAAAAAGATTTTGAGGAGGCTTATGTAGGCATTGTCCAGCTACCCCAAACAGCGCGTTTTGGCGTTTATACGGCGTACAAATACTACAAACAACTGCTCAAAAAGCTAAAACGAACACCGTCAAGTCGAATACTTGATACAAGAATTAGAGTGAAAGACCATGTGAAACTTGCTTTGATGGTCAAGTCATACATGAACGTACGGTTAAACATGTTATAATGAAAAGGCGCGCAATTCCACTTATCGTTTCCATTGGTCTGACACTTTTGTCGTTTACTGTTAACTTAAATCACATACGAGATGACTTTCATGATGCCGTGAAGTCGGAATGTAAGTTGCAGGCAATAATCGTGTCTAAAACTTATCCAACAAACCAAGTCACTAAGGCATATAAAGGACTGGCAACCTGTACCTCAGCAGAATTTGCTACTTGGCCTACCACCAAATGGAAATATTTTACCGATGGTAAAGCGTTGATTGAGGAAGCCATAACGGCGGCTCCATTAAATCCTGAAATTCGTTACATACGCCTAATGGTGCAACTCAATGCGCCTGTAATGGTTGGGTACAGTAGTGAAATTGATCAAGATTTAAAGATATTTGTAGAGAATATTGGTGACTACGTGATAGATGCAGACTGGAAAAGGTCATTTATCAAAAACCTCAAAACATCCGACGGTATTAGCACCAAACAAATTGAACAATTAACAACAGTTCAAACGAACATAAAATAATGATGGTACTTGCATTTTTCGGAACATTTTTCTTTATGGAGTTTGTTGCGTGGTTTACACACAAATTTGTGATGCATGGTTTATTGTGGAACTTACATGAGGACCATCACACACATACCAACAAAACATTTTTCGAAAAAAACGATGCATTCTTTTTAATTTTTGCCATACCCAGCATGTTATTACTCTTGTTGGGATCGAGTAATAGTTCTCCTTTAATGATGGCCATTGGTTTTGGTATCATGGCCTACGGTTTTTGTTACTTTTTAGTCCACGATGTGTTTATTCACCAGCGCTTCAAATGGTTAAGAAATAGTGATAACATTTACTTCAGAGCAATAAGAAGAGCACATAAAAGACACCATAAGCACTTAGGTAAAGAGCATGGTGAATGCTTCGGTATGTTGTTGGTTCCGTTTCAATACTTCAAGGCAGAAAAAGCAAAGAAAGAGGCATAATTGTCATATTCTTAACTGACTAATTTCAGTACCGGTCGATACTTCTTCATTTAGTTTTGAGTTTCAAAATTCAGAATTATGATTAAGAACATGGGAAAAACGGATCGAATAGTCCGATTAATTTCGGCAGTTGTTTTACTTCTACTCTATTTTACAGACGTTGTTTCAGGAACATTAGGAATAATAGCCTTAATCGTGGCAGGTATTTTTGTTGTCACAAGCTCTATTACCTTTTGCCCGCTGTATTGGCCGTTTGGCATTTCAACGAGGGGTAAGTCTGAGAGTTAATTCGTCACTGTCACATTTGGTTTACTTGACCTATAAACGGGATAATAAAGCCTTATTTCAGACAAGATAATACTGTACCTTCGCGGCCTTTGAAAATGCCGTAATGAGGAGACTATTTCACAACTTTACATCTAATCCTAAGAATGACCTGTTATCTGGTTTAACAGTTGCGCTGGCATTGGTCCCAGAAGCCGTAGCATTTGCCTTTGTTGCAGGTATAGATCCTTTGGTGGGTTTGTACGGGGCGTTTATGATGGGATTAATAACATCCCTTTTTGGCGGTCGTCCTGGAATGATATCGGGTGCTACAGGTGCAATGGCCGTTGTGATGATCCATTTGATTCAGAAGGGAAACGAGGTAGGAGATGCTTTGGCTGAACCAATAACGAATTTAGGCCTACAGTGGCTTTTTATAACACTTCTGTTTGTTGGTTTAATTCAGATATTGGCCGGATTCTTAAAGCTAGGAAAGTTTGTTCGTTTGATTCCGCACCCCGTAATGATGGGTTTTGTTAATGGGTTAGCCATCGTTATTTTCATTTCACAATTGGAAATGTTCAAAGTGACCAGTGCTGGAGAAACTTCTTGGTTGGTGGGCAGTCAACTATACATTTTGCTTGGTTTCGTTTTGCTAACGATGCTTATTATGTACTTCTTGCCCAAATTGACAAAGAAGGTTCCAGCAGCATTAGTTGCGATTATTGTTGTTGCGGCCATTACCATCGTAGGTAAAATAGACGTTAGCACAGTGGGAAGCTTCATTAGAGATGGAGGAGGAACTGGGTTGAAAGGCAGTTTACCTTCTTTTCAAGGTGGCATTTTTGGTCTGACCAGTACGTTGGCTGGGCATTGGTCACTTATACTCTCAACCGCTGGATTACTTGCGGCCGTTGGGCTTATCGAATCGCTGATGACCCTAAATTTGGTTGATGATTTAACAGAAACTAGAGGGAGTGGAAATCGTGAGTGTGTTGCTCAAGGTGGTGCCAATATTTTAAACGGACTTTTTGGCGGAATGGGTGGCTGCGCGATGATTGGTCAATCCATTATCAATGTGAACTCTGGTGGTCGTGGACGTCTGTCTGGCGTTACGGCTTCTATAGCTTTATTGTGTTTTGTTTTGTTTGGCGCTCCTTTAATTGAGCAAATCCCAATTGCCGCATTGGTTGGGGTTATGTTCATGGTTGTTATTGGCACATTTGCCTGGAGTAGTTTTAGAATACTTCGCAAAATACCTTTAGCTGATGCTATTGTGCTCATTGCTGTTTCGGGTATTACCGTTTGGCATGATTTGGCTACAGCGGTGATTGCAGGTGTTATTATGTCTGCTTTGGTGTTTGCTTGGCAAAGTGCTACGATGATTCGGGCGCGTAAACGCATCAAGCCAGACGGAACGAAAGTTTACGAAATCTGGGGGCCGTTGTTTTTTGGGTCTACACAAACGTTTAACCGCAAGTTTGATGTAAAGGGAGATCCAGAGCGTGTTGAAATTGACTTTTTAGAGTCAAAGGTTACTGACCACTCTGGTATCGAAGCACTTTTTAATTTGACCGAGAAATACAATAAGGCTGGCAAAAATATAAAACTCACTCATTTGAGTCCTGAATGTCAAACAGTATTACTCAAAGCCAATCCAGACTTTCATGGAGTGATTGAAAAATCAATCGATGACCCGCGTTACCACGTTGTAACTGACTTAATGGATGCGGAAGTATAAAAGATGATCCGACCTTGGAATCAATCCAGCCGATCGAATCATAATCATCAATTTAATTTTTTAGGGTATGCGATTCTTGTTGATTTCGCCTAAACGTGATTTTCTTTCTTGTAATATCAATCACGGTCACTTTAATCTTTTTCTCATCTGATAAATTCACGAAATCTTGTATGGCTAAGAATATGTCGTGGTCAATAAAATCAACTTTGGTGCCGTCTAAGGTCAGTTCGTCGCCTTCCTCTAACTTGCTGAATAACTTCATTAGCTCCGCTCTATTGTAAAAGAAAATGTCCTTCTTAAAATGAATAATCATGTGGCGACCCTTTTGCTCTAACACAATGGCTGATCTAAAGTTTGTAAACAGAACATATCCGATTCCCACCAATAGACCAATTAAAATACCAATGAGTAAATCAGTAAATAATACGGCTACGATAGTGGTGATAAATGGAATAAACTGATCTTGTCCTTCGCTGTATAAGCGTTTAAACATAGACGGTTTTGCCAATTTAAATCCAATAACCAATAAAATGGCAGCAAGCGCTGACAGCGGTATCATGTTAAGCAAGTTTGGTATAAGCATTACCGTTCCGAACAAGAAAACACCATGCAGAATAGCTGCAAGTTTGGTCCTACCTCCAGCTTGTATATTAGCCGAACTTCTCACGATTACTTGAGTTACAGGTATTCCACCAACCAAACCAGATATGATGTTACCGAAGCCTTGGGCCTTTAACTCTCTATTCGTAGGAGTGATGTTTTTTCTTGGATCTAATCGGTCTGTAGCTTCCACACAAAGCAGTGTTTCTAAACTTGCAATGATGGCAATGACGACACCAACTTTAATTACCTTAAACTTAGCGAAAGAGGCCAATTTTGGATGAATGAGGTATTCTGACAAACCACTTAACGAACCTATCTCAGGTATTTGAACCAAGTGTTCCTTAGTGATGTGAAGGGTATCTGGATACCACTGGTTTAATCCAATTCCGGCAAACACAGCCAACAACGGACCTGGCACCATACTCAACACTTTATTGCCTTTAATCCATTTACTCTCCCAAAAAATGAGAATCGCTAAACATATGACTCCAATAATTAAGGCACCGGGGACATAGTTTTCAAAGTTGAGTAACTCGCTGAAGGTTGTTTCTCCATCAGACTGGAAGAACTTAAAGTCACCGTTTGGATCCTTATCGACCCCAATGGCATGTGGTATTTGCTTAAGGAAAATGCTTATACCTATGGCGGCAAGCATGCCTTTAATTACCGAAGAGGGGAAATAGAATGCCACTTTACCTGCGCCTATATAGCCCAAAACTACCTGTATAACACCAGCGATTACGACAGCTGCGATAAACACTTCGAATGACC
>CAJQIC010000002.1 GCA_905478335.1 uncultured Bacteroidia bacterium | reverse complement strand
TATTAAGCCCAGAGAGCGACTTAAACATCGTTATCATGGACGCAACAGGTAAGACTATCAAAACAGTTAACACTGACGCGAGCGGTGTTTACAATGTAGATATGACTGACGTTGCAGCAGGTGTTTATATGGTACAGGTAATCAATGGTAACACTTCTGCAATGCAGAGAGTTACAATTGCTAACTAATAACAAATAAGACTAGAGGTTTTTCAACCTCATATAAAAACCCCGACGGAAACGTCGGGGTTTTTTTGTGCCTATTTTTGTGCCATGACATTTCAATACGTTACTTGGGAGGTGAACGACAAAGTCGGGTACATCACTTTAAACCGCCCCGAAAAAAAGAATGCATTAAATGAGGTATTTGTTTCTGAACTCAAAGAAGCATTTCAACTAGCAAAGGATGAATTACACTGTAAAGTTGTGATTTTACGCTCCTCTGGTGATGTGTTCTGTGCAGGTGCCGACTTGTCATACCTACAACAATTACAACGCAATAGCCTAGAAGAAAACATTGCAGACAGTAAACATCTGATGGAGTTGTTTAAAACCATTTATACCTTTCCTAAGGTTGTAATATCTATGGTTAATGGTCCAGCCATTGCTGGAGGTTGTGGGTTAGCAACAGTAACTGATTATTGTTTTACTACAACCGAGTCGAAGTTTGGATACTCGGAAGTTAAAATTGGATTTGTTCCGGCCATTGTAATGGTTTTTCTATTAAGAAAAATCGGCGAAGGCAAAGCAAAAGAAATTCTGCTATCAGGTGAAATATTTAATGCTGACCGCGCAGTAAATTTAGGGCTCACAAATGCTGCGATGGCTGCGGATAAACTTGAGGCATTCACAAACGATTTTGCTCAAAAGTTGATAGCAAGAACGTCAGGCCAAAGTGTTGAAATGATAAAAGAGATGATAGCCAAAGTACCAGAACTGTCTTTAAACGATGCACTTGATTATGCGGCGTTATCCAATGCACAAATGCGAGAAAAAGAAGATTGTAAAAAAGGTATCGACGCGTTCTTAAACAAGACCAAAATTACATGGGACTAAACTATATTGATACCCACAGTCATCTATATGCAGATGACTTTAAAGAGGACATGGACGAGGTAATTGCTCGCGTGGAGCAACACGGAGTATCTAAAGTGCTTTTGCCTAATATCGAAATGGATTCATTTGAAGCGATGATGAATCTTACCTCAAAGAAAAGTGAGGTTTTTATACCCATGATAGGCCTGCACCCATGTTCTGTGAAGGAGGAGACCTATAAAAAGGAATTGGATTTTATGGAAGCCAAGCTTGCAAAGCATTCGTTTATTGCCATTGGCGAAATTGGAATGGATTTGTACTGGGACAAAACAACGTTCGATATACAAAAAGAAGCCCTTGAAATCCAGTGCAAATGGGCCATTGAACATAATTTGCCTGTTGCATTGCACACTAGAAATGCCACACAAGAAGTGATAGAGATTGTCGAAACATTCTCTGCCGATAATTTAACAGGCGTATTTCACTGTTTTGGTGATGGTATTGATGAAGCAAACAAGATTATTGACCTTGGATTTAAACTCGGTATTGGTGGCGTTCTTACATTCAAAAACAGCGGATTGGATAAGGTAATGAAGGATGTTGATTTGCAACACATTGTTTTAGAAACGGACGCGCCATATTTAGCTCCTGTTCCGTATCGAGGAAAAAGGAATGAGTCTTCTTATATTCCTTTAATCGCGCAAAGGCTTGCTGATGTCAAAGAGGTATCAATAGCTGAAGTTGCTGAAATAACGACACAAAACGCAAAAGAACTGTTTAGTATTTAACTAACTTTACCGCCTTGGAGAGGTGCCAGAGCGGTTGATCGGGCTACCCTGGAAAGGTAGTGTACTCGTAAGGGTACCGAGGGTTCGAATCCCTCTCTCTCCGCAATGATTATTTATAGTGTAACTTGTTTGGTTGAAGATTCCATCAAAGAGGATTGGATGTCTTGGATGCGTAACGAACATCTGCCTGAAGTAATGGCCACAGGTAAATTTCTATCACACGAAATGTTTCAAATCGATCCACACGACGTAACCGATACAGGAACAAGTTTTAACATTCAATACCGATTAAATACACGCGAAGACCTTCAGGATTATAGCGTGAATTTTGGGCCTGCTTTGAAGGCAAAGACGCTTGCTAAATATGGTGAAAGCGTAATCGCATTTAGAACGGTTTTGGAAACCATTTAAATTGACTCCTCAGGTCTTTTACGCCATCTAAACCAAACGACGGTGCAAATGGCAAAAATACAAATGGCAATAAATTGAGAGTGTGAGAGCAAGCCACCAAGCACAAACCCGCGTTCTTCGTCTCCCCGATACAATTCGTTAATTGACCGGCCTACAGCGTACATCATTAAATATAATAACATCAGCTGGCCAGAAAATTTTTGGCGTTTCTCAATCCAGAACAAAACCAGAAGAATGATAATGTTAATACCTATGTCAAAAAGTTGAGTTGGGTATAAGGGGATGTTTTTAGGATTGGCCAAACTATCAGGATGCGAGAATGTAACACCTAAAAAATTTGAACAAGCTTTACCGTGGCAGCATCCAGACAGAAAGCAACCCACTCGGCCAAAGGCTTGAATGATTGGTCCAACAAAGGCCACAATGTCTAAAAAAGGTCGAATGGCTATACCTTTCTTCTTCAACCAAAAAATGATTACCGGTATAACGAACAATACAGAGCCGTAAAAAACAAATCCACCACCCGTAATATTTAAAAACAGAGATGGGTTTTCTAGGTATTTCGAGAAATCTTCAAAAAAGAAAAACAATTTGCCACCAACAAAACCGGCAAAAATCGACCAAATGAACATGATCGATAATTCGTCTTTTGAAATTCCGAACTTTTTAGTTCGTCGATTGACAAACCAATAGGATACCATGATGCCAATTGCAATCATAAGCCCATAACTGTACAATGTTATCTGATCCGGGAGTATACCTTGCAGAAAACTAGGGGTTCGAAAGGAAAAAAGCTTGGGGTACATGATTCAATATTACGTTAAATCTGACTTATGATATGTACGTCCTTTCCAAATTGAAGGGATGGGTAAAAAATAAAATAGGGCAGTGCTCACCGTATTTACGATTAAATATATTTCATACAGCAATACATGCGCTAGCGAATAATCGACCAGCTCAACACGCTTTGTGAGTTGTTTAATGTATATCGTTTGAATGCCGGTTTTTAACAACCAAAGTGATACTGCATGGATAGGTGCGAAAAACAGTAATACAATTACCGCTGGCACAAACAAGCCATATAAAACAATCAGAAATTCCCACAGTATGGGTAATTCTTGTGCCCCAATTAGCCATCGTTTGCGCTGGTGTAACATCTCTGTAAAACTTGGTATATGCCACGCCATACCCAAACTGTCTGCATTAAGAATTGTGCTCCAATCCCAGCCAAGTTCGGTTACTTCTTTAAATAGTTTGTAGTCTTCGGTGATAGAAAAGTCTATGTTTTCATATCCGCCTGTTTCCCAGTAAGCCTTGGCTCTTACGGCCATGTTGTTCCCTACCGAAGTACATGCTACGCCTATGTTGGCAAAGCTTTGGATGTATCCCATAAAATGTAACCAATCTATGGATTGAAATGTAGAGAACAGACTTGACGTTGGTTCACAAGTGCTTGTTCCTGATACGATGCCCACCTTATCTGAAAATTGATTCAGTAAAGACCTAATCCAATTGCTCGGTAGTTTTACGTCTATATCTGTTATGAAGTAATAGGTACCACTGGCTTTGTGCGCCAAATGTGCCAGTACATTTGCTTTTCCGCGCGCCTTGCCTAATTGCTGATTTATCGAAAACAGTTTAAACTGCGGCTTATCTTGTATAAATTCTCTAATGAGTTCGTTTGTCTTATCATCACTGTCATCATCTCCAATTAAAACTTCTAATTTGTCTTTTGGGTAGTTAAGTTGGTCTATGGCGATCAAACTGCGCTGAATGAGTTTTTCTTCGTTACGTGCAGCAAGGAGCAAAGAGATTTTTGGGAGCTGACTTCCTGAATATGTTGCCGTATTGGGAGTCTTATTAATTGCAAAAAGACTCAAGAGTTGAATGCTGAAAAATATAGCTACAACTACAATTGAGATGATGATTATAACCCACACGACGTGTACCCTTTATCCGTTAAGTATGCACAGTATTTCGGTAATAGTGCTTTTAAATTTTTATACGCTTTTGTGCTGTCGTGAAATACGACAATTGCACCTGGTTTTGTTAGTGATTTTATTCTTCTTTCAGCCCGATGTAAATCGAGGCTTGTGTCAAAATCACCCGAAAGAATAGACCACATAATGATATTGAAGTCTTGTTTTATGTGTCGAATTTGACTTCTCTTTATTCGCCCGAAAGGGGGCCTAAACAGCGTTGAGTCAATTATTTCTGAGGCGCGTTTGGTGTCTTCGAAGTATGCTGAATTAGACGTATGGAAACCGTTTACATGGGTGTATGTGTGGTTTCCAATGTGATGGCCTTCCGCTTTTACTTTTTCATAAAGGGCCAAATTTTTTGCGACATTCTCGCCGATGCAAAAGAATGTAGCCTTAAAACCATACGCTTTCAACACGGACAAAACGTATTCGGTTACTTCTGGGGTTGGTCCGTCGTCAAAAGTCAAATAGACCTTTTTCTCTGCAGTAGGTTTGTCCCATGTCAATGTTGGATAAAAAGGTTTAAATACCTTACCGCTATGTGTAAACCAGTTCAAGGTTCAAGTTTAACTGAATTCTATTAATAATATAGAAATAATAAATAGCTTAGTCGATTCAAAAATGACCAAATTTGTATCCGAATTAGCTTTGCGTAATTATTAGACAAATGAGACTTTTCACCATACTTGGATTATTGCTTTTTGGATACAGTTCGACTCAAGCACAATCTGATTCTTTATTGACGGAAATCAATGGGAATTGGACCTTAGACAATTGTATTGCTTATACAGCGGCAAAAAATCTTACGCTTGCAGATCAAAAGATCTTTGTGGATATGGCAGAGAACAATCTCAAGCTAAATAAAGATAGTCGCTACCCTACGTTAAGTGCGAGTGGTTCTCACAATTATAATTTTGGTCGATCTATTGACCCCTTTTCGAACCAATTTGTTACCCGTAGCATTCAGTCTAATAATTTTTCTTTAACCAGCAGTGTTGTGCTGTACAACGGAAATAGGATTACCAATTCTATCCTACGGTCCAAAAATGAAGTAGAGCGTGCAAAAATTGAGGAGCAGGCCCAACGAAATCAAATACTCACCAACGTTGCAGATGCCTTTTTGCAAGTCATTCTTGCAGAGAATCAATTGAAATCATTTACTGTAGTGAATAAATCTACGGTTACGCAGTTAGAACAAGCCAAAAAATTATTCGAGGCAGGAGCCACCAACCAGCAGCAATACTTGAACTTAAAGGCGCAAGATGCACGAGATCAAATGAATATTCAATCTGCTAAGAGTTCCTTATTGTTGGCCAACTTGAGGTTGAAGCAGATGATGCAGTTAGACAGCAAAGAGTTTCAAATTGTGCATCCATCTTTAGATGAAGTTGCACCTATAACAAGCTGGACGCAAGACGGTATAATTAATAATGCCTTGGCAAGGATGAGCTATGTCAAACTAGCTGAAGCGCAAGTACGGTCTGCAGAAATTAACATTGATATTTCCAAAAGTGCGTTTTATCCGCGGTTAGCAGTGTTCGGTAACGTTAATACCTTGTATTCAGAAACACGATTAGAGCGATTTAACTTCCAGAAATCTACAAGTCCTATTGGTTACGTAGAATCAACGAGCCAACCAGTTGTTACTGAGTTTACCTCGTATGAGACGAGGGTATCTGCATTCGGTCAGCAGCTCAATGACAACTTCGGACAAACAGTTGGTGTAAGTTTATCTGTGCCTATTTTTAATGGAAATCAGGCAAGGTCTGGCGTAAGAGACGCCAAACTAAATGCGATGCTGCGCAGGAATAATTTAGAGCGTATTAAACTTGAAGTGGTGGCAGACATCACCCAGGCGTATACGCAATATGAAAACGCTTTGGTTGAGGTTGAGTCGGCTAAGGCGAATGAAAAAGCCCAAAAGGAAAATTATGATTTTGTATTGAAATCTGCTAATGCGGGAGTCTCAACAACGGCAGATATGATACTTGCGTTAAACGCTTGGGGGCAGGCGCAGAACGACTTAAACAACGCGAAGTTTAAAGTGCTCTATGCTCAAATTACATTGCACTTCTACAATACTGGTGAGATTAGCATTACACCTTACTAATCATAGATTTTGAAATCCGGTAGTCGAGGGTTTACTTCGCAACGTTGAATAACACACACACATCTATTGCAGTTTTAGGAGGAGGTAGCTGGGCCACCGCATTGGTTAAAATACTGCTAGACAACCACCAGCCCAAAACGGTTCATTGGTGGATACGTAACGAGCAGAAGGCAGAATACTTGAATTCACACAGACACAACCGTGATTACCTGAGTTCAATCACCTTCGATTTAGAACACCTCAGGGTGACGTCAAGCATTGAGACATGCGTTGATTCGGCCGACATTGTTATCCTCGCAATTCCTTCGGCATTCGTTCATACATCATTGTCTTCAACTGATACGGCACTTTTTTCGGATAAAATTATTGTGTCTACTGTCAAAGGTTTAATCCCAGAAACAAGTGAAATTCTTGGAGATTATTTTAAAAATAGACTCAAGGTCGACCCCAACTTAATTGGCGTCATTACGGGTCCTTGCCATGCAGAGGAAGTAGCACTTGAGAAGCTGAGCTATTTAACCATTGCTTCAGAAGATAGCAAAACGGCAAACAGGGTTTCCAACATGCTTAAAGGAGCGTTTATCAAGACCTCCACAACGGATGATATTTATGGAACGGAGTATTCTGCGGTGCTTAAGAACGTTTACGCAATTGCCGCCGGTATCTGCCATGGTTTAAGGTTTGGAGACAACTTCCAAGCCGTGTTGGTGTCAAATGCCATACGCGAAATCAAAAGGTTTATTGCAGCTGTTAATCCAATTGAAAGAGATATTGACGACTCCGCATACTTAGGAGACCTTGTGGTTACTACTTATTCTCAATTTAGTAGGAATAGAACATTTGGTAATATGCTTGGCAAAGGATATTCAGTTAAGTCTGCCCAGCTAGAAATGAACATGGTGGCAGAAGGATACTACGCCGTAAAAACTGTTCATGACATGAACCAAAAGCTGGGCGTCGACATGCCACTGGCGGATTTTGTTTATGAAGTCGTTTACAATGGTAAACGTGCCAAGTCCGTGATTGAGAAATTGCTTAACGCATTAAACTAAAATCAGTCGTCTACTACGACCACAATCAATTCCAGTCTTTCATCTGTCTTCAACAACGCATAACATGGTTGATGACTAAAATAATCTAGTGAAACATGCACGGGTTGGGTTGGCGTAACGGATTGATATATTTTTTTGCCCAAATGATTATATAACTCAATCGATTGAATACGAGAGGTGTATGCGTCAAATACAACATCATCCTCAGATTGATACCAATAGATGTTTTTAGACGGGGTAACCTCGTTTCTCCACTGCAAAACGTTGCTGAATGTATACTGTCCATCATAATCTACCTGTTTTAATCGGTAGTAGACCGTCTCTGTAGGCATTGACGTAAACGAATACGTATACCGATGACTAACGGACGTGGTGCCTTGACCATCAATAAAAGCAATGGGTTTCCAAGAGCCTAGTTGCGTTTTACATTGAATAAAGAAACCCTGGTTATTTATTTCGCTGGCGGTTATCCAATGCAGGTGAATGGAGTCTTGTGTTTCTTTCAGCTCAAAAACCGTCAACAAAACGGGTAACGCTGAGCCTCCCAAAGCTGAATAAACGTCTTTGGGGAATTGTACACTTCCTGAGATTGTTTGCCAATTCGCGTTATCGTTGATTGAGGTGTGACAAGAGCTTAACGTCCCACATGTGTTAGGCCCTTTGTAAATTTTTTCCGTTGCAAGGTATATGGAGGTTGAATCCTCAACCAAGCCTGTGCCACTGAGTGTCTGTCTTGCTCCAGAACCGTTGTTGGGCAAAGAGGTGTGTCCAACCATGGTTAAGAAGGTAGGAGAGGCACGACTGCCTATTATCGCAAAGATTTGGTCAGGACTGCTAGACGCGATGTCGAATCCGGCGTTAGATTCTGTTACGGTTCCAATATTTACGCTCGGATTGTTGTCGGCATTTTGAACAATGATCACCGTACCTTTAGATATGTATGTACCCGTATTGTTGGTCCAGGTATTTTCTCCTTCTCCATTGGTTGAATGGAATGAAGACCCAGTCCATTCTTCATCAATGAATTTGATTACAGTACCGTTAGGGCAATCATCTAACAACACAAAGGCATACCCATCTTGACTGCCATAACTGTAGGCGACAAACGCAATGTCGCCAATATCGTCTATTGCACTGTCTTGCTGTCCTGATGCGTTTATATGGCTGCTGCTGAGAAATAAGGTAAGAAGTATAGGTATAAATGTTTTCATGAGTTTGGTTTGGATGGCAATCTAAATCCAAATCAAAATGAAAAGTAAAACATCATCCCAGTGCAACAGTCTATCAATTTCAGCGTTGTTATGCCATACAAACTTTACATTTGCTGATATGTGGAAACGGTTTTGGTTCGGAGCACTTTTTGTATCGATTTTATTGTCGATGCTGTCAAGTTGTAAAGACGATAATACCTTCTTTACCGATACAGATGCGAACTTAAATTTCAGTTCTGACACGGTGTTTTTCGATACTGTTTTCACCTCTAGTATGCCACGCATCCCACTTTCGGTTAACCATCAATTTGTTGTTGTCAATCCATATAGTGAGGCAGTAAAAACCAATTTTAGGTTGTCTGGGGGCAGTAATTCTGTGTTTAGAATAAACGTAGATGGAGAAGTTGGGCCTGAGGTAAATGACATTGAAATTGGTGGGAACGACTCTGTATTTGTCTTCGTAGAATTGTCTATCGACCCCAATAATGACCCTCAATCTTTACCACTTATTGTAAGAGATTCAATCGAGATATCCACCAATGGAAATCAACAGAATGTGCAACTCATTGCTTGGGGACAAGACGGCCATTATTTCTTGCGGGATACGGTCTGCAACGAGACCTTAGACGACAAGCTTAAACCGTATGTTGTGCATGGGTATTTATATGTGCCAGAAAATTGTACGCTTACCATCAAGGAAGGCGTCAAAATGCACTTTGCACCAAGATCTTGGTTGTACGTGGAAGGAACCTTAATTATTGAAGGCACCAAAGACGAAAAGGTGAAATTTGAAGGAGATCGATTACAACCGCAATTTGAAGAGGTTGCTGGTCAGTGGGGCGGAATTTGGCTCGACTACTTGAGTAAAGGGAATCAAATCAAACATGCCGAAATTAAAAACGGCACAGTCGGTATATACTGCGACAGTAGTGATATTCAAACGGTACAAAATGCTACACCAAATGTTACAGTCGAGAATACGGAAGTCCGTAACATGAGTTTTGATGGGTTGTCAGGCAAAACAGCCTATATCAAAGCAACGAATAGTGTCTTTACGAACTGCGGCCGGTATACCTTTTTAGGCCTATGGGGAGGGCGCTATGATTTGAAGCATTGCAATTTTACTACCTATAATTTCGACTTTAGCCGTCGAGAACCAACGTTTGCTTTAAACAACGTGCAGATTAATGAGTTTTTTCAAATCACGGGAATTTTTAGAACCGTGTACGATATCCAAAATTGTATTGTCGACGGAGGATTGCAAGAAGAGTTATCTCTAGGCATATTTAAAAATGTGCCTGATCAAGCGTTTTTTGGAGATACCTTGTTCAACAACAACCTAGTTCGAACAGAAAGAAAATTTGTTGGTGAGCATATAAACAATAAAGTCAATATAAGCCCAGCATTTGTAGACGTATTAAAGCACGATTACCACCTCGAAGCAAGTTCTGGTGCCATCGATATTGGGGCATCTCTCGGCGTTACACGCGACTTCGACGAGGCGTTAAGAAACGGCACTCCTGACGCAGGAGCTTTTGAGTATAAACCGTAAAAATGGGTTATTCTTCTGCGAAATACTTGAAGAAATACGGAATGGTTTCAATGCCTTTGTAGAAATTGAAAATGCCATATTTTTCGTTTGGTGAATGTATCGCATCACTATCCAAACCAAAGCCCATTAAAACCGTTTTAAGCCCTAAAACTTCTTCAAACAAAGCAACGATCGGTATACTTCCTCCTCCTCTAGTTGGAATTGGTTTTTTGCCAAATGTAGCTTCCATCGCTCTACTTGCTGCGCGATACGCTTTGCTGTCTGTTGGGGTTACTGCCGGCTCACCACCGTGGTGAAGGCTTACCTTTACTTTTACCGATTTTGGCGCAATGCTTTCGAAATGATTCTTGAACATGTCAGATATTTCGCTACTTGTTTGGCTTGGAACAAGACGCATCGAAATTTTAGCATAAGCCTTACTCGGCAACACGGTTTTAGCACCTTCTCCGGTATAACCTCCCCAAATTCCGTTTACATCTAAAGTTGGCCTAATGCCAGTTCTTTCAATGGTCGAATATCCTTTTTCGCCCAGTACATCGTCAACATCTAATTCCGCTTTATACGCATCCAGGCTAAAAGGTGTTTTGGCCATTTCTGCGCGATCAGCATCACTCATTATATCTACTCTGTCATAAAATCCAGGTATTGTGATATGTCTGTTCTCGTCGTGAAGACTTGATATCATATCGCACAACACGTTGATGGGATTGCCTACAGCGCCTCCATACGTGCCACTATGTAAATCGATATTCGGACCCGTAACTTCAACCTCTACGTAGCTCAATCCTCTCAAACCAGTATCGATACTTGGGATGTCGTTGGCAATCATACCCGTATCGGAAACCAATACAACATCTGCAGCTAGTTTTTCAATGTTATTACGCAGATAGATACCCAAATTGGTCGAACCAACTTCTTCTTCTCCTTCGATCATGAACTTTACGTTGCAGTCCAAAGAGTCTGTCTGCATCATCGTTTCAAATGCCTTCACGTGCATAAAAACTTGTCCCTTGTCGTCGCAGGCTCCTCGTGCATATATATTACCATCACGGATATCGGGTTCAAACGCTGGCGTTTCCCATAACTCATCTGGAACAGATGGTTGAACGTCATAATGACCATAAACCAAAACAGTCGGTTTATTTGCATCTACAATTTTGTCTGCATATACAATAGGGTAGCCGGCTGTTTCTTCAATGGAAACGTTCTCAGCACCAATGGTTTTTAATTTATCAGCTACAAAAGCTGCAGCTCTATGCACATCATCAGCAAACGCTGGGTCAGCACTTATAGATGGAATGCGCAACCAATCCAATAATTCATTTAAAAAACGCTCTTGATTTTTGTCGATATACTCCTTTTGATTCATGCTTTTATTTTTACGGAGACGAAGTTAGATTTTTTACCAGAACCAAACAGTGTCCAAACGTTTTTATGCGTTAACTATTTAGAATAGGAGATAATTTAGATATTTGGAATAAGATTTGATTCATGTAGTGTATGAGAAACAAGAAAAAGAACATTGTTGCGGTAATAATAGTTAGTGTAATGCTATACGCTTGTGCGACTGTACCGCTAACTGGGAGACGGCAAATGAAGCTATTGCCTGAAAGTGAGCTGGTTGCAATGAGTTTAACATCATACTCCAGCTTTTTAGATACGTCAAGTGTTGTTAATCAAGGCTCAAACAAACAAATGGTAAGTAATGCAGGAATGCGCATTTCTAAAGCCGTAGAAACTTTTTTGAGCACAACAGCAGACAGTACGGAGATAAAAAACTACCAATGGGAGTTTAATTTAGTAGATGACCCAACTGTAAATGCCTGGTGCATGCCTGGAGGGAAGGTGGTATTTTACTCAGGGATTTTACCGATTTGTCAAACAGAAACAGGTGTGGCAGTAGTAATGGGTCATGAAATTGCCCACGCCATTGCACGCCACGGAAACGAGCGGATGAGTCACGGACTGGTTCAACAGCTAGGCGGTGTCGCATTAAGTGTTGCAGTAATGGACAAACCAGAAGAAACACAACAACTATTTCAATTGGCCTACGGCGCAGGTACGCAACTGGGCGTTATGCTGCCTTTCAGTCGCAAACATGAGAGTGAAGCAGATCATATGGGGATTATGTTTATGGCAATGGCCGGTTACAACCCAGAAGAGGCTCCAGTATTTTGGGAACGAATGAATGCACTGTCAAGCGGTGCTCGACCACCAGAGTTTTTAAGTACGCACCCGAATCCAACAAAACGATCGTCGGCATTAGCTAAAGACATGCCTGAAGCTTTACGATATTACAAAGAATGGCAGGACGCAAACAGGTAGCGCGGATTCTTCCATTTGTCGGGTTTGGCTTGTTATTGGCCATATCCGTTTTTGTTTGGGCAGGAAAAAGCACACAGTCGAATTCCAAAACAATTCAGTTTAAAGACCAAAGTTTTGATGTGTATACCGTAAAGGATGCGTCAAATATTGTATTTGGTTATACGGACTCAGCGGGGAATCAACTTAGAACTTTTGACAAGTTCAAAAGTCATATTGGTCAGTCGTCGTTTGAGCTTGTGTTTGCAGTAAATGGAGGGATGTTTACCAAATCATTTGAACCATTAGGCTTGTTTATTGACAAAAATATTGAAGTGACGCCGCTCAAATTAGACTCGGGTTACGGCAATTTCTATCTAGAACCGAATGGGGTATTTGGTGTCGATGTAAACAGGAACCCGTTTGTGGAACAAACCAAGGCATTTCGGGCACAGCGCGATAAAAAATCAATAAAGTATGCCACCCAATCTGGGCCAATGTTAGTCATTAACAATAACCTGCATCCCGTATTAAATGAAGGCTCCAAAAATCTTCATATTAGAAACGGCGTGGGGGTTGATAAAAATGGCCATATTGTTTTTGTGATTTCAAATCAGAAAACAAACTTCTTTGATTTTGCGAGTTTGTTTCGGGATGTTTTGGACTGCGCCAATGCGTTATACCTCGACGGGGCTATATCCAAAATGTATAACCAAGAAATCGAGCGAGTTGAAGACGGCAAGTTTGGTGTAATGATTGGTGTTGTTAAGCAGCAACGACGCATAGGTTTGCCTTTTAGTGTACAGGGTTTGGTGCATCATTCAATGGATTAAATCGATGTGATTTCCACGTTTGATTAAGTTGATTTTCATCAGTTCCTTGTCTGATGTTATGCTTATTTAATCAGGTTTCTCTCCAATTACTTTTAAATGAGGAAATTTATTCCGAAACTTTGAAGTGTTAGAAGATTTGTTGGAACATTTCTTGCAATGTTTAGACTAAAGAATTCTCAATGAAAAAATCAAATTTCCGAATTGTTGCGTTACTTGTTGTCGCGACATTATCTACCATAGCTTTTACAACGGCTGACCCATCAGTAGATCAAATCATAAAAAAAGCAGAAGACAAATTTCGAGGTACACAAACAACAGCCGAAATGGCGATTACGATTCAACGGCCAAAGTGGAGCCGCACGATGGAATTAAAGTCCTGGGCAAAAGGCACTAAATACAGTATGACGCTTATAACTGCTCCAGCCCGAGACAAAGGCACGGTTTTTTTGAAAAAGGACAAAGAAGTGTGGAATTGGATTCCTTCGGTTGAGCGTACCATAAAACTACCCCCAAGTATGATGAGTCAAAGTTGGATGGGAACAGACCTCACCAATGACGATTTGGTAAAAGAAAGTTCGATGGTTAAAGACTTTGAACATACCCTTTTAGGAAAAGAAATGATGGGTGGAAAGTCGTGTTACAAAATTGAGTCTGTGGCCAAAGAAGATGCTGCGGTGGTCTGGGGCAAGGTAATTTCGTGGATTGATGTGAAGGATTATATCCAAATGAAAGCCGAGTTTTATGATGAAGATGAAGAGTTGGTTAATACGTTTACAGGTTTAAATGTAAAAATGATGGGAGGCAAAATGATTGCTTCAAAAATGGAAATAATACCAGCAACTAAAAAAACACAAAAGACAACGTTGGAGTATAAATCCATTGATTTTACAACACCTATAGGAGATGACTTCTTTACCGTGCAGAATATGAAAAAAGTCAAATAATCAATGATACTAAAACTCGCTTGGAGAAATATCTGGAGAAGTAAGCGGCGTACGGCCATTACGCTTGGCATGATCATCTTTGCCGTTGTGCTGTCAACCTTAACCATGAGTATTAAGGAAGGGATGTACGAAAACATGATCAAATCCACTGCAGGCGATTTTAGTGGGTACGCACAAATTCATTTAAAGGATTTCTGGACTGAAAAAACACTGGATTATGCGTTCGAAGTTGACGAAGCAATGGTTAAAACGTTGGATGTAGAAAACAACATCGATGGATATCTTCCACGTGTTGAAGGCTTTGCATTGGCGGCCATGTACAACATAACAAAGGGTAGCGCAGTAATTGGCGTTGACGTCGAAAAGGAAAAAACGTATACCAAGCTTGACGAGCGTGTAGTTGAAGGCGAATACCTCTTACCTGATGATGAAGCGATTCTGATTGGCAATGGTCTGGCAAAATATCTTAAAATCGGTGTGAATGATACATTGGTTTTGATTGGCGGAGGTTATCAAGGCCGCAGTGCGGTTGGTAAATACCCTATAAAAGGAATCGTAAAGTTTGGATCACCAGAGTTAAGCAAGCAACTTGTTTTTTTACCTATGAAGGCAGCAAGTAATTTTTTTGCTACTGATGGATTGGTTACCAGTATAATATTAAAAACAGGCTCCGGCGATAAAGGAGTAGCAGCAGCCAAAAACTTGCAAAAGAAATTGGGAGACGACTACGAAGCCATGAATTGGAAGGAGTTAAATCCTGATTTGGTCAACATGATTGAGACGGATAAAGTGGAGGGGTATGTGTTTATGTTTATTCTATATCTCGTCATTTCATTTGGCATATTTGGTACCATGTTGATGATGCTAGCCGAAAGAAAACATGAATTTGGCGTATTGGTTGCCGTTGGGATGAAACGTGTTAAACTCGCATTAATGGTTTGGGGTGAAATCTTGATTCTATCCATTTTGGGGTCGATATTAGGATTGATATGTGCATTTCCCGTGTGTTATACATTTTTTGTGAAACCGGTACGATATGGAGAAGAGGTGGCAAAAATGGCTGAAGAATATGGTATTGAGGCCGTAATTAAGACGTCTTTGGCTCCAGGGATATTCATTGAGCAAGCCATAATTGTTGGACTTATCGCCTCGGTTATTGCCATTTATCCTTTCCTTAAATTATTAAAAATAAACGCTGTTAATGAAATGCGTAGCTAACAGATAAAGCATGTTATTAGTAAAAATTGCATGGAAGAATATTTGGCGTAACAAAGTGAGAAGCTTTGTTGTGATAACTGCCATAAGTCTTGGACTTTGGGCCGGAGTGTTTGGTTCTGCCTTTGTTCAGGGTATGATGAAGTCGAAGGTGGAAGATGTGATACAAACAGAGATGTCACACATTCAAGTACATGTGCCCAAATTTAGGGATGAATACGACGGCAGTTTGTACATGAAGAATGGTGCAGAAGTGGCCAATGCATTCAGGTCAGAAGCTGCTGTAGAAGCTGTTTCCGAACGCATGATTTCAATGGGTGGTTTGGCGTCGAGTCGTAAAAATGGAATGATAAAACTCGTCGGCGTTAATCCAGACGATGAGAAAAAAGTTTCGGATATCTATACCAAAGTCATTGAAGGAAGTTATTTCGAATCAACCAAAAAACGCCCGATTGTTTTAAGCGAAAAAACAGCAGAGGAATATGGCGTCAAAATGAATTCAAAAATCATCTTTAAGATGTTGGATGTTGAAGGACAAATGACAGATATAGCCTTCAAGGTGGTTGGTATTTATAACTCAGGTAACCCCATGTATGATAAGATGACGGCATTTGTCAAACTGGATCAAATGCGTCAGGGGTATGGTATAGAAACTGGGTCTAATGAAATAGCCGTTTGGTTAAATGACCACAATCAGTCCGAAGCCATTGCCGATAGTTTTCAAGAAAATTATTCCGATTTAGAAGTGCTTCCATGGTTAGATTTATCACCAGGTATGCGCATGATGATAGAAGCGTTTGACACCTACCTATTCATTATCGTTGGGATTATTCTTGTAGCATTACTGTTTAGCATCGTCAATACCATGTTGATGGCCGTATTAGAAAGAGTAAGGGAAATAGGGATGTTAATGGCGATTGGAATGACCAAAAATCGTGTCTTTAAAATGATAATGTATGAAACCGTTTTTATGACCATGATTGGCGCTCCAATTGGATTGCTCTTATCAGGACTGACGGTAGGATACTTCGGTAAAAATGGAATAGACTTAAGTGGAGCGGCATATGAAACACAAGGATTTGGTAGTACTGTTTTTCCGTATTTAGATACAGAAAGTTATATAAACGTGACCATAATGGTATTGTTTATGGCAATTCTGGCTGCAGTATATCCAGCCTTAAAAGCATTGAGTTTGAAACCCGTAGAGGCAATAAGAAAAATATAGAGATGAGTGTAATTCAGACAAACAACCTTACTAAGGTCTATGACGAAGGCCCAATTCCGGTACATGCGGTTAATCATGTAACGGTAAACATCGAAGAGGGAGAGTTTACTGCGGTAGTCGGCCCTTCAGGATCAGGCAAAACGACCTTGTTGAATATTGTAGGAGGCTTAGATCGACCAACGTCAGGCAGTGTGAAGGTAGATGGGGTTGAATTGAGCAGTATGAATGAAAGCAACCTGATTAAGTTCAGACTTGAGCATATTGGCTTTGTTTTTCAGTCATACAACCTAATTCCAGTACTTACGGCAAAAGAAAACACTGAGTTTATTATGTTGCTTCAAGGCACTCCAGAGAAACAACGCACCGAGCGGGTAATGAAATTATTGGATGAAGTCGGAATTGTTGAGCAAGCCGATAAAAGGCCAAGTGAAATGTCTGGAGGTCAGCAACAAAGAGTTGCGGTTGCAAGAGCACTTGCTTCTCGACCAAAATTTGTTTTGGCTGATGAGCCAACGGCAAATTTGGATTCAAAATCCGCAGAGAACCTGTTAGACCTCATGCTCAAACTAAATCAAGAGGAAAACGTAACGTTCATTTTTTCTACCCACGACCAAAGAGTTATTGACCGGGCAAGACGGGTCATTACTTTAGAAGATGGGAAGATTGTAAAGGATGAAAAACGGTAAGCTTTGAGCCCAATAAAGGCCATATTTTTTTTGCTGTGCCTTGGTCAGGTATCTCTTGGTCAAGCGCAATCCCTCAAAGAGCGCTTTTCTTACAGGGGGTATTTCAAAGACATGCGAATTGTTTCGTTCGCAAACGATTCCAATAATACCACGCAAACCCTTCAGCAGAATTTATTACACCATAGATTAAATACACGGTTGCAGTTGGATACCTCATGGCAGCTTGGTTTAGAGCTGCGAAATCGGGCATTCTACGGTGAATTTATGAAGTATGCGCCTGGTTACGGCGATTTGCTTGAGCAAGACCCAGGGCTCATCGACATGAGTTGGAGTTGGATTAACACCGGAAATTTTGTAGCACACACCGCTATTGACCGATTGTGTCTGAATTATTCAACTAACAAGTGGGATATACGACTTGGCCGTCAACGTATTAATTGGGGACAAAACATCGTTTGGAACCCGAATGATTTATTCAACGTGCTGAATTATGCTGATTTTGATTACGAAGAACGACCCGGTTCTGATGCTGTCAAAGTGCAACGTTATTTGAAAAACAACAGCAGTGTTCAGTTTGCCTATAAGATTACGGAAGACTTTGATGACGCAGTATTTGCTGGAATGTATCGTTTCAATAAGAAGAATTACGACTTCCAAGTATTAGCAGGTAAATACAATCAAGATGTTGCGTTAGGTTTCGGTTGGGCTGGTAATATTAAAAATGCGGGGTTTAAAGGAGAATCAACGTTCTTTCAACCACTTGAAGACAGCCTTAGTCAAGTAGTACTAACTTCTATATCTTGGGATATGTCATTTAGTAACGGGATGTATGTTCTGGTCAGTGGATTGCATAACAGCAATGGTACAAATGACTTAAACAAGCTACTGACACTTTCTGGATCTGCAGGGGGGCAATTGGATTTAAAAAATTTAATGCCCAATAAGTATAGCCTGTTTATACAAGGGTCTGGAGCTATAAATCCCTTGGTTAATGCCAGTTTAGCTTCAATTATAGCCGTTGATCTTGGAGGGGTATTTGCTATGCCAACAATATCTATTAGCTTAAAACAAAACCTCGACCTCTCATTGGTCGGGCAAAGTTTCTTAGGTGTTGTCGACGATAAGGTTTCTGCCTTATCAAATGCAGTTTTTGTCCGTTTTAAATGGAGCTATTAGTGCTTCACTAAGGTTTCTGAAATAAAGAACTTACCGTCAATCACAAGTGTAATGATGAGCTGCTGGGCGGATATGTTTTTGTCGAGTTCAATGGTGTTTTTCATAGTCCCTGATTCTTTTCGAAATGACCCAGTTTGTAAGATTTGTCCAACACTATTTGCGATAAAATAATGGACTTGATGAGAAGCATTTGTGTTAAACTGTATGCCGATGTGGTTAACAATCGGGTTTGGTAAGAATGTAACTTTAAACGGATTCTGTCCGTCTATGGGTTGTGCCGAATTAACATCAGCTTTAACAAGAACAACTTCATAAATCGTTTCCGAGGCCTTTGTTGTGCCCGTGTTGTTTGCACTAAAGGGGTTTTTGGAAGGGCTATGAATACCCCCAACAATGTGACCAATCAATAAGCTGTCAGGGTCGTTTGGTTGAAGAAGAATGATTTCCGTATCGGTATGAGAAAGTGTCTCGTTTGCAATGAATTCAGCGCTTGAACCAACAAGGCCCGGCATTTGTTCAGGCATTTGAAATTCCTTGAGCACTCCTGATGAATTTCTACTCAACCGACTAATGGTGTTTACAAAAGGAACGTCGTCGTCTTTAATCAAGGTTGTGTCGTTGTAATAGTATTGGCTCATGCCGCCAAAAAACAACATGTGCATGGCGTTTTCTGAGCTATCAAACAATGAGACCCTGGCACTGTGGTAGTTGCTTAAATACTGGTTAAATCCTGTATTTGGCGAATACCCATTGGCATCAATGTCAACAGGATATAAGAATGGAAGATCTACAGTGGATTGAAAAACACCTGAAGAAATCATAAATCCTTTTGACCCGTCTGGATAGATCTGAGGTAACAAGTTATAATCTCTTCTCCTTAAATGAACGGGGTCATTGGTCGCTTTGTAGTTTGAGTAACTGGGCGAATTATTCTTGTTTTGAACCCGAAATGTGCGAATTTCATTGGTATAACTTTGAACGTACGTATTGTGACCCATGGGGTTATAACGTCCAGTAAAGGTTTGTCCTCCAACTAAATACAAGTCGTTGTTGAGGTGATTAAGCTGTCCGCCACAAACTGCAAAAACCGAATCTTCCAGTTGCTGGAAGTTATCAGCAATTGCGTTTCCATTGATGACGTCGTCAATTAAACTAGAAACGGTTATTGTGGTTAGATATGGATAGGTGATGTGGTCTTGCTTTGTATCGGAATAACCATAACCACCGATAACATATAATGTATCCTCGATTTGATGGAAATTCATATTTGTTGATTGCAATTGTTCGCTCAACGCGTTTGACAATGTGGTTATAGAAGCTGACCACATCTTTTTAGCGGAAATGTCTACAACATAAATACGTGTATTGTTATCGCTTTTAGGAAATGAAGCGAATGGCTGCCTGGCATGCAACCCGTCCGTGCGACCACCGATAAGTACCCACTTGTTCTCGTGCTGTCCAAAAGCGAAAGAGTGCAAGCCAGGTAACTGGTCAACGGTAATCGGGTTTAACGAAATGGAATAATTAAAACGGTGTTGCGCGTTTGATTGAAAAAATAGGGTAATAATGAGTCCGAAGAGAAGAGTTATTTTTTTCATTTGTCTGCTTGTATTAACTAAAATCCAAGGTACAAAAGACAAAACCATATTGCACAAAAAAGCACATCAATACAATTGATGTGCTTGTAAAAATATTTTATAGATATTAAGCTTTACCCAATTGCTTTAACAGCGAATTGTGTGCTTTTAATGCCCCTAAAAATGTGGGTTGAGAGTAATACGGAAGGTTGAATTCTTCTGCTGTCTTCTTTACAATTTCTGATATACGCTTGTAGTGTATATGACAAATATTAGGAAATAGATGGTGTTCAACTTGATAGTTAAGCCCACCAACATACCAAGAAAAAAGTCTGCTCTTTGGAGCAAAGTTCATCGTGGTCATTAATTGGTGAATAGCCCATTTGTTTTCCATGTTGCCTTGGTCGTCTGGTAATGGGAATGACGCATCAGGCGTTACGTGTGCTGGTTGGAAAATTGCCGCAAGGATAAAGCCAGCAATCCAGTGCATGGCTAAAAATCCAAGAACGATTTGCCACCAAGCAAGTGGAACGAAAATCAACGGAATAACTAAAAACAACACATAATAGATTGATTTCACGATAATCAATTCGGATAACAATCTGGCGTAGCTTTTCTTTTGCGTTTTGATAAGGTCTTTCTTTTTGTACCGGTTTAACTGGTTAAAGTCTTTAACGGTAGCCCACATGATAGTCATTAGACCGTAGAAAAACCAAGCATAGATAAACTGGTATTTCTGAATTTTCATGTGCTTTTTGTGTGGCGAAAATCGAAGGATTGGAATGGTTTCCAAATCTTCATCCATGTGATCCACATTTGTGAAAGAATGGTGTAATACGTTATGTTGTATTTTCCAGTTCACACTAGAACCCCCAACAAACCATATAACTTGGCCAATGATGGTGTTGATTTGTCTGTTCTTAGAATAAGCCCCATGATTTGCATCGTGCATAATTGACAAACCGATGCCTGCCATTCCAAAGCCCATAAGTGCCCAACAAACATATATTAGCCATATGTTGGTAAACACTCCTGTTACCATTAAGAAATAGGGAACGAAGTAAATTAATAGCATGGCTATTGTTTTAAAAACCATACTAGCATTCGCATGCTTAGAAATACCTTTTTCTTTAAAATAGTCGTGTACTCTTTTGCGGGCTGTGTTGTAAAAGTCGCCTGCCGATGGTCTTGGAAATTGTACTGTTTTTAAACTCATAAACTGTTTGATTAATAAACAAAGTCAAGCCCTGTTTTAACCTGGCGCAAAGGTAGGTAAAAAGCCTGTAGTAATTTTTATGACATTTGTCGAACAATAATGGCTCTTCAAACGTTGGTTTCCTTTACTAGAATACATTTGTCAAATGAGACCTCAGAACCTAATTAACCTTTGTCTGTTTGTTTTGCTAATTCTTCTATCAGCAAACACAGCAAGCAGTCAAAATGTTCAAGTAACCGGTAAAATTTTAGATTTAAAAAACAAATCCGCGGTTGATTATGCGAGTGTTGTTCTCTTGAAATCTTCAGATAGCAGTTCGGCGGGATTTGGTTTTACAGATGACGACGGGAAATATGTTTTCAAAAATATTCAGTCAGGCCAATATATGTTGCAGGTTTTCCATGCGGGATTCAGTCTAGTTACCAAAGCGGTTACGGTTGATAATGTCGATATTGCTTTAGATGCCATATACCTAGAAGCCTCAAGCGAAATGCTTTCTACTGCGTTAATTGAGGCCAAGGCAATACCAATGGTAATTCGCGGAGACACTTTGGTATATAATCCGAATGCATTTAAAACGAAGAACAATGCTACGGTTGAAGACCTTTTGAAAAAACTACCTGGAGTTCAAGTCGCAAAAGACGGCAAGGTTACAGCCCAGGGAGAACAGGTCATCAAAGTTTTGGTTAATGGAAAAGAGTTTTTTGGAAATGACCCGACTAAAGCGACACAAAACATAGATGCAGAATCTCTAGAAAAAGTAGAAATATTGGACAAGAAGTCCGATGATGCCGAGTTCTCTGGAGTGGATGATGGTAACAGAGAAAAGGTGATAAACCTTGTGCTCAAAAAGGAAGCCAACAAAGGGTATTTTGGCAAACTAGAAGTTGGCGGAGGTACAGAAGATACCTATCTGGCTAAGGGAACAGTCAACTATTTTAAAGATGAAAACCAAATTACAGCGATTGGAAATTTAAATAACCTAAATCAAAACGGTTTTGATTGGAGAGAATATTACCAAATGTTGAACGGAGCTGGAGGGATTAACTTAGGACAACGTACTTTTTGGTATAACCAAAATGAATGGTTAGGCAGCACAGACAAGGGAAGGCAAGAAAACGGTGTTTTAGGAACCAACGCGCATTTAAAGATTAGTGACAAGGCCTCAATTGACGCGAGTTACTTTTTGATGAACCGGTCAAATAGCCTTGTTTCGACAACAAAGGCGGAAAACTATTTGCCAGACGCTGTGATACTGAGTAATTCTTCATACGATGCGAACAGTACGAACGGCCAGCATAAAGGGATTTTTAAATACACGTGGAAACCAGATACATTGAACTGGATAGAAATTGGGGCAGAGGGAGATTTTTCAAAAGGATCTAATAAAACGATAAGCCTTTCAGAAAACAGAACATCGTTTAACGAGGGAGGATTTCTTAACACCTCTATGTCTCGAGTGGATAGAGCACAGTTTAACAACAACCTGAAATCCCGAGTTATTTGGAGACACAAGTTGAAAGACTCTAGAAACTCTTTTAATCTGGAGTTTGGAACAGAAATGAATAATGCGGGAGATACCTCACAATGGGTGTCTGGATACTCCTTAAACGAAACACAGTTCTCGCCAAATTTGCCATTTCAATTCAGTGATGCAATCTCTGGTTCAGGGACGATTCTTTTTGGACGTTATAAGATGAATTTTGGTCTTGATAGCTTTAATAATTTAAGCTTCTCGTTAAGTAATAAAATGACCATTGGAGACTTCAACATGCGAAGACTTGATTTGGTTAACGATTCCACCTTCCAAAACCAAAGCCCAACGATTGACACAAGATATCGTGTATCTAAGGCAAAAGTGGGTTTTTCAAGAAATGGAAAAAAGAAAAAAGGTTGGTATACAAGTGTTGGACTTGGTGTAATCAATATTGATGTGGATAGGGAATTAACCGAAGCAGGCGATCAACGGTTTCTGGAAAACTATTTGATGCCATCGGTAGAGTTTTATATCGGACACTCCAAACGAAATAAACATAGGTTTGGAACCTGGTTCGGAACCAACGAACAATTCCCAGGATCTAATCAAATCAATCCAATCGCAAACATTCAAAACCCTATCTACACGCTTCAGGGTGATTTTAACCTAGACCCTTATGTAAATTATAACTGGGGTGCTAACTACAACAAGCAAAATCGATCGAAAAACAGGTACTTCTCAGTAAATACAAACCATAGTTTTACGCCAAACGCTGTGATGACTTCTCAGATCAGAGACACAAACAACGTGAGTTTCACTACCTATCAAAATAGAAAAAGTACTTTGTGGAATGGCGTCAATATGTATTACAGCTTTGTTGTACCGAAGTTAAACATGGAAGTGGGATTAAGTGCTGGCGCAAACAGAAATCAATTTTATACAGAGCTTAACGGTGAATTGTATAAAAACAGTCGTTTTAATTTGTCACCTGGGATTGATGTGTCATTTGAATTTGATGATTTAGAAATAAACGTGGAGTACGAACCGAACTATTCAGTTCAAACAGCAGGTTTTGTTTCGGTAAATCCAAGTTACTGGTCTCACAATATTGTCACTGATTTTGTTTACGACATTACGGATAGAATTCAAGTGTCTAGTGAGTTTGATGTATTTTATTTTGAAGGCCAACAAGTCGGACAAAAGCAACTGATATCGTTACTAAACGCTGAAGTGAATTGGACTTTGGATTCGATGCAAAAATGGACCTTAGGACTTATTAGCTACGACATATTGAACCAAAACCAAAACATTGATAGAAACTTTTTTGGAAACTCATTTTCCGAAACAAGACAGAATGCAATCACTCAGTTTTTTATGTTTAGCGTAAAATATAGCATACGTAAAGGGAAGAAGAAGCAGACCTCCAGAAGACGTTACTGGGGTGGCTAGGTTTTAATAGTCGAACCGTTGACCAGCAAGATTCATACGCAAACCGGCAATGAATAAGCTTGTGGATTGAGACGGCAATGGTGTATCCGATGTTGATTCACGAAGAACGAATCGGATATCCAAAAATGTGCGCATATAGAGTTGGTACGATAGTGTTAGATCAACTACCTGCGTAACCCGCTTTACGCCATCTCCAATTTTTATTCCGTCTTCTTTCGGACGATTGTTGTAGTCAGCAAGAATGTTTCCTCCAAAGTGAGCCGTTTGCCCGACCAAAAGGCTGTCAGCGCCATGGCTTATGTTAAAGTACTTGGCTACAAGATTGATTCGTGGTGTTGGTTGGTATCGAATAATCCCCAACATTTCTTTAAAATTTGCCCCCATTGGGTGAGCCAATGGTTGTCCAAAGTGACTCCAAGATTGGTCTGTCTTTAAGTGGCTGTATACATAGGGTCGTACAATATTGGTTTCAACCTGGAGGTCCAGATTTTTAACATTAGCGACATTTAAGTATTTAAGGCCTGCCTGAAACGCCCATTTGTTCACCCAGCTTCCAGTCCTGTTAATGAGTTCATTTTTGTGAAACTCGTCTAAGATGAACTGAGAGTAAAGCGAGAATCCTTTAGCAAAATTCCATTTGGCATCCAAACCAATTAGTGAATTGTCGGTACTATTCAAACTATGCTCTGCAGCGCGATAAAAGATAATTGGGTTTAAGTACCCTATCTCATATCCTTGTTGTTGATTGCTGTCGTTTCGTGCAAATACAATGTTTTCGAATACACCGACGTCTAATTTGCCTGGTATGATGTTAAAGTTTAAATAGTGGAACGCACTGTATTTTTTTTGCTGTTTAGGGGCTCTATTCGACTCAAAATCAGTTAACTCCGAAAACAGGTTGATGTAATTAAATCGCCACACTTGGGTGTGGAGTTTAAGAAACAAGTTCTCTTTTCCTATGTCACTTAATATTAAGGACCGATATCCGTTTCCAATAAAATTTTTGTCGTGTCCAAACTGTACCTGAATGAAGTCAGTCGCTCTGAAGGTGACATAACCTTGCGCATTGAAAAAGTCATAACCACTATTGCCAAAAGTTTTGATAAACCCGGTGCCTCGCACTACACCAAGTGTTTCAATTTCAGATTCTAAATAATCGGGGAATTTGAGCTGATTTTCGGAGACAAAAGAGTAAAACCCAACCCTGTTCCCAATACTACCGCGCAACTCCAGGCCACGCGTGTTTCGCCAACCATCGTTTGATGTTGCGAAAGCTAAAGCAGGATTTACTATGAGATTAAAATCGGGTTGATTGACAGAGAAAAATGAACCCTTGAATTGATAGAAATTCTTCCACTTCGCACGATTTATGTTTAAGAGTGAAGCATTTTCTGCGGGTAAAATATTCCAATTGTCGTTTTCAAGTATGTTGAAGTTAAATCCATCGGCACTAGAAAAAAATCTAGATTGAATATTGCCATTGATCACATTTGGAATTTGGTTTCTTCTAAACGGTTTGATCGATGTGCAGAGATTTAATGTGTCATCGCTCAGAATGGCATAGCGGTCAACCAAGTGATAGTATTCTTCATTGAGCGTAAGCAAAGGCTGTTGACTTCTGGCCATAAATGCCGTTAAGCCCAACAATAAACAGATGTAAAAACGCAACGTTGACCTCATACAAGACAAAGATATTCCAATTATCGCTTAATGATAAATCCCTTTGGTAGATGTTCAATTTCTACCTCGTTCACCTCGACACCAGTTACGTTTGAAAACGGTGAGCCTGTCCAACACCATTTTATTAGTTTATCTAAGTGCAGATCATTTGAAATGGCATCAATAAAAACCTTACCGTTAGGCAGGTTCTCAACAGAGCCAAGTATATCAAATTCCATGCATTTATTAGCGGTATACTTCCTGTAAAAGACACCTTGAACTACTCCTGAAACTGTAATGTGGACACGTTTATTCATTTAAGACAAGACTTCTCGTAATACTTTGTGAGACTTTATTTTTCGACCATGCAAACCATGGATTTCGTAATAGAGTAAAAGTCGATCTAAAAGATTCCCTCTTACTATTCTAGGAAAATGGATATCAGTTAAACGCTCAGTGGAGGTATACAGCATTTGCCACAAAGACCTGCTCATTTCCGGACTTAAACAATTGATGTGCTCGTAAGCCTGGTCAATAAACAGGCCTTCATTCAGATTAAATACTTGGTTTTCGTTGTATTGACCTTTTGGATAAAACCCTAGGTATCTTGTGAGGTGCACCAAAAAGTAAATCGGATAATTCCCAATACGCTCATCTTCTAAGTCTAACATCTGAATAAACTGCTCCAAGAAAAGAAAAAGGTCTTCATTTTGTTCCTCTTCAGGCACCGTGGCATTTATGATTTCTGCTATAAACAGCGCCACGCTGTTTTTTAAAATGTCAAAGTGTATGGTTTGTAAAACGGGGCTGCACCTAAGCTCTTTTATTTGCTGAATTCCGGCGTTGTCTTTTTTATAAAAAACCAAGTCAACCAAGCTAAGCGACATAATGTGAGATGGCCTTATCGCTCCTTTATGATTTCGGACACCATGTAGCATGAAGCTTTGGGAGCCATAATCTTGCGTATAGATGTGGCTGATTACGCTGTTGTCTTTAAAGTTTGTGTTACGAACAACTATGCCACGAGTCTTAGTCAGCATATTAATTGACCAAAAGAAGTTTAGTTACCTTAGGGTCTTTGTCGTCCTCGTTTGCCGTTATAAACAGATAAATGCCTGTCTGAGCGCGCTCTCCATTAAAATTGTTACCGTCCCAAACGGCAGTACCCCCGTTACTAATCATTTCGTATACCACACGACCTGCAACATCTGTTATCTTAACCGTTGCATTTGTAGGTAAACCGTTAATGGTAATTGGGCCGCTATAGCCTGGGCGAACCGGATTTGGAAAAATGGTTACATCGCCGTGTAAATCAGACGCACCTGTTGCATCACCGCGGTAAGAAACAATTCCTCTTGAGGTGCCAAAAAAAACCTCGCCTGTTTTGTCTAAAATACCAATACAGTTCACTTCGTTGCTCAACAACGGACTATTTTGTTCAGTAAAATGTCTAAGGACTTCCGAACCATCTGCGGCAATGAGCCACACGCCTGTAGTAGTGGCCACCCATTTGCGATTTGCACCATCCACTTGAATGTCATTTATGACTTCACTTCCAAGCAAGTAACCTACGTCTTGTCCGTCATCTATAATAAAACGTTTTGCTTCTCGAAACTCAGGACGGTCAGGATCGAACACGCCTCCTGGGTTGTAGAAAACGGCTAAGCCTTCACTTGTACCAACCCAAATTTCGCCGTCTTGGTCTAACGCAAGGGCATTAACTTCATTACTCGGTAAACTACCTCGACCAACAGAGTTTTGTAACGAAAAGATGTCTCTGTCGCTCGATAAAACCCCTTCCGTTTCTTTAAAAACCATGATGCCAGTGGAGAAGTCTCGACTAACCATCCATTTTTGATCAAAGTTGTCGACTATAATTTCGGTAGGTCGATCGGAGGGCAATTCGTATCCATTCCACTCGCCTTTAGGCGTACGTACCTTTAAAGGTTCGTCGGAGTCATAATTGGTAATCCAAACATTTCCTTTCGAGTCGTAAGCCAATCCATCAGCTTGAACAAATCCACCGGGACTTTTAGACAGTATGCTGTTTTGGTCGTTGTAAATGTCAACGAGTTGATTGTTTCTTAGGTGAATGACTCCAACCGTATGGCTGCCAATAAAAACCTCGCTTCCAGATGGGTCGGCGGCAATGGTTAAAATGTCAGACGCAAATTCAATTTCTGGAATATCCAATCTTCTTTTCCAAATACCATTTTCAAATCGATAAAATCCGGCTTTACTAAATATTGGATTCCATTGGGGCGAGGTGCCACCGCCAGCTACCCACATTTCGTTTCCAATAGGAGTCATGGAGAAGGAGGTTGAACGCTGTGGCCCATTCGGCTTGGTAAAGCCATATTGTCCATTTTTATCAATTTTTACCAGTCCTGTGAAATCTCCACCCGTCCAAACACTCATTTCATTGTCAAGGATTGCGAAATTGTTGACGTTTTCTTTTAAAAATCGTTCATTACCTTTAGGGTCAATTATGGTTATGCCTGGAGATACTTCTGGTCTGTCTGGAACTTGAACATAAACCAGATGGTCATGACAAATCTCCATACTCCGAGTATCTCTGGTGTATTGAGGAATGGTGTCACCTTTGAAGATCCATTCGATGCCATCATACACCCGCAATCGCTGTCTGATTTCGCAATACAACTTGCCGTTAAAAGCACGGATCAATTTGGCTTGATCAGAAAATGCATTGTTGGGCATTTGGATTGGGCCATCCCAACTATTAAAATCACTAAGGTTAAGGCCATTTACAGGTGCTTTAAGAATGCCAATCGGCGTGCTTGCAAAAATGGAGTCTTTGTAAAACGCCAACGAGTTTATAGACGTTGCAACCCCATTCGGGCCTATGTTTAAGTACGAGTCTCTTACAGATTTAGTTTCAAGGTCAATGATTACGATGCCGAATGAACAAGACAAATAGGCTAAGTCTCCTTCAAAATGGATATCGTTTATCGTTTTCTGACCAAGTATAGATTTTCTTAAAATGTCTGAGATGTTAAAAATTGAGTTGCCTTGAAAGATGTCAATATTTGTATTCTCATAGGCAATCAGCAATATATTTAGACCTGTGTGGTACTTAAGCTTTTGCACTTCAACGTCGGAGAAGCCATTTACCTTTGAGTATAGTTCCATCTCTCCCGATTTTTTATGGAAGCTATAGAAGCCACGTTCAGCACCAACAAATAAAAAGTTAGGGCTTTCTGCTATACTGTTCACTGCATTGTAAGGTAAATGAATCCGCCATTCACCTATAGGAACTTCAGCCTTTTGTCCAAAGGCTTGAAAAGAGAAGCAGGCACAAATCAAAAAGATGAATAGTCTCGACATCATGATATTCACACAAATTTAAAGATTAATAACGCGGTTCTTGAGTGGTTTAGCGTAAAACGCTTTTAACTTTAAAATGTTATGACATGGATGCAACGTGATTAGAACTAAAATCTAACTTTGCAAGACTTATGGCAAATAAGATAGAAAACAAACCACCGGTTAAAATTGTACAAAAATCTAGGGTAAAACCTGATTGGCTAAAAGTTGATATCGCTGGTGGAGGTAAATATTCCGAGATGAAAAATCTCGTGAAAGAACACGGACTTCACACCATTTGTGAAAGTGGGAAATGCCCAAATATTGGAGAGTGCTGGGGTGTAGGAACGGCAACATTTATGATTGGCGGAAATACATGCACACGGTCGTGCCAGTTTTGTAACGTGGCCACTGGAGCCGGAGAGCCATTGGATGCGACGGAACCGTTCAAAGTTGCTCAATCCATAAGCATTATGGGTATTAAACACGCCGTGGTAACAAGCGTTGATCGAGATGACTTGAAAGATGGTGGGTCCGAGCATTGGGCTAAAACTGTGCAGGAAATAAGAAAGTGGAATCCAGATACAACTTTGGAAACCTTGATTCCTGATTTCCAAGGACGAACAGATCAATTGGACAACGTGATTGAGGTCCATCCAGAAATTGTTTCACATAATATTGAAACCGTAAGGCGTTTGTCGCGAGAAGTGCGTGTACAGGCGAAGTATGATAGAAGTATGGAAGTGCTTAAATATTTGCGCGAAAAGGGCATGAAAACCAAAAGTGGTTTAATGCTTGGCATGGGCGAAACGGAAGAGGAAATACGAGAAACTTTGGCAGACCTGAGGGCCGTTGGAGTTGATATTATAACGATGGGGCAATACTTGCAACCAACACCAAGGCATCTGAAAGTAGATCGTTATGTTACGCCAGAAGAATTTGCCAAATACAAAGATTGGGCAGATACAATGGGTTATGAATTTGTGGAAAGTGGGCCGTTGGTCCGTTCATCCTACCATGCTGAAAAGCATCTAAAGTAGGTTAGCTTTCTTTTGTTTCTATAAAATTATCCAGAAAACGCCACATGATGGCACGGATGTCTTCAAGGTCTTTCGAAGACATGTTTAAAGACTTTATGAGTTCCTTTGGAACGTCTTTGGCTTTTTCTTCAAGTTCCTGACCTTTAGTAGTTAAGCTCACAAATACGGTTCGTTCGTCTTTATTTGACCGCTGTTTCGTAAGGAGTTTTTTCTCCTTCATTTTTCGTATTAAGGGCGTAAGGGTGTTTGTCTTAAGAAATAATTTACTCCCTAGCTCCGTGACGCTTAATTTTTTGTGCTGCCATAAAACCAACATTACCAGGTATTGTGGATAGGTAATCTCAAATGCTTCTAACAGCGGTTGATACAACCGCGTAATCATACGTGAACTTGCATATAAAGGGAAGCATACTTGCTCGGGTAAAAATAGGTTTGAGTTTTCTTCCATTATTTTTTCAATTTTCGGTTTGAAATCTGCGGTTAATGACCATGTATTGTACGTTTAGTGTAAAATGTCGTACAAGACATAGTTGTATGCGACAATTTAATGAAAATATCTTTTTTTAGACAGAAATTATCCGTTTTTTTGAATAAGGACTTGTACATGATTACAAGCTTACGACTTAAAATCATCATGACAAACTAAAAAAACACACATGAAAGGCGGAGAATTTTTAATCAAAGAGCAACTGGCAAACGATGTTTTTGTGCCAGAAGAGTTGAATGAAGAACAACTGATGTTTAGGTCAATGGCAATCGATTTTATCGAGGCAAAAATTTGGCCCAACATTGCTAAAATTGATAAGCAACTAGAAAACCCTGACATGGTGCCAAATCTGTTAGAGGAGATTGGTGATTTGGGAATGCTAGGAGCAGGTGTGCCGGAGCAATACGGCGGAATGGGCGTTGACTTCAACACAGAAACCGTTTTGAGTGAAGAGCTTGGTAAGGCGTTGTCCTTTGGTGTAGCAGTTGCTGCTCATACAGGAATCGGGACCTTGCCCATCTTATATTTTGGTACACAAGAACAGAAAGATAAATACCTGCCCGATTTGGCTTCCGGTAAGCTCAAAGCAAGTTATTGTTTGACCGAGCCTAATTCTGGATCTGATGCACTTGCGGCTAAAACAAAAGCGGTTCTTGATGGTGAACATTGGGTGCTCAATGGCCAAAAAATGTGGATTACAAATGCAGGGTTTGCTGATTTGTATATCGTCTTTGCTCAAGTGGATGGAGATAAGTTTACCGGGTTTGTTGTGGAAAGAGACACGCCAGGACTAACACTGGGAGACGAAGAGGTTAAGTTAGGAATAAAAGGCTCAAGTACGCGCCAAGTATTTTTTGAAAATGTTCGTATACCAAAGGACAACTTACTTGGGGAAATAGGTAAAGGGCATAAAATAGCTTTCAATGTGCTTAACATTGGTCGATTCAAACTTTGTGCTATGGTAATGGGTGGTTGTAAAAAAGCCATTGACATTGCAACAAATTACGCCAATGAGAGACATCAATTTGGCCAGGCAATTTCTGGTTTTGGCGCTATAAAGCACAAACTTGCCGAAATGGCAATCCAAACCTTTGCCACTGATTCTGCTACCTACCGTGTTGCGGATTTAATCACGGATAAAATCGAAGAATTAAAGAAAGAAGGACTGAGTAAGGAAGAAGCTAAACTAAAAGCTGCGGAGGAATATAGTGTTGAGTGTGCGATCCTAAAAGTGTTGGGTTCTGAAGCCTTAGATTTTGTAATTGACGAAGCCGTCCAAATTTTTGGTGGAACTGGATACTCGGAAGAATATCCTGTCGCGCGCATGTATCGCGATGCTAGAATCAATCGCATATTTGAAGGGACGAATGAAATAAACAGGATGCTTGCTGTTGGTCAGTTGATGAAAAAAGCCATGAAAGGTCAGTTGGACATCATGACCCCAGCAATGAAAATTCAGGAGGAATTGATGGAGATCCCAAGTTTTGATGACGAGGAGGAAGACGGGCCTTTTTATGCTGAGAAGAATGCAATCAAGAACGCCAAGAAAGCGATTTTGCTAGCTGCAGGTGCAGCGGCCCAGAAATACATGATGGAGCTAGAAAAGCAACAGGAAATTTTAATGAACCTGGCAGACATGGTGATTGATGTATTTACGGCTGAAAGCGCGATTCTTCGAACAGAAAAGATGATTAACTTGAATGGAGAAGCATCGGCTGAATTACAAATCCTTATGTCGAAAACATACCTAAGTGATGCGCTCGAACGTGTCCATATGTCTGGCAAACATGCCATATGCGGATTCGCAGAGGGTGATGAATTACGGATGATGTTAATTGGTGTCAAAAGATTTACCAAATACGAGCCTTTTAACACAATTGCAGCGCGTCAAGCGGTTGCCGACAAAATGATTGAAGCAAATAAATACCCTTATTAATTGAACTATGGAGGTAATCAAAGCTAGTAATCGTAAAATTAATTCTGTAGCCGTTCTAGGTTCAGGGATAATGGGTAGTAGGTTGGCTTGTCACTTTGCCAACATAGGCCTTAAAGTTTTTTTATTGGATATAGTCCCTTTTGATTTGACAGACGAGGAAAAGGACGATCCTAAGGCAAGAAATAGAATTGTTAATGCAGCGCTAAAAACGGCACTTAAGTCAAATCCTTCACCCGTATATTCAAAAGATATTGCTAAAAATATAACTACCGGAAATTTTGATGACGATATGCAGTGGTTGTCGAAGGTAGACTGGACAGTTGAAGCAGTTATCGAAAACTTGAAGATCAAAAAGCAAGTTTTCGAAAAAGTTGAAATGCACAGAAAACCTGGGACGCTTGTAACATCAAACACATCAGGGATTCCGATTTCAATGATGCTCGAAGGCAGGTCAGAAGAGTTTCAAGCACATTTTTGTGGGAGTCACTTTTTCAATCCTCCACGCTACTTAAGGTTATTAGAAATCATACCTACCGCAAAAACGGATCCCGAAGTCACAACGTTTTTGATGCGTTATGGGGATTTGTTTCTTGGCAAGCAGACGGTTTTGTGTAAAGACACACCAGCCTTTATTGCAAACAGAATTGGTGTATTTAGTATTATGGCCATTTTCCATCTTATGCAAGAAATGGATCTAACGGTTGAAGAAGTTGATGCCATATCTGGCCCGGTGAGCGGAAGACCCAAGTCTGCAACTTTTAGAACCTGTGATTTGGTTGGAATTGATACCCTTGTTAAAGTAGCACAAGGGGTCGGACAGAATTGTCCTGAAGACGAAGCCAAGGATTTGTTCGAGATTCCATCGTTTGTTCAAAAAATGGTTGAGAACGAATGGTTCGGCGACAAAACGCGGCAAGGATTTTATAAGAAGTCTAAAGACGAGAACGGCAAACGCTTGATTAAGGCGCTTGACATAAAAACATTTGAGTATAAACCAAAAACAAGCCCTCGATTTGAATCGATAGGGGCAGCAAGAAAGGTTGATAGCCTTCCTCATAAACTTAAAATCTTGGCTAAAGGGACAGACAAAGCATCTATGTTTTTCAATACGTTAAACATGCGAGTCTTTGCTTATTCAAGTAATCGCATCCCAGAAATTGCCGACCATCTGTACCAAATTGATGATGCCATGCGGGCAGGATTTGGTTGGGAGCTTGGGCCGTTCGAAACATGGGATATATTAGGTGTTCAGCGAGTTGTTGACACCATGCAATCAGAAAACATACAACCAAATCAGTGGGTGATCGACATGCTTTCTAGTGGAGCATCGAGTTTTTACAAGACTGAAAACGGAGCCCGTTATTTTTATAACGTCAATAATAAATCATATGAAATCATTCCTGGCTCCAAAGAGAGTATTGCGCTAAATAACTATCGCAACAATGATTTGGTATGGGGCAACAAGGGTGCAAGTCTTCATGATATAGGTGACGCCGTGCTGTGTTTAGAGTTTCACACCAAAATGAATGCCATTGGTTCTGAGATATTACAAGGAATCAATAAATCAATCGATATAGCAGAAAAACAGAACTGGAAGGGTGTGGTTATCGGAAATGATGCCCAAAACTTTTCGGCTGGAGCAAATTTGGCCATGATGCTTATGTTGGCCATTGAGCAAGAATATGATGAGCTAAACATGGCGATTCGGTATTTTCAAAATACGGTAATGCGTCTTAGGTATTCGTCTGTACCGGTAGTCATGGCGCCACACGGTTTAACCCTGGGCGGTGGATGTGAAATGAGTTTGCATGCAGATGCTACGCTTGCTTCTGCAGAGACTTATATTGGCCTGGTCGAATTTGGTGCCGGTTTAATACCTGGAGGTGGTGGCACTAAAGAATTTGTTGTTCGAACAAGTGACGGATTTTATACAGGCGACCCGCAATTACCTGCACTACAAGAACGATTTACAACAATTGCAACAGCTAAAGTGGCCACGTCAGGGTACGAGGCTTTCGATATTGGTGTTCTGCACAGCGACAAAGATTCGGTTGTGATTAATCAGAGCCGATTGATTGCAGAGGCGAAGAATAAAGTGGTTGAGTTGTCAAACTCTGGATACTCCAGACCAGTGGAAAGAGAAGATATTATGGTTTTAGGTCAAACGGCTTTAGGCACCATGTATGCCGGAATTGAAGCATTTGGCATTAGTGGATTTGCGTCTGAACACGATCAAAAAATTGCTAAGAAGTTAGCGTTTGTGATGGCCGGTGGTGATTTGTCTCAGCCAACAGAGGTTTCGGAGCAATACTTACTCGACTTAGAACGAGAAGCCTTTTTGTCTTTATTGGGAGAAAGGAAAACACTGGAGCGAATTCAGCATATTTTAAAAACAGGGAAGCCATTACGAAATTAAACAAGTCAGCTATGAAACATGCATATATAATCAGTGGATTCCGCACCGCCGTAGGAAAGGCAAACAAAGGAGGATTTCGGTTCACGTCACCAGTAGATTTTGGCGCGGCGGTCATCGATCATTTGATTGATAACACTGCTGGATTCGACCCAAGCGTTGTCGAAGATTTATTAGTTGGAAATGCTGTGCCAGAAGCAGAGCAAGGTTTACAGATGGCACGATGGGTAGGCGTTAAATCGAAACTGCCTTTGAATGTTGGTGGCGCAACAGTCAACCGTTATTGTGGTAGCGGATTGGAAACCATTAGCATGGCTGTAGGTAAGATACAAGCTGGCTTGGCCAACTGCATTATTGCAGGGGGCACAGAAAGCATGAGTTTAGTGCCTACGGTTGGCTTTAAGACGGTGCCGAACTACAGCATTGCCAAAGACCATCCGGATTATTTTTTGGGGATGGGGCTGACAGCAGAAGAAGTAGCGTTAAAGTTTAATGTGAGTAGAGAAGATCAAGATGCCTTTGCCTATACCTCCCATCAAAAAGCAATTGCGGCAATCGAGGCTGGTAAGTTTAAAGATGAGATTGTCCCCTATACCGTAAATGAGGTATACTACGATGCTGAGAAACGAAAACGTAAGCAAAGGTCGTTTGTAGTTGACACAGACGAAGGACCAAGACGTGATACAAGTTTGGAAGTGCTTGGCAAATTAAGACCAGCATTCAAGCAAGGGGGCTCGGTTACCGCTGGAAACTCAAGTCAAACATCAGATGGTGCAGCATTTGTCATCGTTATGAGTGAAGAAATGATGAAGGCCCAAGGTCTTGAACCAATGGCTCGACTTGTTTCGGTTTCTAGTGCAGGCGTTGATCCAAGGTACATGGGTATTGGCCCAGTTGAAGCCGTACCACGAGCGTTGAAACGAGCCGGGTTAACACTTGCCGATATCGATCAGATTGAATTGAATGAGGCATTTGCGTCACAAAGTTTAGCCGTAATCCGAGAGTTAGATCTTGATACGGATAAGGTCAATGTAAATGGTGGTGCTATTGCCCTTGGACATCCGCTTGGGTGTACTGGAGCAAAACTGACCATTCAATTATTGAATGAAATGAAAAGACGTGAGCAACGTTATGGAGTGGTGACCGCTTGTATTGGTGGAGGTCAGGGAATTGCTGGGGTCTACGAAAGATTATAATTACGAACTAGTGTGTAATTAGGCTATAATGCGGGTGCTGTTGACTCATATAACACCTGCTTTTAGTGTCAGGTTTTGCAACATTTGTATGTTGTAAATTTCTCATTGTCTTCGGCAACCTCTATTTCTTTAAACAGTTTGCTTAAGTGTGTTTTGTAATTCAAGTGATTGTTTGCTACAACATAGAACAATCCACCAACTTTTAACTTATCATGGGCCTCTTTGAACAAACGTATTGGAACACTAATGTCTATTTCGTGCCCAACATGGAATGGAGGATTAGTAACGATTAAATCAAATGAGTTATCTGAAAACGAATCCAGATTGTATGCATGGTGGAAGGTTGCGTTTTGGATGTTCAATTTCGCGCTTTCAACAGCCATAAATGAATCATCTACCAAATGAAGGTCGATGGTGTCGTTTAGTTTCATGAGATGTAACCCAATTATCCCATTGCCGCAACCAAGATCCATTACTTTGGTTTCGTCCTCAACGGTCTTAATTTGTGCCATCAACAACTGAGTCGCCGCATCTATGGAATTGGATGAAAAAACGCCATAATGTTGTGAAATTGGCTCATTATTGAACGAGATTGTGTTGATTAAGGTCTTTTTTTCTAATTTTTTACCCTTTTTGCAAATCAGTAATCTCGCCTTTTTCCAAGCTAACGACTGGCTAACTTCCTCGAAATAATCCTCACAAATTGAAACCAATTGCTTTGAGAAGTGTCGCGTCATAAAACCGCAAACAATCTCAGAATCTTGCGAAGCGTTGTGCATGAAATGGTGCAAGAAAAGCTCAAATTGTTCCAGTGATTTAGGAATTTTAATAAAGGCTATAGCACACTTTTCTGGTGTTTCTTCGGTTAGGGTGATAAATGTTACTGGTGACTTAACCTTATTGTCTTCAAGGTTCTTAATGATGGCTCCTTTCTGGGCAGCGCCATCCACTGCAATACATATTGATTTCGCTTTTATTTGTGTCGCTAAATAGCCAAATGAATCGCCATAAATCAAGATGTGTTTCTCACTAAGGTCTAGTTCCTTTATATGCCTTAGGATATACTCGTCGGCTGCACTCCATGCTTGCAGTGATCTATTGTTAGATGCTGGGTAACGTTTGATTTTTAACCCGTCTTTTTTTTGCATGTGCAAAGGTAGTGGACCTACTCGTCCTGCAACGGTAAAAGCTGCTTAAAGATTTCAGAAAGAGAAACACGTATTCCTTTGTATACCAATCCTTTTTTGAAGTGTGGAATGAGGTACTCATCTACGACCACTTGAGCCTCTTCGTCTGTAAACACGTCTTCTAATCCAGTGCCAAGCTGAATTCTTACAGCCCGTTGTTTCATACTAATAGCAATTAAAACACCATTGTTATCACTGGCCTTACCCACACCCCAGCAATTAGCAAGGTTAAGTGAGTAGTCAAATAAAGAGGTGTCCGGTTCGAACGATTTGGTCGTGACAATTGCCAATTCTACGGTGCTAATTCCTTCGTATTCCCTCAAGTACGTTTCTAGTTGTGAAATCTCTTCAGAAGTCAAAACCGCTTCAAAGTCATTGACATGCCCAATTGGTTTAGGATATTTTGAACATTCATTTTCCTGTGCGGTTGTCTGGCAACCAACAACGATTAATAGGAATAATAGAATCGAATTTTTGACAAATAAGCGGCCAGTCATATAGGTCAAATGTAACAGAAAATGGATTAGGTTAAAAAGTCTTAAGACTAATTACGTTGCACTCTTCCAGCTGATCTAAATTCGGTTGATTGAAACGAATCAAGCCAGAGGGTTTGGCAATCGGACATATTTTACAACCAAGCCGGCTAGGGCGCTTTTGACCAATAGTGATGGCGTTAAATTGGTGAAAACGTATGACAACGAAGGAAATGACAAACCCGATAATGAATTATATAGGTATGCGAACAAAATTAGAACCAAGTGCGCAGTTACAAACAAGACAAAGAGATAGGTCAGTCTTTTTGTGTTTCGTTTGACAAGAGAAATACAGGCAGCCATTACTGGAAACCCTATAACAAAACCAGCAGAAGTTGATTGCAAGATTTCTGTATTTGCTTCAAATCCACTGAATATTGGTAAACCTGTTAGTCCAGCCAATACATAAATGGCAGCTGCAATAACCGAAGGCCATCCAAACCAATACGCCGTAACAACCAGTACAAATGTTTGCAGAGTAAGCGGTACTGTTGGAATGTTGATGGATAACGGGCCAATGGCCATTAATGCGATTAAAGAAATTACGAACTTCTTAAGAAAAGAGCTACTTACATCATTGCTCATACAACGTATAGATTATGTCTGTATTGTAGGTGTTTGCAGGTAGGGATAATGATATTCCGTCCAATTTGTATTGTAAGTAAATATTATTAAGTGCCCCTTGACCTTGCAACACAGTTTGCGGCATATTCCGAATTTGTGTGTAGTTGGAGCAACCCCAAAGGGAACCGTTTCCGTTTCCCGAACTCGTCCGCCTAACGTATATCTTAACATTATTGTCCCAATTGATGTCTGACTTGTTTACAGTCACACGCCAATACGCCTGTCTTCTTAAGTTTTTTATATCCATCCGAACACCATCATGTTTGCTTTCGGTTTCTACACTGTAGTCTTCCCCAGGCTGAATGTTTGTTAAATTGAAGGAAAAATCCACACTACCACGAATACGAATTTGTTGACCAAATACCGCCGTTACTGCCAAAACAAGAAAGAGGCAAAGTGCTGTCTGTTTCATTAGTCGCTAATTGTATAGGTGATGGTTAAATAGGTCTTATCGTCATCTACGACCAGTTGGTCTATGTCGGTAAGTTTGAGTTCGTAAATTAATTGGTGTCCAAAACTTGTACCCCTTCGTGTGCAACCTCCGCCGATTCTGTGCACAACAACTTGTGGTTGGTTTGATAAGGTTATGGAGTTTGAATATCGTCGACCCCAGGTGCCACGGCCATTTTGTTGAAGATTTTTGACTTCTAAATTGACGGCCAACCCATCCGGAACACTTCCTGAAGTAATTTGCGCATAAACCTTTTTGAAGCTCCCTCTATATTTTCTTGAACAGCTATAATTTAACCAGGTGTTATCATCTTTTGAATCGCCGGTTTCTCCAGGTTTGTCGCCGGCACGGTCTGGTAAACCTAAAGAAAGGTTTACGGTATAGTTGGCTGGCATTACACTAATCAAACTAATCTCAGGCATTTTGAGGCTCAAACCATGATCATCATAACTCCAATACGATTGGGCATGCAAAGCGCCTAAACTTGCAAAGGTTATGAAACAGAAGACTACTAGTTTTTTCATTTTCCTCCAACTTTTAGGCGGTTACCCGAATTGTTAAAAAATTTCACCCTGCGTTGTTTAGGTTTAATACTCATTTCAATCGTTTCGTCCTGTCCAGCTTTTAAGTCCATCTCAAGATACGGCGTTTTAATGATAAAGTCATCTTTCCAGTATGTGGGAACTAGCCTAATTTTCCATAATCCGGGTCTTAGGCTGCCAAAAACAAAATTGCCATACATATCTGCTCGAGTCAAAAAGCTTTCTTCGCCCATAGAGGCTTCAACAATAATGGAAGGGAGTTTTACTTCTTTCTTTTTCGATTGGAAAGAGCGGACTTTTTCCAGCTTAACCTGACCCGTAACACGTGCACTTCTGGTCATGGTAATAGACACAGTACTCGATTTTTCAGCAAAAATGTCAACCTCAATAGGGAGTTTTTGATTCGGAAGGTCTCGCACACCAATTGTGGCTCGATCTAAGAATAATTGATGCTTGCCTGGTCTAACATTATTAAAGGTGAAAGAACCATCTTCATTGGTGGTTATTAACTGCCCATCTAGCATAAGGACAACATTGTCAACAGAATTAACACCACCGTTGATAAGCTTTCTTTCAAGAGAACCTAAAGCCATCGTGCGGACCATCGGTAGACCTAACCTTACACTGTAGTTTGCAGAAATGAACCAGTCTTTGCGGACAGGAGCTTGGTGTAAGATACCTCTGTTGGCTGTTAGCTGAAGCAGTTGGTGTCGGGTTATTTGGTAGCCTAGTTTAAGGTTTAATAAGTTTCGGTCATTGTAAAGGTCTTCGACCAAGTATTGGTTTTGAAACTCGAGCGTCATGGTGAATTTTTTCCCTTTCCGCACGTTGGCATCCATACCATAAAGTAAATACTTCTCAGTTTCTTGTGTAAATCTGTTGTTGTTAAGGTATTGCGTAAAGGAGGAGATCCAAAAATTAGGTTTTGGCCGATAGCTCAGTTGTAATTGCGCATCGTAACCGAAACTTTGTGCAGATCCAACAGTAAGCTTGTTTGTTGTATTTCCTGCTTCTGTTAGGAATCTTGACGATATTTTGCCTCGTTTGTATCCCATTGTTAACCGAACACGGTTTTCCGTATAATCGAAATTCTTTGATGCGAGGCGATCTGTTTTTTCTCTATACACCCCCAATACCTGCATGTCAAAATGCTTTGTAAACTTGCCAAGAACACCAGCACTCATAAAGAAAGATATTGGAGCAACACTAAATACGGTATCAAGGTTGGGGTTTGAGTTGGAGTAGTTCCCATTCACTTGAAAGCTAATCTTATCCATGGTGTAGGACGTGTTTAGACTTAAATTTAACGAGTTGTTGTAGTACCCTCTATAGTTTTTGTCGGCGTATAGTCCACTGCTGCTTAGTCTAAATTTGTTAAAGCTTATGTTGGTGTTGTATGATGCAGCACTTCCATCTTTGCCTGCGCTAAAACTACGAGAAGCCTCTGCAGTAAATCTCCAATCGGTAAAATTGGTGAAGTCAACTTGGAGCGACGTTAGGTTTATGGTTTGTCCTTCACTTAAATAATTATTCAGAGAGTTTATGCGATAGGTGTATTGCTTCTGCGTATGGTAGCTAACGAAGCTTCCAAATTGTTCGCGAATTTCTGGTTGGAAAATAGGCCTATTGTAATAGCCCCCAAATGAAAAGGTCTTGTGAACCTTGGTGTTGAATTCTATTCCAGTTCCAAACCTGAAGTTTTCTGTAAGATCAGACAAACCAAAGGTTTTCTCGCCTATAAACACATTTGTTTTGTTCGTACTATAGTGAACGAATTTTTGTGAAAAATTACCTATCCGAGTAATTCGCACTGCACCAGGGCCACGATAAGCGAAATTTAAATTGTGCTTTTTGTTTATATCGAGTGGGCCTTTTCCTGAAATTTGATATTGCGTAATCGTGTTGTAAAAAGCACCGTTCGTGTTTTGAGTAAAATAACTCGCATTCACATAAATTGGGTAGCGAAAAAACGGATCAACTTTAACAGTACGTGCTGGGTACACCTTGATAATTTCTTGGTCTCCTACAGATTGGCTGATGTCTGTAATGTCGCAGAACAAATCAATAAGTTGATCTTCAACTTCATACGTTTTGGGGTCGTTAAGAATCCACATGTCTATGAATACGGTTGAATCCGCTGGTATGGTTTGTAATTTTTTGGCTTTGATTATGCCGTTTCTACTTGTTAACAGTAGCTGCTCCGGCGCATTACCGTTGTTCATAATCATGAACCGGGCTTTAATCGTGTCCACAGATCTGGCATAAGGTGGGTATTCAATAAGTTCTACGTTTACATCGGTAATTTTTGCAATAGCGAAACTCACTTTTTGGGTAGCCAGGGACTTTCCGTCTTGCTTAATCCCAAATTCAAGGGAATAATTGCCAGATGTAGTAGCACGTGGGATTGATATCGGGATGAGAAGTGGAGAGCTTTTATTGGGTAAAAGGTTGACTTTTTTGTTAAATATTAGTGCCCTAAGCGGTTTAGGTATTTTTAAATCTAAACGAAGGTCTAGCGTGTCTTTCGTCTTATTTGCGACGTTTAAAACAATAGTTTGGGTTTTTCCTGGTTTGACTTCACCTTCAGGCAGGTTGGACAGCGTAAGGCTAATTTGTGCCTGTGCTGCGCCACTCGTAAGAATTAATGCGAATAAAACAGCCCTGATGTAGAGCCTATGTCTCATATAGGTTAAATTTTTGTTTTAGGTTCTGGGACGTCTATTTCTATGTTTATTCCATAGATGTTTTCATCTCCACAATCCGCCACTATTATACCATTGTACGTACCTTTTGGAACGTCGTTAATGGAAAGTTCAAACAACTTGCAGAAGCCTGGATATACTTTTTGGTATGGGATTTCAGTTCGATATACTTGTTCGCCTAGGTCGTTGTACAATTCAAGAATCATGATTGGTTTCAACATGAAGTTCCCTTTGTTGTTAACGCTAATAGAAACTAGGTTGTTTTCTTTGGTTGTGTCGATGTCGACACCGAAAATTTCTAAATCTTTAACTGATTCTGAATCAAAATTGGAAATAATTTGAATCGCGTAGTGAATAAGAGAAGTTACGGTTACACCTCTCTGAGGGCTTATGGTGTCTAGGTCTTTAATCTCTTCTACCATGATAACACCCCAGTAGCTTCAAACGCCTTCAACATCTTGTCCTGGGTTCAATTCATAGGTTAAGGTATAAGATTGTTTAGATGCTATTATTATCTCATTGTCTGAGAGCAACGTCCATTCAGAGTTACAACGGTCTCGCTCTGAACCTTCAACAAATGTTGTTTGCCCATCGCATTTATGTACTACATCAGTTTTGTAAATTCTGGCTCTTCTAGAGGTCTCAGAAGTGTTTTTGATGATTATCGAACCTTGAGACTTTAGGCCATTTTGCACGGTGTGCTAATGTGAAAGGCCGTTTACAATAACCAAACTTGCGTTTGCCATTGTGAATGATATAAGAACTAGAGTTAAGGATAATAAATGTTTCATATGTTCTGTGTATACAATGTTTGTCTAGTATACGAATCAACAAAAACCAAACCACCTTTAGAATATTACTTTTTCACGGTTTTTTAAAGTGTCTCTATAAGAGAACAGCGTTGGGTTTGCGGTGTGTTGACCCGACAAAAAAAGGTCACCTCTTTGGAGGCGACCTAATAGTATTGTAATAGCTAGTTACCCCAGAGAGGTAACTAGAAGATATTAAAGGTTAGATATTGTGTAAGTGATTGTTAACGTTACGTCTTCATCGAAATCGATTTGAGCGTAAGATCCAGCAGTAGGATCTAACTCTAAGGCGTAAGTTAAGTTGTGACCGT
>CAJQIC010000001.1 GCA_905478335.1 uncultured Bacteroidia bacterium | reverse complement strand
TATCAGTCCGCCAGTGGTCGGACAAGCTCTATAACCGATTTTCATTTTTGAGACCAAAAACGAAACAAACGTGTCCGCCCACCGGCGGAAAGTCTTACCAAAAATATGCTCCCTAACACACCGGCCTGCGCGTCCCCCGCATTTTTGGTGGGCCAACGCTCTTGTTCAGCGTCAGGTAAATATAACAGCGATACGAAGTGCGGGTGGCCAAAAATAATCGGCGATGTGCGAAGGCGGGTTTTGGTGGCCTAGATGAGGTGGAGGGTTGAGCGCACCAAAACGAAGGGCTTATTATTTTTAAGGCTTTTCTTGTTTCGTTTTTTTATCAAGAAAAAAATGAAAGCCGGGCCATAGGGGTGGCAACCCCTAAACAATTAACAAATAGAATCCTGGGTTATAGGACGGAAGCCCTAAGCAATGATTTATCAAGAAAAAATGTGCATAAAAACACATTACCAACAAATGTTTTTAAAAAGCACAGAAGTCATTTTTTCTGACAATAAATGTCCTATCTTGCTTCCCCCAATTTTAAAAAATAGCAAAAAACGTGTCATCTACTAGAAGCATAGCACATATGGATTTGGATACATTTTATGTATCCGTCGAACGGTTGATGGACAGTAAACTCAACAACAAACCTATTCTTCTGGGAGGAACCGGTGATCGTGGCGTAGTGGCCTCATGCAGTTATGAGGCACGTACATTTGGCGTACATTCGGGCATGTCGATGAAGATGGCTCGTGAGTTATGTCCGGAAGGTATTGTCATTCGCGGAGAAGCAGGTGTTTACAGCAAGTACTCAAAAATCGTTACTGAAATTCTACGAGAGGAAGTGCCTATTTTAGAAAAATCGAGTATTGATGAATTTTACTTGGACCTAACAGGCATGGACAAGTTTTTTGGCTGTTATAAACTCGCTGGTCATTTACGTCAACGCATTATTAATGAAACGGGTTTGCCTATTTCATTTGGGCTTTCGAAGAACAAAACTGTTTCGAAGATTGCAACAGGAGAGGCAAAACCTAACAATCAAATCAATATAGATTTTGGATTGGAGAAACCATTTCTCGCGCCACTGCCTATTGGGAAAATCCCAATGATTGGTGCCAAAACTGGCTTCCTCCTTAACCGTATGGGTGTTCGGAAAATAAAAACCGTTCAAGACATGCCACTTGAGTTAATGGAAAAAGCGTTTGGGAAAAACGGACAAAGCATTTGGTATAAAGCCAATGCGATTGACAACAGTCCAGTAGTCCCGTTCCACGAAAAGAAATCCATCAGTACCGAACGTACATTTGAAAAAGACACCATTGATGTGTTGAAACTCCAATCGATGGTGATGGCCATGGTAGAGCAATTGGCTTACGAATTGCGTCGGGCCGACAAGGTAACTTCCTGTATCAGTATCAAAATACGGTATGCTGATTTTCAGACATACAGCAAGCAAAAGAAGATTCCATACACTTCGTGTGATCACACCTTGATCGATATTGCCAAAGACATTTTTAATGTCCTATACAATCGTCGAATTCGCGTTCGCTTAATTGGTGTCCGACTTAGTGATTTGGCTGGCGGTGGACACCAAATTGATTTGTTTAACGACAGCTCTAAGGTGCTCAAATTATATCAAGCCATGGACAATATTAAAAATCGATATGGCGCCAATTCCGTTCGCAGAAGCGCAGCCGTCCAAATCAAAGGCCTCGGACGCGGAAACCCTTTTAACGGCGAACCCAATGTAGTACCCGCGCATCGGAATGCTTAGCAATGTCTGAATAATAGAAGGATTGAATGATTGAATAATAGAAGGATTGAATAGTGATACATAAAACCATTTAAACTTGGACTTCAACTTTACATGTACCTCAACTGCCACTCATATTACAGCTACAAATACGGCACCATGTCGCCGAAAGAACTGCTGGATGAGGCCGAAAAGCATGAGGTAAAACGACTTGCACTCACCGATATCAACAGCACATCAGGCAGCTTGTATTATGCTATGGAAGCCCAAAACCGAGGTATTCAAACCGTTCTTGGTGTTGATTTTCGTAACAGCGCCGAACAAAAGTTTATTGCACTGGCCAAAACCAATTACGGGTTTCAAAAGATCAATGACTATTTATCCCAGCTTCAAGCCCTAAAAATTGACGTGCCTGATGAGGCTCCAGAAATTGACGATGCGTTTATCATCTATCCCCTTTTCAATACACCAACGCGAAAACTTAGGTTCAATGAGTATGTCGGAATAACTCCGTCCGACAAACGCACGTGGGCACTCCAAAACAAAGCAAAATATTCAGATTCCAAATGCGTGGCTTTACAACCTGTCACATTTCGCACGAAGCGTGACTATAACACACATCGACTGCTTCGCGCCATTGACAAAAACATCCTTCTGAGTCAATTACAAACGTCCGAGCAAGGGCAAATCGAAAACACATTTCAACCAGTAGAACAAATAAATGAGGCGTATCACCTATACCCGCACCTTATTGCAAACGCCAACAACCTACTCGCGCAATGTGAAGTCCATTTCGACTTTAATCTAAAAGGCAAGACCCAGAACAAAGAGAGCTTTACAGGCAGTGCACCATCCGATTTTGAGATGCTTAAAGCCATGGCCAACGAAGGATTGGCATACCGATTCAACAATCGAATTACCCCAGAAATTTCTGAACGATTAGAAATGGAATTAAGGGTGATTAATCAATGCGGATTTGTGCCCTACTTTTTAATAAACCAAACCATTGTAAACTATGCACGCAGTAAAGGCTATTTTTATGTAGGAAGAGGAAGCGGTTCGAATAGTTTAGTTGCTTATCTCCTGCGCATTACCAATGTAAACCCAATTGAACTTGATTTATACTTTGAGCGATTTATTAACCCTAATCGAAAATCGCCACCTGACTTTGACATCGATTTTTCATGGCGCGATCGGAACGACGTTACACAGTTCATTTTTGACACCTATCCGAATACGGCATTATTGGGTTCGTACATTACGTTTCAGCAAAAATCGGTCATCCGCGAAATCGGAAAAGTACTAGGCTTACCCGCCGATGAAATCAAGAAATTACAACACACCGATGATCCAAGTCAGTTAGATGAAATTACGCGACTGACCGTTTTATATAGTCGTTTCATTCATGGTCTACCCAGTCATTTAAGCATACATTCTAGTGGCATCATCATCACCGAAAAACCAATCCATTATTTTGGAGCGACAAGCTTTCCGCCAAAAGGATTTCCTACAGCTCATTTCGATATGCATATTGCTGAAGATGTGGGCATTCACAAATATGATATTCTTGGTCAGCGTGGTTTAGGTAAGATAAAAGACACCTTGCAAATCATTAAAACCAATCAGCCAGAGGCTCCTGAGTTTGACATTGATGACATAGACCGTTTCAAAAAAGATGAAAAAGTCAAAACATTATTACGAAAAGGCGATTCCATCGGCTGCTTTTATGTTGAAAGCCCTGCCATGCGTGGCCTCATGAAAAAACTGGAAGTTGATGATTATAAAGGCCTGGTTGCTGCGAGCTCAATCATTCGACCTGGCGTATCGCAAAGTGGAATGATGCAAGAATATATCAAACGACATCGAACTCCCTCTGCACGTGGTGCCACACATCCTGTTCTGGGTGAAATATTGAACGAGACCTACGGTGTCATGGTGTATCAAGAAGATGTGCTTAAGGTGGCCCATTATTTTGCTGGATTGACGTTAGAGGAATCTGATTTGTTGCGCCGAGGCATGAGTTGGAAGTTTCGTGAACGTGTGGAATTTGTAGAGGTAAAAGACAAGTTTTTTAGTAACTGCGCCAACAAGGGTTATCCGGCAACACTGACAAAAGAAATTTGGAGGCAAATTGAAAGCTTTGCCAACTATGCTTTTGCGAAAGGCCATTCCGCCAGTTATGCTGTGGAGAGCTACCAAAGCCTGTTTTTAAAAGCGTATTATCCATTAGAATATATGGTCGCGACCGTCAATAATTTTGGTGGATTTTACAGCACAGAACATTATTTACAAGAGGCGAGGCTAAATGGAGCTCATGTAAGTTCTCCCTGTGTCAATACCGCTGAAATACAGACGATTATAAGAGGTAAAGAAATAATTATCGGATTCCAACACGTCAAAAGTTTGGAAGCTCATACCATAACACATTTAATTAAAGAACGGAGAGCGCATGGCCTATTCGACAGCATTGAAAATTTTGTAGACCGCGTACTTGTAAGTCTTGAAATGCTCATTATTTTAATTCGGACCAACGCCTTTCGGTTCACTGGCAAAACCAAGTCGTCGCTGCTGTGGAAAGCACATTTTATGCTTGGAACGGATAAAAAAGCTGTTTCAAACACCAAATCTTTATTCGGTCATGGAAACATTAAGAATGTGGATGTACCTAGTCTAGAACCGATGGCTTTTGAAGATGCCTATGATGAGATTGAACAGCTTGGCTTTCCTTTGTGTTCACCATTTGAATTACTGGAACCTGGTGTGACCGACAATAGCATTTTTTCAGATGACTTTCCGGACTTAGTTGGTAAAAATGTCCGGATATTAGGGTATTTGGTGCACCGTAAACGAACAACAACTCGAGGACGCTATCCACAACAGATGATGTTTGGGACCTTTATGGATATGAAAGGTAAGTTTTACGATTCCGTGCATTTCCCTCCTTCATTTCGACAGTATAAAATCACCGGGAAAGGAATTTATGAATTGTTTGGGAAAATCTCCTCAGACAATGGACATCATTCTATCGAAGTCGAAAAAATGGAAAAACTACCGTATCAAAAATTAGTGATGAGTTAGAAACCAAAAGTATCGCTCGACAATTCTACATTTCACTACCCTACCATTTGCTCTCCAGTAGCCATGGCAGCGCTTGTCATGATATCAAGATTTCCAGCATACTCAGGCAAATAATGTCCTGCGCCAACAACTTGTAGCAACACGGAAGTTTTTAATCCTGACACATGCCCAACACCTTCAATAAAAACAGGCTTGTCGGCAGGAATCTCTTCAAACTGCACTTCTTGATGTAAAGAGTAACCAGGTACATATTGTTGCACTTCAGCAACCATGTTATGAATACTTTCTCGGATTTTTTCTTGATCCGCTATTTCACTCAACGTGAAGACGGTGTCACGCATTACCAAAGGTGGTTCTGCTGGATTTAAAATAATAATGGCTTTACCCTTTGTCGCGCCTCCAACTTTCTCAATGGCTTCAGAAGTTGTTTCGGTAAACTCGTCGATATTGGCTCTGGTACCAGGGCCGGCAGACTTACTTGCAATTGATGCAACAATTTCCCCGTAATGCACTTTCGCTACTCTGCTCACTGCAGCAACCATAGGTATTGTTGCTTGTCCCCCACAGGTAACCATGTTGACATTCGATAAATCTAAGTTTACGTTGAAGTTGAAACCAGTATCAAAGCTTACGGCTGGAATAACATATGGTCCAATAGCGGCTGGAGTTAAATCCACTACTTTTTTATCTGGGAATGCTTTGATTTTATCAAAATTATAATGGTGTGCTTTTGCAGACGTAGCATCAAATATGATTTTAATGTCGTTCCATTCAGGCATCTTTAGCAGCCCATCAATCCCCTCATGGGTTACCGCACTTCCCATTCGTTTTGCCCGCGCTAGTCCATCAGAGTCAGGATCAATACCCACCATAACGCTCATTTCCAACACATTGGACGTTCGCATAATTTTTATCATCAAGTCCGTACCAATGTTTCCTGATCCTATTATGGCGGTTTTTACTTTCATAGCTATCTATTGAAGGCTTGCGGCAAAATTAAATTTTTGTTCTTGTTTTATTTTCTAAAGTCTTGGTTGATTTAATAGATCAAATGTATGCGGCTGGTAATTAGGGGTTTACATTCCTGTAGCCCTGGATTTCATTTGTTGCTCTCTTAGGGGTTGCCACCCCTACAACCCGGCTTTCATTTTTTTCTTGATAAAAAAACGAAACAAAAAAATCAAGACTTGAGAAGTTTTCTTTGAACTCTACGAAAGGCTTTTCTTCCCCTCAGCCAAAGCCGCTGCGCTTTCCTGTCTGCTTAGCGCAGGGCCAACACACAAAAGCCTTCCTCGATTTCTACAGAAAACTTCAAAGGTCATTTTCAATCGTGCATGATTTAAGGCGCCACGGCTCACCAAAAATGCGGGGGACGCGCTGGCCGGTGTGTTAGGGAGCATATTTTTGGTAAGACTTTTTGTTTCGTTTTTGGTCTCAAAAATGAAAATCGGTTATAGGCTGATAAGCCTAATGGAAGAAGAGAAGGGTGATAACCCTTTGTAAAATGTCAGCCTAATGTTTACCACTTAAGAGATAAAGTTAAGTAACAGTTTATTATCTTGAAAGACGTCTTTCAAGGCTTTATCAAATCTTAAAAAGTAAATAATAATGGGAAAAGTAGGAA